>NZ_CP054044.1:927265-1236354 GCF_013282745.1 Yersinia bercovieri ATCC 43970
TCACGCTCGATATGTATCTCTTGCAGGATGCCACCATCAATGTAGGCAACCCGCGTTTCAGACGGTGTAATATTGACCAGTAATTCAGCTGTCATGTATTCCTCTCACATTACGTAGCGCAATGAAATTACTTAGTAATTCATGGGTTTCTACCAACGGCAGACCCACCACGGCATGATAACTGCCGTTGATGGATCTGACGAAACAACCACCTTTCCCCTGAATACCGTAAGCGCCCGCTTTGTCCATGGGTTCACCGGTAGCAATATAATTACTGATTTCCAATTGGGATAACACACGAAATGTCACATCTGTCACAACCATGGCAGATAACATATCTTGCTGATCAGCCAGCGATACTGCCGTGATTACCTGATGTTGCTGCCCAGACAATGCACTCAGTATTTGCTGGGCATGTGCGGTATCCCGTGGTTTTTCTAAAACTTGCCCATTGAGCACCACGATGGTATCGGCCCCTAATACCGGCAGATCCTGTGGTGCGACCTCCACCCCTGCACGAGCTTTATCCTGCGCGAGGCGCTGAACATACCTTTGCGCACTCTCTTCTGGCTGGCGTTGCTCTTCAACCTCTGTTTTCAGCACCTCAAACGGGACATCAAGCAGGGCCAATAATTCACGGCGACGCGGGGAACCAGAAGCTAAATACAGGGCGGTCATGAGTCTTAAGTCCTTATTGCACCGCAAATTGGCGGCGAATTTTACGCATTAACAAAAATAGCCAAGGCCAAAGAATGCCATTAACAACACTACTCCAGAATACTTCTGGCCGGAATGAGACATTAATGACTAAAAACTCAGACCAAAACACCACCACATCCATGGTGAGCGAAAGCAGCATCACGATAAGTGCTTGTTGCCACAGCGCCATATTGCGAAATAACTGAAACTTAAACGCCACCAGATAAGCGATGATACTCAGTGCCAGCGCCCGCACCCCAAGTGTTGAACCTAAAATAAGATCCATAATCAGCCCGAGGACAAAGCCGGTGCCGACATTCACACGGTGCGGTAGTGCCATCACCCAATAAATTAAAACCAACGCCAGCCATGAAGGGCGGAACATATAAATTTGTTCAGGCCACGGCATAATTTGCAGCACCATGGCAATCAGGAAAGATAACCAGATAACCCAACGACCATTGCTGCTGTAACGATTCATGGCGAGACTCCCGGCGCAGTGATTGCAGTGGGTGCCACCGTAGAAGGTGCCGGTGGCCCCATCGCATCAGCGGCGGGTAGCACTTGCGACATCATGGGCGCGAGGCGTTCGTTTGCCACACGGCGGACTTCATCTGGCGGCAATGGCAGATCGCCATTACGGTCAGCGCCCCACAACAGCAACAGGTAACGTAAGCGCTGTAGATCCGCCGTCGGACGTGCCTGAATAACAGTATAGGCGCGCTGATTGTCAACTTTCACCGAAGAGACCACCGCCACTGGGTAGCCTTCAGGGAAGCGACCGCCTAAACCGGACGTCACTAACACATCACCAACGCGAATATCTGTATTGCTGGGGAGGTGTTCCAGTAATAAGTCATCGGTACAACCACTCCCTGCGGCAATAACCCGAATATCATTTCGTAATACCTGAATAGGTAACGCGTGGGAGGCATCGCAAATCAATAATACGCGGCTGGTTAATTTACTCACCGCAACAACCTGGCCGACGACACCCCGGTCACTGATAACCGGCTGGCCTTCGTACACCCCATTGTTAGAACCTTTATCGATAACCACTTGGTCACTATAGGGATCGGTCCCGCTGGACATCACCTGAGTGACCATTTTTTGTTCGTCCTGACGCAGCGGAGAACCTAGCAATTCACGTAAGCGGTTATTTTCCTGCTTAAATTGCCCGAGTAGCTGTAGGTCAGTGTTTTTCAGTAATAACTCTTGGCGCAATACACGATTTTCCAGCTCAAGCTGCTCGCGAGTCGCCAGAGTTTCAGAAACGTTGTCGAGAACTTTGCGTGGCCCATTGGCCAGAAAATAGAAAGGGCTTACTGCGGTGTCCATGTAGGTGCGCACTTTAACAAACGTACCCAATCGGCTATCAGCGATAACCAAAATAATGGCGGCAAGTACGGCAAAGAACAACCGCAGTTGCAGGGATGGACCCCGACTAAAAATCGGCTTCATAAATTATGCGTATTCCTCGACGACATGAGGAAGAAGCGCCAAATCTAAACCTATCCCAAACTTAACGTGGGTATGAGTTCACTCGATCTGGCGTCTCTCCTTTTGGCTGACTATTCTTCGCTGAACAAATCGCCGCCATGCATGTCGATCATTTCCAACGCTTTACCACCGCCGCGGGCGACGCAGGTCAATGGATCTTCGGCAACCACCACTGGGATACCGGTCTCTTCCATCAGCAGGCGATCCAGGTTACGCAGCAATGCGCCACCACCGGTCAACACCATACCGCGCTCAGAGATGTCAGATGCCAGTTCTGGCGGACACTGTTCCAGAGCAACCATTACCGCGCTAACAATACCGGTTAGCGGCTCTTGCAGTGCCTCCAGGATCTCATTGGAGTTCAGGGTAAAGCCCCGAGGTACACCTTCAGCAAGGTTACGGCCACGAACTTCAATTTCCAGAACTTCATCACCTGGATAAGCAGAACCGATGCTGTGTTTGATACGTTCGGCAGTCGCTTCACCAATCAGTGAACCATAGTTACGGCGCACATAATTAATGATGGCTTCATCAAAACGGTCACCACCGATACGAACCGATGAGGAGTAAACCACACCGTTCAGAGAGATAACGGCCACTTCTGTGGTCCCGCCACCAATATCCACAACCATCGAGCCTGTTGCTTCAGAAACCGGCAGGCCTGCACCAATGGCCGCAGCCATGGGTTCTTCAATCAGGAACACTTCACGAGCGCCAGCGCCCTGAGCAGATTCACGGATCGCACGGCGCTCAACCTGAGTGGCCCCGACCGGTACGCACACCAGTACGCGCGGACTTGGGCGCATAAAGCTGTTGCTATGAACTTGCTTGATAAAGTGTTGCAGCATCTTTTCGGTAACAAAGAAATCGGCGATAACGCCATCTTTCATTGGGCGAATAGCTGCGATATTACCGGGAGTGCGCCCTAGCATCTGTTTGGCTTCATGGCCCACAGCTGCAACGCTCTTTGGTGAGCCGGCACGATCCTGGCGAATAGCAACCACTGAAGGTTCATTCAGTACAATGCCTTGTCCTTTAACATAAATAAGGGTATTGGCGGTACCCAAGTCGATGGACAAGTCGTTGGAAAACATGCCACGAAATTTCTTAAACATAACGAAAGGATAATCCTGCAAGCTGGGGGCGGAAAATAAAATCCGCCTACTTTACCAACCACACGAACCAGCGACAAGGCGCAAAAACGTCCTGATTCGGTGAAAAAGTAGCTGCGTTATTAACATGTCGTTCCATTCAGAGTCCATATCGTTTGAAAAGGCTGAATAAAACCTTGGCACAACACAGATTCTGCGCAACGACCGACGTAACACAGCACATAAAATCTAACATTTAACCTGATTCTCGCTGGAAGTAAGCGCCCACCAACGATTTACGGAAATGACCAACACATTCTACGTTAATTTTTGCTCAACGATCAGGCTAAACATAGCCTAATACGAATATTTTTTCTTTCCGGGAATCAAAGGCGTCGGTGGAGCAAAAAAATTGCCCTGTCCACCATAAATACCTTTCTCTTTCAGAGTTTGCCACTCTTCACGGGTAAGCACTTCCGCGGCAAAAACTTTTGCATGTGCGCCTGCACAAGCACCGGTAAGACTTTCTACAAACAACTGATTTTCATAACGTAAATTAATATTTCTGACTAACCCCGGATGAAGCTTAATCATCTCAATCCGTAGAGACTTAATATAAGAGGTGCTGACAACCGTCAATCCGGCCTGCGACACCATCACTTTGCAGCCCACACCAAGCAATAAACGTATCATCGGGCGGATGCGGTCGATATGTTGACACACATCAGCCTCTGCAAGTTCAAAGATAATCCGCGTTCTATCCGATTTTTTGCATTGTAATAGCGTATCCCGCAGCCAACGCTGGAAAGGACGCTGCAATAATGAATCAACGCAGATAGAAAATGCCAGAGTTTCGTCCGGCCATAAAGATAATAAAGGAATTATCCGATCAATTTTTTGGCGGTCATAACGCTCAGCTAAACCAAACAGTTGCACCAAGGGGGTAAATTCAGCCGCCAGCAGCTCCTGCTTACCATCAAATATACGACTGATGACTTCACGATGATGAATCTTGCCGTCAACGGTAATGACCGGGCGTTGATAGAGTCTTGGGCCACCGCTCACCAATGTTTGTTCTAATAAAGTGCGCCATTTAACACTGCCACGCCCTCTTTCCGCTACTTGAGTATCGAATACATACCAACCATTCCCGCCATACATCGCCGCATTTCTGGTCGCTTGCCTGGCATTATCCATAATCTGTTCGGTAGACTCGCCACCGCGGTACGCCACAATTCCAATATGCAGCAGTGATTCACGGTCAATAATATGGAGGTCGGGTAGAGTCCCGACCGCATGGACCAGTTGCGCGGCCATAACATCGGCATATTTTAAGGTTTTATGTGGCAGTAATATGGCGACCTCACTTTGATGGTAACGCGCCAGTAACGCCGAGGGGTGACGGGCCACAAAGGTAGAAAGCATATTAATCAGCGAATGCATCAACTCTTGTACCCGCTGATGATCATTAGTTTCATTTAAGCGGTCAAAATCCGGCAGTTGTACCATCATCACCACGCCGTGAGCACCTGACTCTTCCAATTGCGTGGTCAACTGATTATCAAAAAACTGGCGATTGCTGAAACCGGTCTTGGCATCCTGCGCCGCAAAAGTGCGAATCAAGGTATCAACACGGTTACGCTCCGCCCTCACCTCTGTCAGCTCAGCTAATAGATGGTCAATGGCGCGGCTGGCGCAGGGGGGCCATTCGCGACCTTCGCTGCGAATGGCGTGTTCACGTTCGCCATTCAGAATGCGTTTTGCCCGCCACTCTAGTTTCTCCTGACCATCGGTCTGTTCACGTAGCCAACGAAAACTCAGCCAAAGTGTCAGCGCGATCACTAGCGCGACCAGCGATAAAACTGCCATCGCGTAAAAAGAGCGGGCATAGCTATTTAGCGGGTCAATATAAGTAAGGTGCATCGATGCACCCGGTTGATGCAACATAGATACAACCAGCGTGCGATGTTGACTATTGCTATTCCAAGGTGTGTAGGTGGCGGGGAGTTTGAGATGGTACAACGTACTGATTTCGTTCTGAATAGTGACATCCACGACGCCAATCGTTCGCATCATAATAGGCAGCCATTCACGTTCTTGCTCAACCGATTGCAGCAGCAGCGACTGATCATAAGTCGTCACAATACTCTGGAGTCGCTGCTCCATTTTTTTCTGACACAGATAGAAGAAACTTGCCGTGCTACCCAGTAGCACCAAACACATGCCCAATACGACCAGCAGTGTCACAAACGCAGAAAGTTTGGTTGTAAATCGCATCCCTTAGCCTTGCGAAGCGCATTATGAAGTAGAAAACTCAATTCCCTTGAGGAAAATACTATATGACAAAAACAGCTCATAACACTGATTTTTTACTTCATAATGCGACAATAGCCCAATAACTCCGCCCTTTTCCCTGAAATTCGGCGGTTCCTCTTTCAAGGATAGTCATAGTCAAAATCAACGGCCTGATTTTTGTCCTTGATCAGGCTTGAAGGTTGATGTTGCCGCTATATTGGCTCACTCTTAACTTATCATTTTTCTGTTTTTTTGGAGTGCGATATGCGAGCGCTTGTTCTTGAGCAAACTGACGGCCGTACCACCGCAGAAGTGCGTGAAATATCCCCCTCACAATTGCCTGCCGGTAATGTCACGGTTGATGTCAATTGGTCTAGCCTGAATTATAAAGATGCACTAGCCATCACGGGCCAAGGGAAGATCATTCGTGAATTCCCAATGGTTCCCGGTATCGATTTCGCCGGTACTGTGCACAGTAGCGAAGATCCGCGTTTTCACGTGGGTCAATCCGTGTTGCTGACGGGCTGGGGGGTCGGCGAAAACCATTGGGGTGGTTTGGCGGAGCAAGCGCGGGTGAATGGTGACTGGCTAGTGCCGATGCCTGAAGGGCTGGAACCCCGTAAGGCGATGATTATCGGCACTGCCGGTTTTACTGCCATGTTGTGCGTCATGGCGCTGGAAGAGGGTGGCGTCACACCTGAAAGCGGTGAAGTGGTCGTCACTGGTGCCAGTGGCGGCGTGGGGAGCACCGCGATCGCCTTGCTCTCTGCGCTAGGCTACCAAATTGCCGCGATTTCGGGTCGTGACAGCAACAGCGAATACCTGAAAAGTCTGGGTGCGCGTCGGGTATTATCCCGCAGTGAGTATCTTGATGCTTCGCGCCCGCTGGAAAAACAGCTATGGGCAGGTGCTATTGACACCGTTGGTGACAAATTGCTGGCTAAAGTGCTGGCGCAGATGAACTACAACGGCACTGTTGCGGCATGTGGGCTAGCGGGCGGTTATACCCTGCCAACCACCGTGATGCCATTTATTCTGCGTAATGTGCGCTTGCAAGGGGTAGATTCAGTGATGACCCCACAACCGCGCCGCCAGCAGGCCTGGCAGCGGCTGCTGAAGATCTTACCTGAAAGCTTCTACCAACAAGCATCACAATCCATCACGTTAGCCGATGCGCCGACCATCGCCGCTCGCTTGCTAGCGAATGAAGTCACGGGCCGAACCTTGGTTAAAGTGCGCTGATTAACTCGTTTTCTCATAATAATCAGCACTGTAACACCGTTTTTCTATCAATAACGCCGGGGGGATGACTCTCCCGGTTTATCTCCTCCCCATTGTAATTATTTTTAAATTTTTCTTTGCTCTCTCGCACTTATCGCCATAAGCCTCCATGATTAATATCACCACAGTCAATATGACGCTCTGTTCGATGGAGTAACTCTATGCGCAACATTTTCGCCAAAAATCACACTTCTCGTCCCCATAGTTCGCCGCGCAAACTGACGGAAGCAGATGTCACCCCTGAGAACATCTTTTACCAGCGCCGCAAGGTATTGCAGGCATTGGGAATTACTGCCGCCACGCTGGCGCTACCCACCTCAGCACAGGCCGATTTGCTGGCATGGTTTAAAGGCAATAATCGCCCCAAAGCCCCTTCGGGCAAGCCGTTGGAGTTTACCCAATCCGCCGCCTATCACCCCAATCTGGCGCTAACGCCGGAAGATAAAGTGACTGGCTACAATAATTTCTATGAATTTGGCCTTGATAAAGCCGATCCCGCCGCCAATGCCGGCACCCTGAAAACGGAAGGCTGGAAAATCAAAATCGACGGTGAAGTGGCTAAGCCCATGACGCTAGATATGGATGACCTGATGAAGCGCTTCCCACTGGAGGAGCGCATTTATCGTATGCGCTGCGTTGAAGCCTGGTCAATGGTAGTGCCGTGGATTGGTTTTGAACTGGGGAAACTGCTAAAGCTGGTTGAGCCGACCAGTAATGCGCGCTACGTCGCATTCCAGACTCTCTATGCCCCAGACCAGATGCCAGGGCAGGAAGACCGCTTTATTGGCGGCGGCCTAAAATATCCCTATGTCGAAGGGCTACGACTGGATGAGGCGATGCACCCGCTAGCCTTCATGACACTGGGTGTTTATGGCAAAGCACTACCACCGCAAAATGGCGCACCGCTGCGGCTGATTACGCCGTGGAAATATGGTTTTAAAGGGATAAAATCCATTGTTCATATTCGCCTGACCAATGATCAGCCCCCCACAACCTGGAATCTGAGCGCCCCAGACGAATATGGTTTTTATGCCAATGTGAACCCACATGTGGATCATCCGCGCTGGTCACAGGCCACTGAGCGCTTTATTGGTTCTGGCGGCATCCTTGATGTACAGCGCCAGCCGACACTGCTGTTTAATGGTTATGCCGATCAAGTTGCATCACTCTATCGTGGATTGGATCTGAGGAAAAACTTCTGATGCGCCTCAGCCTACAACACATTAAGTGGCTCAAGGTGGCTATCTGGCTGGCAGCAGCGCTACCTTTCCTGTGGCTGGTTCTATCGGTCGACCAAGGCTGGTTCAGTGCTGATCCCGCCAAGGATATTCAGCATTTTACCGGGCGCATGACGCTTAAACTGCTACTGGCGACACTGCTGGTCACGCCACTGGCCCGCTATGGCAAACAGCCGCTGCTGATCCGTTGCCGTCGCCTATTGGGCTTATGGTGCTTTGCCTGGGGCACACTGCATTTAGTCAGCTATTCAGTGTTGGAGTTGGGGCTAAGCAACATTAGCCTGCTCGGTCGTGAACTGGTCACCCGCCCCTACCTGACCTTGGGCATCATTAGTTGGTTAGTGTTGCTGTCACTGGCAGTCACCTCCACCCTATGGGCGCAACGAAAAATGGGACCCAACTGGCAAAAGCTGCATAATTTGGTGTATGTTGTCGCCATTCTTGCGCCGATTCATTATCTTTGGTCGGTTAAAACCCTGTCGCCACTCCCCATTATTTACGCAGTGACGGCCGTAATATTACTCGTGCTGCGCTACAAAAAATTTCGCCAATGGTTGCGCTAAAAACGGGTGCTTATTGGTGGCGAATGCACAGTTCAGACTCTTTTCTATTGAATATCTTCGCTGATAAGACCAGTATTTAGCTGCTAATTGCTACGATATCATTATAATGCCCGACCTTAGTACCGATCGCAGTGTCAAATTCATCGTAAAAAGGTGACAAATCGGTAACATCAGGTTATTTTTTACGATGATGTACTTATTGCCGGAGATACCAGCACAATGTCGGATAAGTTTCACATTTTGCTTCTGAATGGCCCTAACTTGAATCTGCTTGGAACCCGTGAACCGGAAAAGTACGGTTCGACCACGTTGGCTGAGATTGTCAGCCAGTTAGAGACGCAAGCTCAGGAAGTGGATGTCGCGCTTTCCCATTTGCAGTCAAATGCAGAACATGTGCTGATCGAGAGAATCCACCAGGCGCGGGGTAATACCGATTTTATCCTGATCAACCCGGCAGCGTTTACGCATACCAGCGTAGCTCTGCGCGATGCATTGCTAGGCGTGGAGATCCCGTTTATTGAGATCCACCTGTCTAACGTGCACGCCAGGGAGCCTTTCCGTCATCACTCATATCTCTCTGATATCGCGGTTGGCGTCATCTGCGGACTTGGCGCAGATGGCTACAACTTTGCTTTACAGGCAGCGGTAAATCGCTTGTCAAAATCCAACTAATTGCCACACAAAAAGAGTACGGAATCACACTCATGGATATTCGTAAGATTAAGAAACTGATCGAACTGGTTGAAGAGTCCGGCATTTCAGAGCTGGAAATCTCAGAAGGCGAAGAGTCAGTACGTATCAGTCGTGCTCCCGCCGCGCCAAACTACCCAATGATGCAACAGCCGTATGCGTTTGCAGCACCACAGCAGCCAGCTCTGGCCGCCGCTGTCGCGCCAGCACCTGCTGCTGAAGCCGCAGCACCGGCAGCTATCAGCGGCCATATCGTGCGCTCCCCAATGGTCGGAACCTTCTACCGCACCCCGAGCCCGGATGCTAAAGCCTTCATTGAAGTAGGTCAGAAAGTTTCTGCTGGTGACACTCTTTGCATCGTTGAAGCGATGAAAATGATGAACCAAATCGAAGCAGATAAATCCGGTACTGTAAAAGCCATTCTGGTTGAAAACGGTCAACCGGTTGAATTCGACGAGCCTCTTGTCGTCATCGAGTAACGAGGCGTTCCATGCTTGATAAAATCGTAATCGCTAACCGTGGTGAGATTGCGCTGCGTATCCTGCGAGCTTGTAAAGAGCTGGGGATCAAAACTGTCGCAGTTCACTCCACGGCAGATCGTGATCTTAAACATGTGTTATTGGCTGACGAGACTGTCTGTATCGGTCCCGCGCCTTCTGTTAAAAGCTATCTGAACATCCCGGCAATCATCTCTGCTGCTGAGATCACCGGCGCGGTGGCTATTCACCCCGGCTATGGTTTCCTGTCTGAAAATGCTGATTTTGCCGAACAGGTAGAACGTTCAGGTTTCATCTTTATCGGGCCACGTGCCGAAACCATTCGCCTGATGGGCGATAAAGTTTCCGCTATCAGCGCGATGAAGAAAGCAGGTGTACCTTGCGTACCCGGCTCTGACGGCCCACTGACCGACGACACAACCAAAAACAAAGCCTTTGCCAAACGTATCGGTTATCCGGTCATCATCAAGGCATCTGGCGGCGGCGGTGGTCGTGGTATGCGTGTGGTTCGCCACGATAAAGATCTTGAGCAATCCATTAACATGACCCGTGCGGAAGCCAAAGCGGCTTTCAATAACGACATGGTTTATATGGAAAAATACCTTGAAAACCCACGCCATATCGAAATTCAGATTTTGGCTGACGGTCAGGGTAGCGCCATCTATCTGGCTGAGCGCGACTGCTCTATGCAGCGCCGCCACCAGAAAGTGGTTGAAGAGGCACCAGCACCAGGTATCACTGGCGAAATGCGCCGTTATATTGGTGAACGCTGTGCGAAAGCTTGCGTGGAGATCGGCTATCGTGGTGCCGGGACTTTCGAGTTCTTATATGAAAACGGCGAGTTCTATTTCATTGAAATGAACACCCGTATTCAGGTTGAGCACCCGGTGACCGAAATGATCACTGGTGTCGATTTGATCAAAGAACAGCTGCGTATTGCTGCTGGCCAACCTCTCTCCATCAAACAAGATGAAGTGAAAGTCCATGGTCATGCCGTCGAATGCCGTATCAATGCCGAAGATCCAAATACCTTCCTGCCGAGTCCGGGTAAAATTACTCGTTTCCATGCGCCGGGTGGTTTTGGTGTGCGTTGGGAGTCTCATATTTACGCCGGTTATACTGTGCCGCCATATTATGACTCCATGATCGGCAAGCTTATCACTTACGGTGAAAACCGTGATGTGGCGATTGCGCGCATGAAAAATGCGTTGGCAGAACTCATCATCGATGGCATCAAAACCAACGTTGAGTTGCAGCAACGCATCATGAATGATGAAAACTTCCAGCACGGTGGCACCAATATCCACTATCTGGAGAAGAAGCTCGGGTTGCAAGAGACCTGATTTTTACCTTTCATGTGTTTGATATCAAAAATAATTCGAGTTGCAGAAAGGCCGCAATTGAGTGAATGCCCAAGAGCTTACATCAGTTAAGTGACTGGGGTGAACGAAGACAGCCAACGCACATGCAGCTTGAAGTATGACGGGTATATCTTTTATATCAGGGCCGGTTAATCCCGGCCTTTTTTCTTTTTCAACTCTCTTTCGGCTTAGATGCCCTAAATAATTGGCACAACTACCATGCGGCAAACGAATGAAATCCGATAAGTCAATTCGGATAGCGGGAGCGACCAGGCAGCAAGCGAACGCATCCCGATGAGCTGACTCACGTCAGTGATTCGGGTGGGTGAGAGCAGCTAACAACGCTGTAGTGCCAAGTACGAAGGGTATGGAGAAGATATGGAAACAAGATTCCTACAGGCAAACAAAGAAGCACGCTGGGCCTTTGGCCTAACGCTGGCTTATTTAGCGGGCTGGATAATAACCGCTTATTTACCGGGTAATATTCCTGGAATGACTGGCTTACCCGCTTGGTTTGAAGCCGCCTGTATTGCACTGCCGCTGCTGTTTATCGGGCTATGTTGGCTGATGGTGCGCGTGATTTTCCGCGATATCCCACTGGGGGACGACAATGCAAACTGATGTCATCCTGCCATTAGTGGGCTATTTGGCGATGGTATTTGGCTTATCTATTTACGCTTATACTCGCCGCCAAACCGGGAATTTTCTCAATGAATACTTCAT
Source organism: Yersinia bercovieri ATCC 43970 (assembly GCF_013282745.1). NCBI lineage: Bacteria > Pseudomonadati > Pseudomonadota > Gammaproteobacteria > Enterobacterales > Yersiniaceae > Yersinia > Yersinia bercovieri. Next base: position 939,204 of record NZ_CP054044.1, read on the forward strand.
CGGCAATCGCTCGATGGGGGGATTCGTACTGGCAATGACCCTAACCGCCACCTATATCAGCGCCAGCTCATTCATTGGAGGGCCAGGTGCGGCCTATAAATATGGACTCGGCTGGGTCTTGTTGGCGATGATCCAACTGCCCGCGGTCTGGTTGTCTTTGGGCGTGCTAGGTAAGAAGTTTGCTATTTTGGCGCGCCGCTATAATGCCGTGACCCTCAACGACATGCTGTACGCCCGCTATCAGAGCCGCTTACTGGTGTGGCTGGCCAGCCTCAGCCTACTGGTGGCGTTTGTCGGGGCCATGACGGTGCAGTTTATCGGCGGTGCGCGCCTGCTGGAGACCGCAGCCGGGATCCCTTACGACACCGGCTTATTGATCTTCGGCATCAGTATCGCGCTCTATACCTCTTTCGGTGGCTTCCGCGCCAGTGTGCTGAATGACGCCCTACAAGGGCTGGTGATGCTAATTGGCACCATTTTGCTCTTGGTGGCGGTGATCCATGCTGCCGGTGGCCTGCATAAAGCGGTCGAGACGTTGCAACATATCGATCCGGCGCTGGTTTCCCCGCAGGGGGGCGATCAGATCCTTGATGTGCCATTTATGGCCTCATTCTGGATCCTGGTCTGCTTTGGGGTGATAGGTCTGCCACATACCGCCGTGCGATGCATTTCGTATCGTGATAGCAAAGCCGTGCATCGCGGCATCATTATCGGCACCATTGTGGTGGCAATCCTGATGTTCGGTATGCATCTGGCCGGCGCTCTGGGGCGGGCGATCCTGCCGGATCTGAAGATCCCCGACCAAGTGATCCCAACACTGATGATCACCGTTCTGCCTCCGTTTGCGGCGGGGATCTTTTTGGCGGCACCGATGGCGGCGATAATGTCGACCATCAATGCCCAACTGCTGCAATCCTCCGCCACTATCGTGAAAGATCTGTACCTCAATCTGAGGCCGACAGAGCTGAAAAATGAGGGTAAATTGAAGCGCATCTCCAGCATGTCGACACTGATCCTCGGGCTATTGCTGCTACTTGCGGCATGGCGTCCACCAGAGATGATTATCTGGCTGAATCTGCTGGCCTTTGGTGGCCTGGAGGCGGTATTCCTCTGGCCATTGGTGCTGGGGCTGTACTGGGAACGCGCCAATGCCCACGGAGCCCTTAGCTCAATGATTGTCGGTGCGGTATGCTATACAGTACTGGCCAGTTTCAACATTAAAATAGCCGGCCTGCACCCGATAGTACCTTCGCTGGTGCTCAATCTGTTGGCGTTTTATATCGGTAATCAGTTTGGCGATCGCGCACGAAAGCGACAGCCCGTTACCGCCAGCGCTGAATAAATCGCTATATACCGCTATTATTTACCTAAACCTATACTATTTACCGAAACCTAATTGAGAAAAACCGATCCCAAAACGCAAGTTAAGGATCGGTTTTGGAAGAGAAAAGCTATGCCTTGGATCCAATTGAAGTTAAACACCACCGGCAATCAGGCCGAATCTCTGGGCGACGCGCTGATTGAGAGTGGCGCAGTCTCTGTCACGTTTCAGGATACCCACGATAATCCGGTGTTTGAGCCGCTGCCGGGCGAAACTCGCCTGTGGGGCGATACCGATGTCATCGGTCTGTATGATGCCGAAACCGATATGGCCGAAGTGGTTACCATGCTGGAATACCACCCGCAGCTCGGCACCGGTTTCATCCATAAGATTGAACAGTTGGAAGATAAAGATTGGGAACGTGAATGGATGGATAACTTCCACCCGATGCGTTTTGGCGAGCGCCTGTGGATCTGCCCAAGCTGGCGTGATGTACCCGACCCAACCGCAGTGAATGTGATGCTCGACCCCGGTCTGGCGTTTGGCACCGGGACTCACCCGACCACCGCGTTGTGCCTGCAATGGCTCGACGGCCTCGATCTGGCGGGTAAAACTGTTATCGACTTCGGTTGTGGCTCTGGCATCCTGGCGATTGCGGCGCTAAAACTCGGTGCAACGCACGCTATCGGCATTGATATCGATCCGCAGGCCATTCAGGCCAGTCGCGATAACGCGCAGCGTAACGGCGTTTCAGAGCGTTTGGCGCTATATCTGGCAAAAGACCAACCGGCTGACTTATCCGCTGACGTGGTGGTTGCCAATATTCTGGCAGGCCCGCTACGGGAGTTGGCACCGCTGATTAGCGTCTTGCCGGTTGCTGGCGGCCACCTTGGCCTGTCAGGGGTGCTGGCAACACAAGCTGCGGGTGTCGCTGAGGCTTACGAGGATATGTTCACCCTCGACCCAGTGGCTGAGAAAGAGGAGTGGTGTCGCATTACGGGCGTACGTAAGCCATAGCATAGCCAGCAATATCCCCTGCTGTTGTTATGAGATAACAGCAGGGGATTCTCCCCCATTCGAAATAGCACTTCCCGGCACCTTAGCGCACACTATTTTTAGCCAAAATGAGATGCTCGACACATTTGTATCTGTGCTTTATCGTTGATTTGATGAATAAATCAGCACTTTCGACCAAGATTATGTGGCGGCACCAGTCAATAATGATGTTGTTTAGTAGAAAACACTAAAGCGCACAAATTAACCAGTTAGCCTTAACGTCATGTTATATATGAACAAATAATTAATTAGCCAAGATTGAGTCGCAATTTGCTGCTCTTTTTTCATCAATTGGTCAAAGTTTGGCCTTTCATCTGGGCGCAAAAATGCGTAATATACGCGCCCTTACGGACACAGTGTGGTCATTCTTTGTCTATGCGTATTGGACACTTCCAGCTTACAAATTGCCTGATTGCCGCCCCGATGGCCGGTATAACAGACCGCCCCTTCAGAGCGCTATGTCATAGCATGGGGGCTGGAATGGCAGTATCTGAAATGCTCTCCTCAAATCCTGAGGTATGGCGGACGGATAAGTCGCGTTTGCGCATGGTTCATAGTGATGAGCCTGGAATTCGTACCGTGCAAATTGCCGGTAGCGACCCAGATGATATGGCGGCGGCTGCCCGAATCAATGTGGCAAACGGCGCCCAAATCATTGATATCAATATGGGATGTCCGGCCAAGAAAGTGAACCGCAAGCTGGCAGGATCTGCATTGTTGCAGCATCCCGATCTGGTCAAACAGATCCTCTCCGCAGTCGTCAACGCGGTAGATGTGCCAGTCACGCTGAAGATCCGGACGGGTTGGTCGCCAGAACACCGTAACTGTATAGAAATTGCCCAACTGGCCGAAAATTGTGGTATACAAGCCCTGACGATTCATGGCCGAACTCGTTCTTGCCTGTTTAATGGTGAGGCGGAATACGACAGCATTCGGGCAGTTAAGCAGACTGTTTCCATTCCCGTTATCGCGAATGGTGACATCACTGACCCGCATAAAGCCAGAGCGGTGCTCGACTACACTGGAGCTGATGCTCTGATGATAGGACGTGCCGCTCAGGGAAGACCTTGGATCTTCCGGGAAATCCAGCACTACCTGGACACTGGGGAGCTGCTGCCACCGATGCCACTTGGCGAAGTGCAGCGCTTGTTAAACGGGCATATACGGGAATTGCACGACTTTTATGGTCCAGGCAAGGGATTTCGTATTGCACGTAAGCACGTCTCTTGGTATCTCCAGGAGCACGCCCCTAACGACCAGTTTCGGCGCACATTCAACGCCATTGAGGATGCCAGCGAACAGCTGGAGGCGTTGGAGGCATATTTCGAAAATCTTGCGTAAACAGAAAAAAGAGCTGACAGAACTATGTTCGAACAACGCGTAAATTCTGACGTACTGACCGTTGCAACCGTAAATTCACAAGATCAGGTGACTCAAAAGCCTTTGCGTGACTCGGTTAAACAAGCACTGAAGAACTATTTTGCTCAACTGAATGGTCAGGATGTGAGTGACCTGTATGAGTTGGTACTGGCTGAAGTTGAACAGCCATTGTTGGACATGGTGATGCAATACACCCGTGGCAACCAAACCCGCGCTGCCCTGATGATGGGCATCAACCGTGGCACGCTGCGTAAGAAATTGAAAAAATACGGCATGAACTGATACTAGTCAGTTAAGGTGTTGTTTAAAAAGGCGTTATCCTTAATTGGTTAGCGCCTTTTTTATTAGGATTTTAAGCATCCCGCATACATAATCGTGCCATTCACATTTAGAGATCTTCCGGCATACTCACTCTGACAGCAAAGCAGATAGCTATGTGCAGCTGAGCTCAGACGATATTGCGAGCATTGAGTTAATCCACAGGATAAGCAAAGGACAACATCCAGATGGGGAGGAGTTATTGTCAGCAGAGCAATTTTATTTGTCGGCTATCTAAAAAGCAGACACGTAACTTTTGCTGACTTACCTACGATAATGCAACAGTTTCAGTGTCATTACCGATGATTAATAGCCCCCCGCCATACACAATGGGCAATAGATATAAGTAACCCATACCAAGACTATCCAGCATCAGTAATGTCAATATCATTTTATTAATGTCATCACCATCAAATAGTCACAATCACTTTTTATGGATCCACATATACTCCTTCAGTTTTTCAAATAAGTATTTATATTCATACAAATAATACTTTTTTATGTTATCGAGTATATCCTTATACTAAGGTCATTAAATTGAAAGAACTTAAGTATGATATCCAACTACTAACAAAGTTAAAAAGTAAAATAGACATGTGATTATACTTTCTGCTAGCGTATTAAAATTCAGATGATGATTTATTTTCTAAGTTTCATTTTCCTATTTATTTTCTCCCCAGATTTTTTGTCATAGTATCTCGTAGGCCATATTTCCGATGGATGAACACCTAAAAAGTCCGCAATTATATATTCGCCTTTAGGCCATGGTCTTGTTAACGTATTTCCAAGTGTACTTGAACTTAAACCAGAATTACGCGAAACAGCAGAGAGAGTAGACCCTTTTTTACGTATCGCTGCTATTATATCTGCAGGATGCCAGTCCGAGATGTTTTTAATCATAAAATTCCTTTGATGTGACTTATAACTGGATGATATATAATCCACAGTATAAAATGTGGCAATATAACATCGAAATTTCATTCTAGCTTATAAGCTATTTTATAGTGAACAACTAAGTGCTTATTCCTCAGATAGTCGAAGTTAAACGTACCAATATAATATGTTCATAAAATTGTTATGGGAAGATTTTCATCAACTTACTGAGGGTATTATACATATATAGATAAGAGATAGTAGTACACCAAAGTATAATGTAGTGCTGTACTTTAGAATAGATAACGACCTGTAAATAATAGTTAAATTATAAATCAATAATGAATCTAATTTCTACATCATATTAATACATAATTTAAATATGTCATTATTATGATAAATAGAACTAATATACTTATTTCAGTAATTTATATAACTAACGAGCAGGCCCTACATTGCTTATAATTACAAAGGCAACAAATAAAATGCTTATCATCATTTGTAGTGAGATTTTTTATTTACAGATAATAACATTTCATATACCATTTTTTAAAAGATAAGTTTATTCAGGAGAGGGTAAGTTGACCAAATTATTTTTCAACAACGAATTGATTAATACTACGGTGAAAAAGAAACTTGAACGAAAACTAGAAAAATACAACAATGTAAAATATGCATACGCAATAATGAACAAGAGGAATCCGGCTGATTTTATGGTTATTTCAAACCGGAGTAAATGGTTCGAATTTTATACGAAAAACAATTTTCAGTACATTGATCCTATTATTATCACGGCATCACATAGAGTGACGCCATTCTCTTGGGACGAAAATATTATGATAAATTCAGGATTGAAGTTGCCAAAAATATTTGACGTTGCAAAGGAGTACGATGTGATTAATGGTCATACCTTTGTTCTACATGATCAATACTATAACCTTACTATTCTCTCTCTTATGACTGACAAAGATTGTGATGAAGATATAGAAGATAAAATAGCTAATGATAAAGCTAATATTCAGATGCTATTGATGCTCATTCACGAGAAACTGACCTCATTTTATAATGATCTAAATCGTAGTAGTGATTTTTGTAAAATGGGTAGAAATGAAATTTTCACAAAGCGTGAAAATGAAATTATTTACTGGGCAAGTGTGGGTAAATCCTATCCAGAAATAGCACTCATTTTAGGAATAAAACCCACAACGGTAAAACATCATATGGGGAAAGTAGTAAGAAAACTTGGAGTAACTAATGCTAAGCATGCTATAAGTCTTGCGGTTGAGTTACAACTGATTAGACCTGATTACTCCTAATATCTAGGGAGAGCGGCCAAGTATTTAATTTATCATTTTCAATGAGTAAAGTTTTGCTAATTTTATGCATCAATATCTGTTGATTGTGTTCGTCAACTGGCATGTAGACAACGTAAATTATTTTATTTTCTTCTGACAGGCCTTGTTCAACTACTGAAATCAACCAACCAGACCTTTTAAATATAGCCAACATTGGGTGACTGATTATGGCATAAATACCTTCATAGCCCTGATGTCTGGTATAATTGATCATGGATAAAAAAAGCATTGAGCTGATAGGATAATGTTGTAATTGTAGTGTCTTAGTACGATTTTTTGCAATGAATAATCTACTGGCTTCTAGATAATTCCCATCAGGGAGTTCAATCTTGTTGAAGTATGATTTAAATACTCCAGTGATCATATTTGGATGTTTTATTCCGATAAATCGAAGACTGCAAATAACCTGGTCATCATGGACACCAAACAGATAGGTAGTATTGATGCTATCATATTCATCAAACTCCATACCATTCTCACAATTAACGTTCCAATTAAGTCTATCTTTAAATACATTTTTCCTTAGTAAAAACAACTCTCTGGCACGCATGGTGGATAAGGAACTATAACTAACATCAAATATTTCCATATTTATTACATTCCATAATTTAATTATAATTAAGCATTTGTAAAAAATGAAGAAAAACCTAAATTCTTAAAAAGAATCAGTTAATAAGCACAGCATTAAGCGCATTCGTAAGATGTTACATTAACTACAACTAAAAATCCACTTATTGAACACTACAATTTAGTTGTAAATTAAATATTATCTATTGATCCTACACCTTATATCAGCATACATAATTCTATAGATAGAATGATCTATTTGACATGATAACTTAAATTTACCACTCTATTTTACCCTCATTTTTCTTATACTGTGATTTTGTTAACTACATATAGATTACATATTGGTGAATGGATTATCACTAGTTAAATGAATCACAATGTGAATAGCTATCATAGTTAACCATTATTCATATCTCTCTAACAATAGTTGTCAATGGCTCGTGTAAATGACTATCGCCAGGAAAGCACAAATATAAATTAGCTTGCCGAAGAGATCGGCTGCCAATCAAGGCCATAGAAGTTGAACTGATCAACCAACCGCTACCCGATTACGCCCCTGCTGTTTCGCGCGGTATAGCGCTGCATCAGCCAGTTTTAGCGCATCTTCTGGCATACCTTCGCCGCTCCAATAGGCGACGCCCAGTGAAATCGTGATGGGGCGAATGTTTGCTATCGCCATCATTGCCACATTGTGGCGCAGCCGATTGGCAACCTGTGTCGCTACATCAAGTGTCGTACCTGGTAGCAACATCAGAAACTCTTCACCGCCGCTACGGCAAAGGATATCGGTATCGCGAGAGCTATCACGGATCTGAGTCGCCAGCTGTTTGATCACCTCATCACCGATATCATGCCCATAGGTGTCATTAATCAACTTAAAGTGGTCAATATCCAACGCAATAACTGAAAAGTGCTGTCCGAGTTGTCCGATAGGCTCAAGGGCGGTGGCCAATCCCCGCCGGTTATACAGGCCCGTCATCGGATCGGTTTGCGCCTCAAATTTCAATTTGCCAATTTTCTTTTGCAGTAAACTGATGCCTATCAACATCGCCCGTTTGAGTTGTGTGGACTCGAAATACCATGATGGTATCTCTTTGATACTGAAAGCGATATCTGGTTTATCCATATCATTGGCACTGCCCGCCAGTAACCACAACGGGCGGGCAATCAGGCGAGATAGCAGCCAAACCCCCAGCAAAGTGAGTAACGCCAGCGGCGCGATATGCCCCAAACCCTTAATCATTAGCCCTTCTAACGGCTTCAGGGTTGATGCCTCAGGCCGCAAGGTAATAATTTCCCAACCGGATGGCTCCACGACAGCGTAACCCGCCAGCATCGACTCACCACTGGTATTGCTCACCATCAAACTGCCATTACTTGCCGTTTTCACGGCCTCAGTGAGTGGTCTCGGCGAGAGTATTTCCCCGACACGGTTTGCATCTCGGTGGTAAAGGATGCGCCGATCACTGTCCAGCACCACAATATAGGAGCCATCGCGATAGTAGTGCTCGCCCAATAGCTCATTTAATATACTCTGCTTACGCAGATAAATGGTCCCGCCAATATAGCCACGATAGCGCCCATCCGGCGTGATAATCGGGGTTGATATATTGACGACCAGATTATTAGCTGCCGATAAATAGGGCTTACTGATTAGTGGGCGGCGCAATTTTAGCGCTTCCACCGCCCCCGGTGAGGTTAGGGTTTGCCCCAGCAACTGGAGACTATCTGGCGATGTGGCACGGATAACACCGTGCGCATCAGTGATGACCACCGAGTTAAAGTTGTCGGTCTGGTATTTTAGCCGGGCAGTTTCTGCTTGCAGAATGGCGGGATCATCAAAATGTCTGGCGGCAATCATGCTGCTGTAATAAAGCTGCTTTTGCGCACTTCTCAGAAAAATCTCGGTACTGGACGCCAGCTTGGTGGCATAAACACGATTGGCTTCCAATGTGTTATCAATCAATAGCTGCCGCTGCACCCGATAACTGGCATAGAAGCTGTTCGCCAGCGTCACAAACGCACTCATCAGAGCCAGAATAAGGATTAGGCGACCTAAGTCGAGGCGGAAAATCTTGGTAGAAATAATCGAGCGTGACAAGACAGCATTCCTGAAGCGGTAGAAAGACCCTATTAAGCAATGACGGTAGCATGAAAAGAGAGCAAGAACTCGCCTATATATAGGCATAGGCTCAATATTTATCTCCTCAGATCAATCGTTATCACGCTATAGTCATTATCAACGGCTATCTATAGTTAAAATAGCTGGCGTTTCAGCACGGCAGCAGACGAATGAACTCCGATGAGCGGATGAAAATCAGTAAGTTGGAAGAGCAAGCTGCAACGTCAAATAAGAAGGGTATGGCTGACTCATACCAACAATTAGGGGTTAATTATGAAAAAGCTGGTCATTGCCGTAGCGCTCGCAACAACTGTATTAAGTGGATGTGCCAACAACAGCACATCATCTGGTGATACTTTCACTGCCTCTCAGGCACGACAAGTTCATACCGTAACCTACGGGACGGTTATCTCTGCACGTCCGGTCACCATTCAGGGTGGCGATAAGAATAACGTAGCTGGTGCCATTGGCGGTGCTGTGGTGGGTGGATTCTTGGGGAATACTATTGGCGGTGGCCGTGGTAATAGCCTGGCAACCGCGGGTGGTGTGGTTGCCGGTGGTATGGCAGGTCAAGGCGTACAGAGTGCGATGAACCGCAGTGAAGGTGTGCAGTTGGAAATACGCCGAGATGATGGCAGCAACATTGTCGTGGTGCAGGCGCAAGGCCCTACCCGTTTCGGCGCAGGCCAACGCGTGATGATTGCCAGCGATCGTAGCGGTACAGTGACGGTTTCTCCTCGCTAAAACTCAATACCGGAGGTTATCCTCCGGTATTTTGCGGCCTAATGACAGAAAATAGGTTAAAATTTAGCATCATTTTTAATTGACCTAACAGCCTGTTTAGTCACATAAAATCACCATTTCACTGCACAATTACAGCTGAAAAACCCATTCACATTAGTTATGGCAGTCAAATATAGTGTTGCCACGAGAAATGTATTGTGGTTAAATAGCGTCATCGGTTTGGAACACAGACCTTATGAAAGCAGTTTTAGTAAAGCAGTCCTCAGTTCAAGCGCTATCCATAGATATCCCTTCTCCGTGAGTCTCCTCCTAAGTGCCCATAAGTTATCCTCTGAAAGACAGACCACATTCGCTGCAATATTGTGGCAAAAAAATAATTGAAGGAAATATCTCTATGTCTAATAAAATGACTGGTTTAGTAAAATGGTTTGACGCTGGTAAAGGTTTTGGTTTCATCACTCCTGCTGACGGCAGCAAAGACGTGTTCGTTCACTTCTCTGCTATCCAGAGCAATGATTTCAAAACCTTAGATGAAGGCCAAAAAGTTGAGTTCTCTATTGAGAACGGCGCTAAAGGCCCATCAGCGGTAAACGTAGTCGCTCTGTAATACAGTGTGATTCTGGGTGTTGGCAACCGACAGCGATGACGGTTTAACCCGAGCAGTGTTGCCAACACTCAAGTAAGAAAGCAGTACCCGGTTGACAGTAACATTTATGCAAGCAGTTTTAGTAAAGCAGTTCCCCGTATTAGCGTTATCAGACAGATACCACTTCTCCGCGAAATTCCTTCTAAGTGCCCCATAAGTTGTACCCAAGCCTATTCGCTCGCCTATGGCGGCAATCAAAAATAATTGAAGGAAGTATCTCTATGTCTAATAAAATGACTGGTTTAGTAAAATGGTTTAACGCTGACAAAGGTTTCGGTTTCATTTCTCCTGCTGACGGCAGCAAAGACGTGTTCGTTCACTTCTCTGCTATTCAGAGCAATGATTTCAAAACCTTAGAAGAAGGCCAAAACGTTGAGTTCTCTATCGAGAACGGCGCTAAAGGCCCAGCGGCAGCAAATGTTGTTGCTCTGTAAGAGTTAATACCAGATGAATGATTTACGATAGCGATGAAGGTGATAGCCCTGAGCAGTTAAATCATTCTGAATAAAAGACCCGCCTTGGTGCGGGTTTTTTTGTTGCTCAAAATATGACACTGCACATAATAATATAAAATAGCTAATATGCTAAAAAGGTAATATTTGCTAAGCAAAGTTAACATATTCGGTGTTATTTCCTCCTATCTCGTTAATCTGCCGTATTTATCTATTCGACCCTCTCAGTTCATCTGTCGACTTGGCTATTAATGTGAAATCATCTTGTTTTAACAGATAAAATTCTGTTGTTTATAATTAAAAAAGTAAAGTAATCGATAAACTTTGTCTGAATTACCCTCATCAGAACAATATATTTCCCCCACCAATCACCGCACTCCGTACAATATAAAAATGACTTTGATCAAAATGGTGAAGTTATTTTGTCTATACAGTTAATTCATATCTTTACAGCCTTAATAATTTAATCACCACCTATTGTTATCGGTGGTGATTAACACTGTATATATAATTGTATCAAGGTAAATAATCATGTCGATATTCAAAACACGTATGGGAAGAATGCTACTTATTCTCTTTATTGGGGTAGGTATCTGGTTTAGTCCAGTGCCGGAATCCGTTGACCCACGCGCCTGGCACCTCATGGCGGTCTTTGCGGCGACGGTTATTGGCTTGATCCTCTCGCCATACCCCTTGGGGGCGATGGCAATTTTCAGCCTGACAGTGGTTGCGGCCACCGGGCTGCTGAGCATCAAAGAGGTGCTCGCCGGTTTTGCCGATCCCACCATCTGGATGATTGCCTGCGCCTTCTTTATCTCACGCGGTTTTATTAAAACCGGTTTTGGTCGCCGAGTCGGTTACTTGTTTATCAGTAAGTTAGGTCACAGTTCATTGGGTCTGGCTTACGGTTTGGTGCTGACTGATCTACTGTTTGCCCCCGCCATGCCCTCTACCTCGGCCCGTTGTGGTGGCATCATCACTCCGCTGTTTCGCTCCATTTCGGAGGCCTATGAATCTACCCCGGAACGCGGCACCGAACGCAAAATCGGGGCATTTCTGGTGCAATGTATCTTCCAGTGTAATGCTATTACCTGTGCGATGTTCCTGACCTCAATGGCCGGTAACCCGATGATCAGTAAGCTGGCGGGCGAGATGGGCATTACCATCACCTGGACCAGTTGGGCGCTAGCCGCCATCGTCCCCGGCTTAATCTCTCTGGCAGTCATCCCCTTGTTGCTCTACCGCTTCTACCCGCCAGAGCTGAAAAAAACGCCGGAAATGCGGGCGCTGGCGCTGGAGAAACTGAAAGAGATGGGGCCGATGAGCCGCAATGAGTGGATTGTTTTATCCGTCTTTATCGGGCTGGTAACCCTGTGGGTGAGTGGTGCGACATTGAATATTGATGCCACCATGACCGCCTTTATTGGCTTAGCCATTCTGTTATTGAGCGGTGCACTGACGTGGGATGATGTGATTGCCGAGAAAGAGGCGTGGCACACCGTGATCTGGTTTGCGGTGCTGCTGACACTCGCTAGCCAATTGAATAAATTGGGCTTTATTACCTGGTTTGGCTCCTCCATTGCCGGTTCGGTGCAGGGTATGAATTGGATTCCGATGATGGGTATTCTGCTGCTGGCGTACTACTACAGCCACTATATGATGGCGAGCGCCATCGCCCATATCAGCGCCATGTATGCCATTTTTGTTTCTATTGCTATTGCGGCGGGAGCTCCGCCCATGCTGACCGTGCTGGTGTTCGGTATGTTCAGTAACCTGTATATGGCGACCACTCACTACTCCGGCGGCCCTGCCCCTATCTTGTTCGGCTGCAATTTTATCCCGCTGGCGACATGGTGGAAAATTGGCTTCCTGATAAGTCTGGTGGTGATCCCTATCTGGTTGATTATCGGCAGCGCCTGGTGGAAAGTGCTGGGTTTCTGGTAACAGCAAACTGTTTAGAAATACCGCGCAGTCACACTGGCGCGGTATTTTTGTCTACGGTTTGCCGACGAGTGCCCGTCACTTATTGCGGTTTACGTAACTCAATACCGACATCCCCGCCGGGATGCACCGCCAGTAAGCTCTCTTTGGTAAATCCACTGCGGGCCATCAGGCAGATACAGATGGCATCAAACAGCGCCAGCACCAAAACGATAGAGGTGGTCGCTAACATATTTAGCGGGTCAATCTCTTGCTTCACATGGGTTTTTAGCACCAAGGCGGAGACTTGCGCGATTGCCGACTGTTCGTTCTCGGTCACGCTAATGATCTTCACCTGCTTACGTTGCAGTGTGGGGAGCAGGCGGGTCAGCTCGTCAGAATTGCCGCCTCTGGAGATCAGAATGATAATATCCTGTGCGCCGAGAAAACCCAGATCCCCGTGGGCGGCATCGGTGGCATTCAGGTAGATCGCAGGTTGCTCCACGCAGGCCAACATATGCGCCACTTTTCGCGCCGCGATACCTGATGTTCCTACTCCCGTCACTGCAATTTTGCCACGACACTCTGCCAGCGCATCCAACACCTGCAACCACACCTGCTGATCGACACTCTCCTTTAAGGCCGCCAGCTCGCGGCTGTAGGTCATCCATGCCTCGCTGGCGGTCTGCCATTCATCACTCTGGCTCATACCTCCTCCCGCATCAATTCCTGATAGCGCAGATGATCGTGATACATCTGGTGGAACACGCGATATTTGCGATCGTAATAGGCTTTGATTTTATTGGTTTGCGGCGTAACGGTTTTCCCAATGCGGCTCATGGCAGCCATCGCCTCCGGCAGTGACTCAAATACCCCGGCGGCGACTGTGCCCATCATGGCACTGCCCAGCAACATCGCTTCGCTCTCTTCCGGCAATAACATGGCGCAGCCGGTGGCATTGGCGTGCTCCTGCACAAAAATGGGGTTTTTCGTGCCGCCACCGCTAGCCATCATGGTGTCAATGTTATAGCCGTTCTGATTCATGGTTTCGATGATATGCCGTGTCCCCAATGCCAGCGCCTGAATGGTGGCGAGATAGCGCAGCGCCATATCCTCCGGCGTGGTGGAGAGTTTCAGGCCGGTAATGATGCCGGTCAGATTCGGGTTGGCGCGCGGTGAGCGATTGCCGTGGAAATAGGGCAGCATATGAATATCATTGGTTAGGAAGGCGATATTTTCCGGCTCCCCCGCCAATTGGCGCAAAATATGATTCAGCGCCTCATAGATAGTTTCCCCCTTGCTTTTGGCTTGCGCCAACAGCTCTGGATAGCACGGATGTGACTGAATAATATGGTCAATCAAAGCCCCCGTCGCTGACTGCCCGCCCTCATTTAGCCAATATTCCGGTAGGATAGCCGAGTAGTATGGCCCCCAAATTCCGCCGATAAAATGCGCCGAACGTGACATCGCCATATGAGCCGTCGAGGTGCCGCCGATCAGCGCAATTCGCCGATCAAAGTTGGCGTTCTCGCCCGTCACACCACTGGCACCGAGGATACCAATGGTGCCCGCGTGGGCATCAATAATCGAAACACTGACGGCAGTGCCGGGGATCAGGCCCATTTCCGATGCCGCTCGCTGGCTTAAACCACGCCCCAATGGCTCCCCCATCGGCTTAACTGTAGCCCCAATTTTGGCCGCATTGTTATCCAGCAAATCGCCTAGCCCCACCTGTTTGAAATAGGAGGGGTCCCAGCGATCTTCATGGCCCAGATAGGTCCACTTGCAGACCGTGGAACAGAGCGAGCGAGTTTCATCTTTGGTCGCGCGCCAGGTCAGAAAGTCAGGCAGATCAAACAGATGACCGACATTGCTCCAGGTGGTGGGCATATGCTGCTTCAGCCACAGCAGTTTTGGCGTCTGCATCTCCGGTGAAATCACCCCGCCGACAAACTCCAGCACCGGGTGCTTGGTGGCATTGATTCGTTCCGCCTGAATAATCGCGCGGTGATCCATCCAGACAATCACATTTTGCTCGCTGCGCCCTGATGGGCTGACAGTCAACGGATTACCCTCTTTATCCAGCACCACCAGCGAACAGGTGGCATCAAACCCCAGCCCTTTGACCTGAATCGGGTTGATATCGGCCTGGCTCACTGCATCGCGCACCGCATTACACACCGCCAGCCAGATATTATCGGATGACTGCTCAACAAAATCTGCCTTGGGCTTAAACATGGTGATTTCACGGCTAGCCTGCCCGACCATGCGGCCCTGCAAATCGAATACTCCGGCTCTTGCGCTGCCGGTCCCTACGTCTACGCCGATAAAGTAACTTGCCATTGTTTTGTCCCTCAATTCTTAAGCTTTACGATTCTGTAATGCGATAAAGAGGATCAGCACCCCACCCCATAACGCCATGGTCAGGTAGCTACTCACCCCCAGCAAATTCAGGCCACTTTCCAGTAATTGCAGCACCACCAGCGCTAAGATCAGGCCGATAATGCGACCAAAGCCGCCATCTGGATTAATCCCGCCCAGTACCGAGGCTAGAATAGTCACCAACAGATAGGACTCACCATAACCGGCTTTGGCTGAGTTAAATTTCGCCATCATCAAAATGGCCGCCCCCCACCCCAACAGGGCTGACAGGATATAGACCGCGACCTGCACCCGATGGGTGTTCACACCACTAAAGCGGGTCGCCTGCTCATTGGAGCCGACCAGATAGATACTGCGCCCCAGAGTGGTGTGTTCCAGCAGTACCCACAGCCCCGCCGACACCAGTAAAAATAGGATCATCGCCACCGGAATACCGGCAATATCACCGCTGCCAATGTACTGAATCACTGGCGGGAAACCTGAGATCACATCACCATTGGACAATAAGATATTGAGGCCAGTAATCAGGGTCATGGTGCCCAGGGTCGCCAGAATAGGCGACACACCGACGACCGAGATCAGTAGCCCATTCAAGGTGCCAATCGCCACCGCCACTAACAATCCCGCCACCAACGCCAGCAGCAGAAACAGCGGTTGATCGGGGTGACTGACAATAATGGCCGCCATCACTAATGCGCAGGCATTGGCACCCGCAATGATGGATAAGTTAATACCGCCCGTCAGCATGGTCAGCCCCATTCCCAGCGCCAACATGCCTAAAATCGGCAACTGCGATGAGATCGACTGGAAGTTACCCAAGCTGAAAAAACGCTGCCCTAGGGTCAATGAGAAAGCCAACATCACCGCCAGCAGAATCAACAGTTGCAGCCGGATAATGCGGTCATCGGGGATAATTCGGTTTATCCAGGTCATATCACTGCTCCCTCAACAACTTGCGTTTTTCATTCCATGCGGTGGTACTAATGCTCACCAAAATGATCACGCCGCTGAAAACCGTATGCCAGTAAGAAGAGACACTCAGTAGCGTCAGGCCGTTTTGCAAAAATGCCAGCAGCATCACGCCCAGCACAGTACCGGTCAGTGTTCCCCGACCACCACTCATACTGGTGCCCCCCAGCACCACAGCCGCCAGCACAGTTAACTCGAATCCCATCAATGAGTTAGGTGCAACCGATTGGGATATCTGCGCCTGAACCACCGCCGCGACACCTGCCAATATGCCCATGTAGCCATAGACATACAGATGTAGCCGCAGAATGTTAATCCCCAGACGGGAGGCGGCATCTTTGTTGCTGCCCATGGCGAAGATCTGCCGCCCAATGCGGGTGTAATTCATCAATACGCCAGTGAAAATAGTGGTGGCGGCCAGACAAAATAGCGGGAGTGTCAGGCCATAGTCGTAGCCATCACTGCCAGTAAACGAAAACCAGTTAATCCCGGTCATAAACCAGTCAGGGAAGCCGTACAACCAGGTGCCGTTGGTGATATAAACCAGTAAGCCGTAGAACAGATTCAGCGTGGCAATGGTGATAATAATCGCCGGGACTTTTAGCCAATAAACCAGCAACCCATTAATCATCCCCAGAACCAAACCGACTGCCATAGCCAAGATGAATGCCAGCGCGAAGCTGCCGCCATGGGTAATCACCCACGAGGCCATCACATATTGCGCAATCGCCGTGACCGCAGGGAAAGAGATATCAATACCACCAGCAATTAGCACCACAAACAGACCGCAGGCTAAAATACCCAAAATGGCATAGCTGGTGGCAACATCGGTTAAGTTGCCCAACGTCAGGAATTCAGGGCTTTTCACACTCAGTCCGATTGCCAGTAACAGCACCAGCAGACCCAGATAGAACTCATGGCGGCCCGTGAGCTGCCGCAGTTTTAGCTTATCCATTGACCACCTCGGCGATCTGTTGTTCGGTGCACTGATGCGGATAAAACTCGGCTACCAGTTCACCTTTGCGCATCACCAACACCCGATGGCTGTTGTAGTACGCCTCTGGAATCTCGTCACAAATCATTAATACCGCCATACCCTGCGCCGCCAGTGCCTTGGCAATGTGGTAAATCCCCTCTTTATTGGCGATATCAACCCCCACCGTCGGTGAGTCGAGAATCAAAATACGCGGCTGTGTCGCCACCCATTTGGCAATGGCGATCCGCTGCGCATTACCGCCGGACAGGGTTTTGACTGGCAGCGCAGTATCGGAAACTTTGATATTCAGATCCCGCACCAGCTGTTTTACCAGCGCGGCAGCTTTGGGGTGATCCAGCAAGCCACTGCGGGTATGCAATTGATCGAAAATCGACACAATTGTGTTGTCATAGATCGACTGCTCCATGATCAAACCTTGCGTCAGGCGATCTTCGGAGACATAGCCGATCCCCTGGCGGATCGCGTCACGATTATGGCGAAAACGTACCGCCTCACCAGCGACACGTATTTCGCCACTTGAAGGCTGGGTCATGCCAAACAGGCTCAGACACAGCTCAGTACGGCCCGCCCCCAGTAAACCGGTGATCGAGACAATCTCGCCCTCATGCAGGGTCAAATCGATATTGCGGAACTGCTCGCCACGGCTCAGTTTTCTAACCTCCAGTAGCGGTGCTGCTCTGGCGGCCAACGGCGGCAATTGGCTGTAAGTAAAGCGCTGGCCAGTCATGCGGAACGCCAACTCATGGCTATCTAATTCGCTGGCAGGCCAGGTGCCAATCAGTTGGCCATCGCGCATCACGCTGATCCTGTCGGCGACTTCCATCACTTCATCCAAACGGTGGCTGACGAACACCACGCAGATGCCTTGCGATTTCAGGTCGCGCACCACGTTCAGCAAACCTTTCACTTCCTGGCTGGTCAGCGAAGCGGTTGGCTCATCCATAATCACTAAGCGGGCATCTGCGGCAATCGCGCGGCAGATAGCCACTAACTGGCGGTCAGCAATGGAGAGTTGCTCCACCTTTTTATCGGGATCGAGGGTGACACCCACGCGCTGCATGGCGGCCAGCGCCCGATCGCGCATGCTTTTACGTTTCACCCAGAAGTCGCCGCCGGGCAGATAGCGGTGGACGGCAATGTTTTCTGAGACGGTTAAATTGGGGAACAGCGACAAGTCTTGGTAGATAACCTGTACGCCATAGAAGAGTGAGAGTTGCGGCGTAAGCTGATGGAACAGCTTGCCGTCGATCAGGATGCTTGCGCCTTTCTCTGGCTGATAAACCCCTGAAATCACTTTGATAATGGTGCTCTTGCCGCAGCCATTCTGGCCTGCCAGGCAGTGCACTTCCCCTTTGTTCAGTGTGAGATTCACCTGATCCAGCGCCAGCACGCCGGGGAATCGCTTACTGATATTTTCAAGCGTGATAAATGCGTTGGCCTGAGTCATGACAATACCTTCCCTAACGCCATAGGCATGGCGCTATTTTGCAGCCATTCAGTGGGGGTGGAGAGGGCAGTGAGGCTGCTTTCCCACTGCCTGTTTTACTACTGAACCCAGCGAGTTCACTGGTTATTCCCTGATGTGGCGTCTGAAAATCAGAAACCTAAAGTTTTCGCATTGTCTTTGGTGACTTCAAGAATTTTATTAAAACGGATCACCCCTTTTTCGCTATCAACATCCGCTTTACCCAAACCGTCGATGGTCAAATCCGGCGTCACTTTCTGCCCTTTCAGCAGTTGATCAGCAATCTGTACCACCGCAAAACCGGCATCTTTCGGGTCCCACAGCAGGGCTTTTTTGATATCACCGCGCATCAAGTAAGGCGCCGCCTGTGCTGGCATCGCAATACCGACAACCGCTATCTGATCCTTAGCCCGTTTCTTGGCAACCGCTTGACCGGCACCAATCGGCCCCAGAGAACCAAAGCCAATAATCCCTTTCATTTGCGGATAGGTTTTCATCAGATCCAGCGTGGTGGAGTACGATTTATCAATATTCTCCGCCACTGGCAGACGTGGGGTGACTTCGAACATCTCAGGGTATTTTTCTTTCTGATATTTGATGGCGTAATCTGCCCAGGCGTTATGCAGTGGCACGGTCAGCGAGCCGACATAAATGGCATAGCCCCCTTTGCCGCCCATGGCTTTTGCCAGTTCATCCATATTGGCCTGCGCATATTTTTCGCTGTCGATGGTTTCAACATCCCACTGCCCAATGCGCTGATCCGGTGATTCATGGGTCAGCACCACAATGCCCTTCTCTTGGGCTTTTTTCAGTACCGGCTCCAGCACTTTGGCATCGTTCGGCACCACAATGATGGCATCCACATTTTTGGCGATCAGATCTTCAATAACTTTAACTTGTTGTGCTGGATCGGGCGTCGCTGGCCCCACTTGGTAAGCATTCACATCTAACTTTTTCGCGGCTTCATTGACGCCCACTTCCATGCGCGTAAACCATGGAATACCGGTAACTTTTGCCACGACGGCAATTTCAGGTTTTTTCTCTGCCATCGTTTGCGTGGTGAACAGCATGCATGCAGAAACAACACATGCATTCAGTAATGCGAGATTAAATTTCATAGCAATACCTTCTTGTTTTCTTTCAGATAACGGGTTGGTTGCAGGGTGAAGAGTCAGTGGTGTTGCAAAGTGAGTGTTTTATTTTCATGTGACTGCTTTTCACACACAGAAGATTAACAAAAGAACACAAGAGGCTGCGCGATGAGGCAGAGTGAACTGTGATGCAAGCCCAAAAAGGTAAAATATACTGAGTTATTTGGTTAAATATTAGTTAATAAAATAATAGGAAGAACAAAAGCGATCAAAAAAAGAGAGATATAACACCATTAATTAACAAATAATTAACCAATTGAGAGCAAAATGATTTTCCCGAGCATGATGTAGCACGCCAATAACCACCTATTCTCGGCGGCTAAAACCACCATTGTTCGGAACTGAGATAAAGATCCCATTTCGCGCACAATGTGTGAATACAACTCCCCTTTCAGGGCCTCGTTTTCTACTCATAGCGGTAGCACGGGCGCAGTTTATATCGAGATAACTCACCCCATACCTCCTACATTGATCTTTTTCTTTCATTTATCGCGAATATGATATAATTACCTGAAAGCTACACTCGCTAACCGATAGCCTGCCTTTATGACCATTCACGACGCGATCCCCGCTTTTAATGTAAAGATTGCGTCAATTGTCCTCTTTTCGAAAAAAATAATTGGCTCCAGTGTCTGACGATATGTACCGCTATTGAGTTATATCCTTATGCGTTACACACTCGCACTTAACGCATCACGATAGAGTTCCCATGATAAAACCGCAGAAATTTCATATTTCCCTGCTTCACCCGCGCTATTGGCTCACCTGGTTTGGCCTTGGTTTGCTGTTTCTGTTAGTCCAACTGCCCTACCCGGTGCTCAACAAGCTGGGGCTTTGGCTAGGGCGCACCTCAATGCGTTTCCTCAAGCGGCGGGTTTCCATCGCACGACGTAATCTGGAACTCTGCTTCCCAGATATGGATCAGCCAACCCTTGAGCGCACCATTGTGGGCAATTTTGAATCCTTGGGTATGGGGCTAATGGAGACCGGTATGGCCTGGTTTTGGCCCGATGCCCGCATTAAGCGCTGGTTTACCGTCTCCGGCCTGGATAACCTGAAAAAAGCGCAAGAGGGCAACCGTGGCGTGTTGGTGATTGGCGTACACTTTATGTCGCTGGAGCTGGGTGGCCGCGTGATGGGGCAGTGTCAGCCGATGATGGCGATGTACCGCCCACACAACAATAAAGTGATGGAGCTGGTACAAACCTGGGGCCGGATGCGCTCCAATAAAGCCATGCTCGACCGCAAAGATCTCCGTGGCATGGTGCAGGCATTGAAGAGAGGTGAAGCGGTATGGTTTGCACCGGATCAAGATTACGGCCCGCGTGGTAGCGTGTTTGCACCGCTGTTCGCCGTCGATCAAGCCGCGACCACCAGCGGCACCTTTATGCTGGCTCGTTTGGCAAAACCGGCACTGCTGCCGCTGGTTTTACTGCGCAAACCAGATGGCCGTGGCTATGAGTTGCTGATACAGCCAGCGCTGGAGGATTACCCCATCGACGATGAGATTGCCGCCGCCAGCTATATGAATAAGGTGATTGAACAAGAGATCTTGCGCGCGCCAGAGCAATATCTGTGGTTGCATCGCCGCTTTAAAACCCGCCCTAGCGGGGAACCATCACTGTATTGAATGCATTCAATCTATAAAGCATCCAACAGAATCTAACCCGCGCCAAATGCGGGTTTTTTACTGCCTGAACCCGACGACAGCTCCCTTTGCATAACTGTACCCATTTCTTTCACCCCCCCTGCACTAAAAAGCATCAAGCTGCCGATAAATGCGCCCTTTAAGTGCATCCTGCCTCGTCAGAAATTACCTACAAAGAGGTAAGCCCCAGTCATTCGCTCTCTAAGCAATGAAATGCAACTCTGGCATCCCATTTGCTAATACCAAACTGGCTACATGCCAACAGACAGCGACGGTGCATCACCGGTGCGCCACAAAATTAAAATAGGTTCGACTTTGCCTCACAGGACGCTTTCATGAAAAAAACTATCATTTCAACGCTGGTGGCTGCCGCCTCATTAGTGGCATTAGCGGGTCAGGCCCACGCGGGTACTACTTTGGATGCGGTGAAGAAAAAAGGTTTTGTGCAGTGTGGTATCAGTGATGGCTTGCCCGGCTTCTCTTACGCCGATGCCAGCGGCAAATTCTCCGGTCTTGATGTTGATGTCTGCCGTGGTGTGGCTGCCGCCATCTTCGGTGATGCAGAAAAAGTCAAATATACCCCGCTGACCGCAAAAGAGCGTTTTACCGCCCTGCAATCCGGCGAAGTGGATATTTTGTCCCGTAACACCACCTGGACTTCCTCTCGAGATGCCGGTATGGGGATGTTATTTACCGGCGTGAACTATTACGACGGTATCGGCTTCCTGACCCACAATAAAGCGGGGCTGAAAAGCGCCAAAGAGCTAGATGGGGCCACGGTCTGTATTCAGGCCGGCACGGATACGGAGTTGAATGTCGCTGACTACTTTAAAGCCAACAAAATGCAATACACACCAGTCACCTTCGACCGCTCCGATGAGAGCGCCAAAGCGCTGGACTCAGGTCGTTGCGACACACTGGCCTCTGACCAATCCCAACTCTATGCGCTGCGTATCAAGTTAGGTAAACCAGACGAATTTATCGTCTTGCCAGAAGTTATCTCGAAAGAGCCGCTGGGGCCAGTTGTGCGCCGTGGTGACGAAGATTGGTTCGCCATCGTCCGCTGGACACTGTTTGCCATGCTGAATGCGGAAGAGATGGGGGTGACCTCGAAAAACGTCGAAGCACTGGCGGCGAAACCGACTACACCGGATATGGCCCACCTGTTAGGTCAGGAAGGCAATTACGGCAAAGATCTGAAAGTGCCTAACGATTGGGTGGTTAAAATCGTCAAACAAGTGGGTAACTACGGCGAAAGCTTTGATCGCAATGTCGGTATGGGCAGTGAGCTGAAAATCAAACGTGGGCAAAATGCGCTGTGGAACAGTGGTGGCCTCCAGTACGCGCCACCGATTCGCTGATGACAGATGCAGTTGTTGATCTCTCCGGCAGGTTCGCCCTGCCGGATGTATGACCCAGACCGAGGCCCACACTATGTCACAACGCCCAACCGTCAAAGGTGCCTTTTCGCTGACCAATCCAGCGGTGCGCGCCTGGCTGTATCAAATTATTGCGCTATTGATACTGATCGGATGCGGTGCGTACCTGATTCATAACACCATTACCAACCTATCAACCCGGGGCATCACCTCCGGCTTTGCCTTCCTGAACAACAGTGCTGGTTTTGGCATTGTGCAGCACCTTATCGACTATGAGCAGGGCGATACCTATGGTCGCGTGTTCTTGGTCGGGCTATTCAACACCTTGCTGGTTTCAGTATTGTGCATCTTCTTTGCGTCGATACTGGGCTTCTTTATCGGGCTGGCGCGTCTGTCTGACAACTGGCTATTACGTAAACTGTCGACTGTCTACATCGAAACCTTCCGCAATATCCCGCCGCTGCTGCAAATTTTCTTCTGGTATTTCGCGGTGTTACGCAATCTACCGGGGCCACGGCAGAGTATGGATGCCTTCGGTGTCGCATTTCTGAGTAATCGTGGCTTATATTTGCCGTCACCGGAATTTGCGGCCGGTTTTATCCCTGCGCTGGTCGCCGTGCTATTGGCGGTTGCCGCCATCATCGCCCTCTATCGCTATAACCATTTCCGCCAGCGCCATACCGGCCAATTCCACCGCACCTGGCCGCTGGGGCTGTTGCTGCTGATTGCCCTGCCCACATTGGCTCACTTAATGTTTGGCCCGGCGCTGCACTGGGATATCCCCGAACTACGCGGTTTTAACTTTAAAGGCGGCTTGGTGCTCATCCCTGAGCTGGCGGCCCTAACACTGGCGCTGTCGGTTTATACCTCAACCTTTATTGCGGAAGTGATTCGCTCTGGCATTCAGTCTGTGCCCTATGGCCAGCATGAAGCCGCGCGATCACTGGCGTTGCCCAATACCGTCACCTTGCGTCAGGTTATTTTGCCGCAGGCGCTGCGGGTCATCATTCCACCACTAACCAGCCAATATCTGAATATCGTCAAAAACTCCTCACTGGCTGCGGCCATCGGCTACCCCGATATGGTGTCGCTGTTCGCCGGTACTGTGCTGAACCAAACCGGTCAGGCGATAGAGACCATCGCCATCACCATGTCGGTCTACTTGGTTATCAGCCTATCAATTTCATTTTTAATGAATCTCTACAATCGGCGTATTGCGCTGGTAGAGCGCTAAGGGGAGCGAATGACGATGACATTAACCCGCGAACCACCCAGCACTGTGCGGCCGGGTAACCCGTTGAGCCGAATGGTCTTTTGGGCCAGAAAGAATCTCTTTTCCAGTTGGAGCAATAGTCTGCTGACCTTGCTCTGTCTGTGGCTGATGTGGCAGTTGATTCCGCCGCTGCTGAATTGGACGATTTTTAACGCCAACTGGCTAGGTACATCACGCACCGATTGCACTCGCGAAGGTGCCTGCTGGGTATTTATTCATGCGCGCTTTGGCCAGTTTATGTATGGCCTCTACCCCATTGAGCAGCGCTGGCGCATTAATACCACGCTAATCATCGGATTACTCACGCTACTCCCACTGTTCTGGCGCGCGATGCCACGTCGTGGCCGCTATCTGGCGGTCTGGATAGTGGCCTACCCACTGCTGGTCTGGGTGATGTTATATGGCGGCTTTCTGGGGCTATCCCGCGTGGAAACCCGTCAGTGGGGCGGCCTGACGCTGACGCTAATCATTGCCGCCGTCGGTATTGCTGGCGCACTGCCGTTGGGTATTTTACTGGCGCTGGCCCGCCGCTCGAGTATGCCGGTAGTGCGCATTTTGTCAGTGGTGTTTATCGAGTTCTGGCGCGGGGTGCCGTTAATTACCGTGCTATTTATGTCCTCGGTCATGTTACCGCTGTTTATGACCGAAGGCACCAGCATCGATAAGCTGATCCGCGCCCTGGTAGGGGTGGTGCTGTTCCAGTCAGCCTATGTGGCGGAAGTGGTGCGCGGCGGGCTACAAGCTCTCCCCAAAGGGCAGACCGAAGCCGCAGAATCACTGGGGCTGGGCTACTGGAAAACCCAAGGGCTGGTTATCTTGCCACAAGCCCTGAAAATGGTCATCCCTGGGCTGGTGAACACCATTATCGCCCTGTTTAAAGATACCAGTTTGGTGATCATCATTGGTCTATTTGATCTCTTCAGCAGCGTGCAACAAGCCACTGTCGATCCCGCCTGGCTGGGGATGTCAACCGAAGGCTATGTCTTTGCCGCCACGGTTTACTGGATTTTCTGTTTCAGCATGTCGCGCTACAGCCAGCATCTGGAAAAGCGCTTTCACACCGGACGTTCCACACATTGAGGCATAACATGAGCGACAATCAGCCAATTCTCGACGATAAGATGATGATTACGCTGGAAAACGTCAATAAGTGGTACGGGCAGTTCCACGTATTGAAAGATATCAATTTGCATGTGCGCCCCGGCGAACGCATTGTGCTGTGCGGCCCTTCCGGCTCCGGCAAATCCACCACTATCCGCTGCATCAACCATCTGGAAGAGCATCAGCAGGGCAAAATCATGGTGGATGGCATTGAGCTGAATGATGATTTGCGTAATATCGAGCGAGTGCGCACCGAGGTCGGCATGGTGTTTCAGCACTTCAATCTGTTCCCGCACTTAACCGTGATGCAGAACTGCACACTGGCCCCAAGCTGGGTGCGCAAAATGCCGAAGCAAGAGGCGGATGAACTGGCGATGCACTATCTGGAGCGGGTGCGGATTGCCGAGCACGCCCATAAGTTCCCCGGTCAGCTCTCCGGCGGGCAGCAGCAGCGCGTGGCGATAGCTCGCTCTTTGTGCATGAAACCCAAAATCATGCTGTTCGATGAACCCACCTCGGCACTGGACCCAGAAATGGTCAAAGAGGTGCTGGATACCATGATAAGTCTGGCGCACGAGGGCATGACCATGCTGTGTGTGACCCACGAAATGGGCTTTGCCCGCACCGTCGCCGATCGGGTTATTTTTATGGATCGTGGTGAAATCGTGGAGCAAGCACCGCCAGCGGAGTTTTTCTCTCATCCGAAATCAGAGCGCACACAGGCGTTTCTGGCACAAGTTATCCACTAAATTCATTACGTTGGGTGTTTTCATTGAATATTTATGGGTGAGGTCTCCTCACCCTTTTTTCATCCGGCTACTGCGCAATAATCAAGTAATCCATTGAACTTAATAAATTATATAATCTAAATATCGGTAACATTATCTTTCATAAAACAACTACTGTTAAAACCAGTGATATTATAACTTTTACTTAGCCATCAAAAATAAGTAAATAATAACCTTGCCGATAGAAGGTAATCGTTATTTAATGACTTCACACCCCTATAAATAACACAACATCGACAAATATTAAGCTGTTAATTAATAAAATTAGCAAGAGTGAAACTCGATGAAAGAAGATATATCACAAACACTTAACGTCCTAATACGATTTTGGGCACAGAGTTCAGAACCTTGGGGGGTGAAAGATAATAAGTCACAGTTTATTTATGCAAATAAAAAATATCATCAATTACTGGCATTACCTGATGGTTTTTCTGTGGAAGGACGATTAGATGGCGAACTGCCAGCATCAACCTCCGAGTTTCAAACTGAGTTTCAAGCGCATGACCGTAAGGTGGAATTATTAAAGGATCGATTAACATCACTTGAAATACATGCATTTGAAGGCAATGCCTATATGCAACCTTGGTTTTTTGATAAATGCCCCATAATCGATGAAGATGGAGTATCGGTAGGAACGATATTCCATGGTCGAACAGTGGACAATATGGCATTAAGCCATTTAAGCAAAATACAAATACCTACCTCACTTGTCTTTACGCCCCCCTCGACTCTATTTTCCAACAGAGAGTGGGAGGTGCTATTTTACCTTTTACACGCCTATCCAAGTACGGAGATCGCCAATAGGCTGTATCTATCAACCAGAACCGTCTGTAATATTATCCAGAGTATTTATCGGAAAGCTGGCGTCTCCAGTAAGCAGCAGATTATCGAATATTGCGATGCAAAAAACATTAATAATTATATTCCGCAAAGTTTTTTTAAACACACTGGCTCATTTCTATTTATGCCGAAAAAGTCCAATGTCGATTAAGTTAACTATTTATCACGTCAGCAACCATTGTCAGGGCGCTATTTACCTCAATAAATGCTATTGCCACCATAAATACTATTACCTAAATAACTACTATTACCACAATAAATGGCCGATAAGTGGGCATCAATCACCGTAATAATGCCGACTAACATCATCACCAAACTAGAGACTACGCCCTCCTGCGGCCCGATCTCATAGGCTTTCGCAGTACCCGCGCCATGGGAAGAGGCCCCCAGCCCCGCGCCTTTTGCCAACCCACTACGCACTGATAGCCGCAGGAACAGCCGGCCGCCAGACAGCAGCCGGATGAGGGGAACTAACTCTCTTTTTCGATCAGCAGCGCTTCCAGCAGATCTAAATCGTGCAGCAGTTTTTGCAGAGTTTCATTGCTGATTTTCTGGGTAGCGCGCAGATGATACAGTTCACCACGCTCGGCCCGCAGCGCGGTTAAGCGGAAGCGTCGCTCCAGATTTTCGATCAATAAGGTGCTCTCGACTTCATCCTTGCTGCCCGTGCGCCGTCGCAAAGTGCCGATGACCCGTGAACTGACCTCTTTGAGCAGCTCTGGATCGATATTCTCCTCACTGCTGGCCGCCAGCCGCTCTTCCATCTTATTTAGGCTGACAATCGCCACTTCTGCCGCCGCCGCCCGTGCCAGGCGAATCTCTTCACGGCTGGCGTTTTTATCTGCCATGACCACACCGCGCAGTAATGGCGGCAGAGCAATGACCCCGACAATGACCGACAGCAGGATGACACCAGTGGCGATAAACACCAATTGGTAGCGGGATGGGAAAGCTGAGCCATCGCCAAGGAATAACGGAATCGACAGCACACCGGCGAGGGTAATCGCCCCACGGACTCCGGCGAACGACGCCACCCACAGCTCGCGAGTGGTGTAGTTGCTAAACTCCAGTGGCCGTCTCTTCAGTAAGCGCTTACTGATTCTTTTCATCGACCACAGCCAGCTAAAGCGCAACACCAGCAGTGCGCCGTAAATGATGGCAACGTCAGCAAACAGATTCCAGGTTTGAATGGTCGGGTCCAGCTCCGCCTGCACAATCGAGGTTTCCAGAATCCCCGGTAATTGCAGCCCCAACAGGATAAACACCATGCCGTTGAACACGAATTCCAGCATCGACCAGACGCTATCAGCACGTAACCGCATCGTCAGCGGGGCATTACGAATCACGCCAGACTGGCTGATAGTCATGCCCGCCGCCACTGCCGCCAGGATACCGGAGACACCAATATGCTCGGCAATCAGATAGGAGGCGAAAGGCAACAACAGCAGTAACACGATTTGTGTCGCCGGATCATCACCACTCCAGCGGCTCATCAGGCGCAGCGATTTACTGTATAGCCAGGTGACTGCTACACCAGCCAACAAGCCGCCGATGGCCACTTTCAGAAACTCTAACGTGGCACCGGAGACGGTAAATACCATGGTGCCCATCGCCACCGCGATAGCAAACTTCAGCGCCACCAGACCGGAGGCGTCATTCATCAACGCCTCCCCTTCTAATACGCCCATAATCGATTTCGGAATGCGCCCTTTCCCCACGATACCGGACAACGCCACGGCATCGGTTGGCGACAATACCGCCGCCAGCGCAAAGGCCGCCACCAGCGGGATACCCGGCACCATCCAGTAAATCAGGTAGCCGATACCCACCACCGTGACCAGCACTAAGGCCAGTGCCAGACCCAAGATCTCCCGCCCATGATGGATAAACTCCCGCGTCGGGGTTTTCCAACCATCAGCAAATAGCAGTGGCGGAATAAACAGCACCAGGAATAATTCTGGGTCAAAATCGACATGCAAACCAAAGTGGGGCCAGGCTAACAGGGCGCCACAGACAATCTGCATCAGTGGGAGGGGGATTTGAAACGGCAACATTCGGGTGACAACGCCGGAGAGCGATACCACCAGAATCAGAATGAGGATTGTAAAAAAGATTTCCATGCTTTCCTTAGACTCAACTCAACTCAACACTACCTATACCCAATAGATTGAAAATTGCGGGGTATGATACAAAAACTGATAGTACTCGCCCGTCAACAGGGCCAACACGCAGCTTTTGATAGTAGATCACTTTTTTATTAAATGGGGAAAAAACCTGTCACAGAGAGCAGGAAAACACAAAAAATGGGGAGATTGCCGTGGTGGTAATATTGGGGACAGGGCGTCCCCAATAGTTGTGGAGTTAAATCGCCCAACCGCCGGCATAGAATGCCACCAGCGCAACCGCAATAATCACGGTGCCGATGTTCAGTTTACGCCATTCGCCGGAACAGATTCGGCCAATCACCAGTGAACTGAAGCCCAGCATAATGCCGGTCACGATATTACAGGTCAGCACGATAAATACTGCGCAAAGCAAGCCGGACATCGCATCAACAAAGTCGTCGAAATCCAGTTTAGACACGTTGCTCAGCATCAGTAAGCCCACGTACATCAGGGCCGGTGCCGTAGCGTAAGCCGGAACCAAATAGGAGAGCGGCGAAAGGAACAGCATGAACAGGAACAGCACACCGACCACCGTGGCGGTCATACCGGTTTTGCCACCTGCCGCCGTACCCGCAGCAGACTCGATGTAGACCGCAGCAGGGGCCGCGCCTACTAAACCAGCAAAGATGCTGCTGACGGAGTCAGAGGTCAGCGCTTTGCCGCCACTGATAATTTGGCCATCTTTGTCCAGCAAGTTAGCCTGACCCGCCACCGCACGGATGGTGCCCGTGGCATCAAACACCGCAGTCATGACCAACGCCAGCACGCTTGGCAGCACCACAGGTTTCAGCGCCCCCATAATATCGAGGCTGAAAATCAAAGAGTCGCCGTTGGCATCAGCCAGGCTAGGCATGGCGAACAGCCCTTGGTAGGTCACACTGGGGTCAAAAATCAGGCCAATAATTGAGATGCCGATAATCACCAGCAGAATACCACCTGGCACCCGCAGTTTTTCTAAACCAAAAATCACCGCCAGACCCAATAACGTCATAATCACCGGGAAAGAGGTAAATGCGCCCAGCGCCACTGGCAAACCTTCAATTGGGTTTTTGATAACCAGGCCGACACCATTCGCCGCAATCAGCAGCAGGAACAGGCCGATACCGATACCGGTGCCATGCGCCACGCCCATCGGCAAGTTACGCAATATCCACGAGCGGATCCCGGTAACAGAGATGATGGTAAACAGCACCCCCATCAGGAATACTGCGCCCAATGCCACAGGGATACTGATATGTTGGCCCAATACCAAACTGAATGCGGTAAACGCGGTCAATGAGATGGCGCAACCAATCGCCATCGGCAAATTCGCCCATAAACCCATCAACAAAGAACCCAAGCCCGCGACTAAACAAGTTGCGACAAACACCGCTGTTGGCGGGAAGCCTGCTTTGCCCAACATGCTCGGCACCACAATGACCGAATAGACCATAGCCAAAAAGGTCGTCAGACCGGCCAGCACTTCCTGGCGTACATTACTGCCACGTTCACTAATTTTGAAAAATGCATCAAGCGAACTTTTTGGCTTTGCTGCCGTGTTCGCTTGAGGATTGGTGCTAGACATGGTTATGTCCCCTGTGTGTGTCATTTTAAAGTCGTCAGCGAGCCAGGCGCCTTTTCCATACGTAATCGTTTCCGTCGCTGCCGATTAACTCGTCAACTCCCCTCACACCGAAATGGCGGAGGAAATAGCAAACGATTAGCTGGAAGTACGCATGACTGAAAAAAAATCGAGATTTAGGGCAGATGTCATTTAAGGCAAACGATTATCTAGCCAATAGCAGTGACTAATCAACACCAGATAGCGACATTTAATGCATTTTTTAACATTAATTTGTCCGTAAGCATCAAATCGAGGGCAAACGAAAGTGTGAGCGGCCTCACACCCATTTACCTTGAGTGACCTTTGATACTTAATCGCCGGAGATCAGCTCTCCAATTTGTAGGCACCCCCCTTATCAATCGCCTGCTTATAGGCGGGGCGTTGATGAATCCGCACTAAGAAATCTTGCAGTTTCGGGCAACCCGCAAGGCCACCACGGCTGTTGATGGCCTCAATAGGGAAGCTCATTTGGATATCTGCCGCACTGAAATCGCTGCCCGCAAACCATTGATGTTGGGTGAGATGCTGCTCCAGATAATCGCGGTGCGTGGCAATTTGCTTATTCAGATAATTTTTCTGTACCCCATTGCCCAACGCCTTGGCGACCGGGCGAATAATCCACGGCACTGGCGGCCCGCCCAGTCGGCTGAAGATAAGCTTCATCACCAGCAGCGGCATCAATGAACCTTCCGCATAATGCATCCAGTAGCGAAACTGCTGGCGGTCATAATGACCCGTCGGCTTAAACAGCCCCTGCGCATCATAGGCTTCCTGCAAATATTCGATGATTGCACCTGACTCAGCTAGCGTCAGATCGCCATCAGTGATTACCGGTGATTTACCCAGCGGATGGATTTTTTTTAGTTCAGGGGGTGCCAGCAAGCTGCCCGGATCGCGCTGGTAGCGCTTCAACTCATAGGGGACTTGCAGCTCTTCTAGCATCCACAAAATACGCTGTGAACGTGAATTATTCAGATGGTGGACAATAACCATAACCAAGCTCCATATGTAAGCGACCAAGAAAGTGACGACACTAAAGGAGTGAGTATAGTCGAGTGCCAGATAACGCTATTTATTCTGGTATCATCATAAAAACAGCCTTTAAATTGTAATTCACAATAACAACCTAAAAGATGTATTGCCTGTTGACAACTTATAGTATGTATTTTCCTTTTACAGCTTATTAGTTGTATTGTAAAATTACAGTTTATATGCTGTATTATGCTATTGCACACCATTCCCTGCGGAGGTCTTGATGGACTATCCTATTAAAATTTTGAGTCAATTGCGCCCTACGTTAATTGGCTTTCGAAAGAATAAAGGGCTGACTCAGGCCAGCCTGGCACAACTGTTAGGCATCACCCAACAGTCCTATGCAAAGCTTGAGGCTAATCCTGCATCGGCCAGTGTTGGACGGCTTTTTAAAATATTGCATCTTTTAGATGTCGAACTGATCCTTGGTGAGAAAAGAAACGCCAGCTCGCATCCCAGTAAAACTCACCAGTCAGAAAAAAGTCAGGCGATAAATTTACCGTCAAAACAAGAGGATTGGTGATATGACTCGTCGAACTCAACGGCTCAATATCTGGATGAACGGCCAGCAAGTTGGCTATTGGGAAAAAAACGAGGTGAAGAATTACTGATTTATGCTCAGGAATGGCTAGCAAACGAACAAGGCCGCCCGTTGTCATTATCATTGCCTTTTACGGCCAATAATCAGCCCTATAAAGGCGATATTGTACGAGACTATTTTGATAACTTATTACCCGACAGCGATGACATCCGGCGACGCCTGGCAACCAAATATCACGCGGAGCATCAATCCTTTCGATCTACTGTTTGAACTAGGAAGAGATTGTGTCGGGGCAATACAATTACTCGCCAATGATCCCCCCGCCGATCTGTTCTCTATCCAACAACGGCCACTAACAGAGAGTGATGTAGCGCGTATCCTACGAAACTCATGGTCTGACAATGCATTTGTGCGCCCTGAACACGATGAAGATCTCAGATTATCTATCGCAGGGGCACAAGAAAAAACCGCACTTTTGTTTCACGATCATCAGTGGTGTCTTCCTTATACCACCTCACACCACTTTATGATGTGCTATCAACCCATCCGATTATCGGCTCGGGCCGTAATCAAATTGCGGCCCCAAAAATTAAGTTAGCGATGGCGGTGAGAGGGAGTAAAAATTACTATTTCATTAACCAGATACAGCGGCATCATTGGCGAAAACAGGCTGAACTTGTTGGGTTAGGAGCTGTTCTTGCTGACTTAGCAGAAAGTATCCTGACCGGTCTTCATCGACAATGTGACAAAATAGCGGCGATGCCTTGACTGGTCAGTACAAAAAACCCAGCTATTACACTGGGTTTGATTTCTCTGTTTTTAGACGACAGGGATCAGAATGGGATATCGTCGTCGAAATCCATTGGTGGCTCATTGCCGCCTTGCGGTTGTGCTGCGGGGGCAGACTGAGCAGGGCGTGAAGTCTGACCGCCGCTGAACTGCTTGCCACCTTGTGGCTGTTGAGGTTGACCCCAACCGCCTTGCGCGCCGCCATCTTGTGGTGCACCACCACCTGCCGGAGCACCGCCGCCTTGACGGCCACCCAGCATTTGCATAGTACCGCCAACGTTAACCACAACTTCAGTGGTGTATTTCTCAACACCAGCCTGATCTGTCCACTTACGGGTTTGCAGTGCGCCTTCGATGTAGACCTGAGAGCCTTTACGCAGGTATTCACCCGCTACTTCAGCCAGTTTGCCGAACAACACCACACGGTGCCACTCCGTCTTCTCTTTCTGCTCGCCGGTTGCTTTATCACGCCAGCTTTCGGAAGTGGCCAGGGTGATATTGGCAACAGCGCCGCCGTTAGGCATGTAGCGGACTTCCGGGTCTTGGCCCAAATTCCCGACCAAAATCACTTTGTTTACGCCTCTGCTGGCCATGTTAACTCTCCTGATGAAGTAAATTTTGTACAGTATAAACGAGTAAGTTTAACACGCTAACTACCAAAGGGCACAACTGATCATAAGTGCGTAATGCATTACAGATTTCTCGCGTAATCTCTCTTAATTGCACTCGGATACTGGATATCCATTCAGGTTTTTTTGTGTCATAATTATCCGTTTCGTACTGGCTGTGTCCTTTTTTTGGCGTTGCGAGGCGCACATTTTTGCTTTTTCTAAAGTGTGTTTTCATGGCAAACGGGCGCGAAAAAGGCACAGTGAGAGGCTCAGCAAATCCGGGAAATGTTTGAATGGATAATATCGAAGTTCGGGGCGCTCGCACCCATAATCTTAAGAATATCAACCTGATTATCCCGCGCGACAAACTGATTGTTGTCACCGGTCTATCGGGTTCAGGCAAGTCCTCACTGGCTTTTGATACCCTGTATGCCGAGGGGCAGCGCCGTTATGTTGAGTCTCTCTCTGCCTATGCGCGCCAATTTCTATCGCTGATGGAAAAACCGGATGTCGACCATATTGAAGGTCTTTCACCGGCGATCTCCATTGAGCAAAAATCGACCTCCCATAACCCACGTTCCACCGTGGGAACCATCACAGAGATCCATGATTATCTGCGCTTACTGTTCGCCCGTGTCGGTGAACCGCGCTGCCCTGATCACGATGTACCGCTGGCAGCCCAAACCGTCAGTCAGATGGTGGATAACGTCATCAGCCAGCCGGAAGGCCGCCGCCTGATGCTACTGGCCCCCGTGGTAAAAGATCGCAAAGGCGAACATACCAAAACGCTGGAAAATCTGGCGATGCAGGGCTATATCCGGGCGCGGATCGACGGTGAAGTTTGTGATCTCTCTGATCCACCAAAATTAGAGCTGCAAAAGAAACACACCATTGAAGTGGTAGTCGATCGCTTTAAAGTGCGTGAAGATCTGGCGCAGCGCCTGGCCGAGTCATTTGAAACCGCACTGGAGTTATCCGGCGGCACTGCCGTGGTGGCGGATATGGACGATCCCCACGCCGAAGAGTTGCTATTCTCCGCCAACTTTGCCTGCCCGATTTGTGGCTATAGCATGAGTGAGCTGGAGCCGCGCCTGTTCTCCTTTAATAATCCGGCCGGTGCCTGCCCAACCTGTGATGGTCTTGGCGTGCAACAGTTCTTTGATCCCGACCGCGTGCTACAAAATCCTGAGTTGTCTCTGGCGGGTGGCGCTATCCGTGGCTGGGATCGCCGCAACTTCTATTACTTCCAGATGCTACGTTCACTGGCGGATCACTATAAGTTTGATATCGAAGCGCCATTTAACTCGCTGGATACCGCAATACAAAAAGCGGTGTTGTATGGTTCCGGCAAAGATACCATTGAGTTCAAATACATAAACGACCGTGGTGATACCACCGTTCGCCGCCACCCCTTCGAAGGGGTGCTGCACAATATGGAACGCCGCTATAAAGAGACGGAATCCAGTGCGGTGCGCGAAGAGTTGGCGAAATTTATCAGCAATCGCTCCTGTGCCTCGTGTAGCGGCACACGTCTGCGGCGAGAAGCGCGTTATGTTTTTGTCCAAAACACCACCTTGCCAGAGATTTCAGAACTGAGTATTGGTCACGCGCTGACCTTCTTCCAAAATATGAAACTAAGTGGTCAGCGGGCGCAGATTGCTGAGAAAATACTGAAAGAGATTGGTGACCGACTGAAGTTCCTGGTTAACGTCGGATTGAATTATCTCTCATTGTCGCGCTCGGCTGAAACCCTGTCCGGTGGCGAGGCACAGCGTATCCGCTTAGCCAGCCAGATTGGTGCGGGATTGGTTGGCGTAATGTATGTGCTGGATGAACCCTCCATTGGCTTGCACCAACGTGATAATGAACGTTTGCTGGAAACATTGATTCACCTGCGCAATCTGGGTAATACCGTGATTGTGGTGGAGCATGATGAAGATGCGATCCGCGCCGCAGACCATGTGATTGATATCGGCCCCGGTGCCGGTGTGCATGGCGGCGAAGTGGTGGCAGAAGGCACCGTAGATGACATTATGGCTGCGCCAAATTCATTGACCGGCCAGTTCCTCAGCGGCAAGCGGGAAATTGCTATTCCAGCGCAACGGGTCGCCGGAGATCCGAGCAAAGTGTTAAAACTGATTGGGGCCAGCGGCAACAACCTGAAAGATGTCACGCTGACACTGCCTGTCGGGCTATTTAGCTGCATTACTGGTGTTTCTGGTTCCGGTAAATCGACACTGATCAATGATACTTTATACTCCATCGCCCAAAGCCAGTTGAACGGCGCCACCACCAACGAACCCGCGCCATACCGCGAGATTCAAGGGCTGGAGCATTTCGACAAAGTTATCGATATTGACCAAAGCCCCATTGGCCGCACACCACGTTCTAACCCTGCCACCTATACCGGCATCTTTACGCCAATCCGGGAACTGTTCGCGGGCGTGCCTGAATCACGCACTCGCGGTTATACTCCGGGCCGCTTCAGCTTTAACGTCAAAGGCGGTCGTTGCGAAGCCTGTCAGGGTGATGGGGTGATTAAGGTCGAAATGCACTTCCTGCCGGATATCTACGTCCCTTGCGACCAGTGTAAAGGTAAGCGCTATAACCGTGAAACGCTGGAAGTTAAGTACAAAGGCAAGAGCATTCACGAAGTGTTGGCGATGACCATCGAAGAGGCGCGTGAGTTCTTTGATGCCGTGCCAGCACTGGCCCGTAAGCTGCAAACCTTGATGGATGTTGGCCTGTCCTATATTTGTCTGGGGCAATCAGCGACCACTTTATCTGGCGGCGAAGCGCAGCGAGTCAAACTGTCGCGAGAGCTATCGAAACGCGGCA
The DNA here is from genome assembly GCF_013282745.1 of Yersinia bercovieri ATCC 43970. Classification (NCBI taxonomy): domain Bacteria; kingdom Pseudomonadati; phylum Pseudomonadota; class Gammaproteobacteria; order Enterobacterales; family Yersiniaceae; genus Yersinia; species Yersinia bercovieri. The sequence goes on from NZ_CP054044.1 coordinate 975,533, forward strand.
CCGGCCAGACGCTATATATTCTGGACGAACCGACCACCGGCCTGCATTTTGCTGATATTCAGCAGTTGCTGGCGGTGTTGCATCAATTGCGGGATCAGGGCAATACCATTGTGGTGATTGAGCATAATCTGGATGTGATAAAAACCGCGGACTGGATTGTCGATTTGGGGCCAGAAGGTGGCAGTGGCGGCGGCGAGATTTTAGTCTCCGGCACACCAGAAACTGTCGCAGAGTGCGCCGCATCACATACCGCCCGCTTCTTGAAGCCATTGCTGCAACGTAAGTAGCACCTCAAACTATACTCGCCTCTGGGGCAATCAGTCGTTGCTCTAGAGGCTATTTTTTGGTCATTATATGATCAACGCCTGACGCCGCTGCTCCGGCAAACCCTGCAACACCAGCTGATAAGAGCGATCGATTAATGAATAAAACTGTGAATTAGGTAGTTCACCATCCAGAAACACTGTGTTCCAGTGCGCTTTATTCAAGCGTTCACTCGGCACGATCTCCGGATGTTGCTCCCGTAAGCTCTCCGCCAATTCTGGGCTGGTTTTCAATGAAATAGAGGGTCGCCCCTTTGTCTCTCCCACCATGGCAAACATCACGTCTCCGACTTTAATCTGATTGACCTGCCACACCTCATGATCACTCTGCTCAGCGCCCGGCTTGGACATACAGTATTCCAATAATGCTGAATTATTCATTGGGTTATCTCCTGTGATGGGCCTATACCGTCTCGCGAAAAAGCCTCATCAGTTATTTATTCCATAAGAACACTCAATCTATCGATACAGCAATATGCTGAAGTGCCAGCTTGCACCTATCACTAAAAGTTTACTGTGACCGATGAATGATCACTTGGCCGATGCTAGCCACATTATTAGTATATTCTTTAATCGATCCACAGCCATTAACTTGAGGCTAAATTGACCGGGGATGAGGATAAGTGGCGGAAAGTTGGCAGAAAAAATAAAACAAAAAAGGCGCAATGAGTGCGCCTCAGACTGCTGACAAAGTTGATCAGCGGGGAAATGTGCCGAATGGGTCGTAACGGCGTGAGCCGTCGGAGCGCCCATCGGTGCAGTCGCCCCGCCAGTTTCGGAGTGACAAAATAGGTTTGTCATCAACCTCAGGCGCAATGAGTGCGCCTTGATAGCTCAATTACTGTACGGCAGCAAAAGCAGCAGCAACCCGCTGAACATTACTGTGATTAACGCCCGCCATGCACATCCTGCCGCTGGCAATCAGATACACGCCAAACTCTTCGCGTAGGCGATCGACCTGTGCCTCGCTAAAACCGGTGTAGCTGAACATACCGCGCTGTTGCAGCAAATAGTCAAAATTGCGATGAGGTAGCGCAGCTTTTAAGGCCTGTACCAATGTGCTGCGCATTTCAATAATCCGCAGGCGCATCTGTTCCACTTCGGCCTGCCATTTCGCCCGCAATTCAGTGTCATGCAGCACTTTCGAAACCACTTGCGCGCCAAAATTTGGTGGGCTGGAGTAGTTACGGCGCACCGTGGCTTTCAGTTGCCCCAACACGCGACCCGCCGCCTCTTCACTTTCGCACACCACCGACAGGCCACCGACCCGCTCGTTATACAGGGAGAAAATTTTGGAGAAGGAGTTGCTCACCAGACAGGGCAATTCTGCTGCCGCCATCGCGCGAATGGCGTAGGCATCTTCATTTAGCCCAGCCCCAAAACCTTGGTAGGCGATATCGAGGAACGGGATAAGATCCCGCGCTTTGGCCACTTCAATGACCTGATCCCACTGCGCATTGGTCAGATCAGAACCCGTCGGGTTATGGCAGCACGGATGCAGCAACACGATACTTCTGGCGGGTAATTGCTGCAATGTTGCCAGCATCTGCTCGAATTTTACACCCAGTTTCTCATCATCAAAGTAGGGATAGGTATTCACCTTAAAACCTGCGCCACCGAAAATTGCGACATGGTTTTCCCAAGTGGGATCACTGACCCACACCTGTGAATCAGGGAAATAGTGATGCAGGAAATCAGCACCCACTTTCAGCGCGCCAGAACCGCCCACGGTTTGGATCGTCGCGACGCGTTGCTGAGCCAGCATTGGATGATCGCGACCAAAAAGTAACTGCTGGATCGCGGTGCGGTAGGATTGCAAACCTTCCATCGGCAAATAAACCGGTGTTCCGTGTGGCTGAGCACTCAACTGAGCTTCAGCAATGTCCACCGCCTGCATCTGCGGGATTTCACCCTGTTCGTTGTAATAAAGCCCGATGCTCAAATTGACTTTATCTGCTCGGTCGTCGGCTTTAAAACTTTCCATCAGTGAAAGGATTGGGTCACCTGCATAGGCGTCAACATTTTGGAACACGGCGCTGCTCTCCTGTATCAATAATAGTTATCTTACCCTGCAATGCAGCTTACCTTATTCACCCAGATATTCCATCGCTACGCGGGAGGTCAGCTTAGTGATCAATTCATAGGCGCTGATACCGGTGCAGGCCGCGATCCGCTCGACGGGCAATTCGGCCCCCCATAGCAACACTTCATCGCCGACTTTATCGTGGGCATCTGGCCCGAGATCGACCGAAATCATATCCATAGAAACTCGCCCGACAATGCAAACTTCGCGGCCATTGACCCACATTGGCGTACCGGATGGGGCGCTGCGCGGATAACCGTCGCCGTAACCAATTGCCACTACACCCAAGCGCGTATCTCGCTCACTGATCCAAGTGCCACCATAACCCACTGGCTCACCCGCTTTATGTTCGCGCACCGCAATCAGGCTGGATTTCAATGCCATGGCTGGCAATAAATTAAAATGGCTGGCGTATGGCTCATCCAACGGCGAAACACCATACAGAATGATCCCAGGGCGAACCCAGTCACGGTGCGCTTCTGGCCACAGCAAGATACCGCCGGATGCCGCGATAGATTGCTTACCGGGCTTATCGGCAGCAAAGGCATCAAAACAGCTAAGTTGCTGACGAGTGGTCTCCACTTGTGGCTCATCTGCACGACTGAAGTGGCTCATGATATTGACTGGCTGAATGACATTCCGGCATGTACTTAAGCGCTGATAAAGAGCTGGCGCGTGTTCAGGGCGAACCCCCAGACGGTGCATCCCGGTATCCAGTTTCATCCAAACATTGATCGGGGCGGGAAGATCGGCGGCTTCCAGCGCTTCCAGTTGCTCAATGCTGTGGATCGCCGTTTCAATGCGGTTCGCCACCAGAATCGGCAGGTCCTCTGCGGCAAAGAATCCTTCCAGCAGCAAAATCGGTTTTACAATTCCACCGGAACGCAGCATCAGGGCTTCACCAATCCGCGCGACGCCGTAGCAATCGGCATCCTGCAAGGTATGTGCTGTTTCTAATAACCCGTGGCCATAAGCGTTTGCTTTCACAACAGCAATCAGGCGGCTTTGCGGCGCCATGCGCCGAACCTGTTGCAGGTTATGTCGCAGAGCGCGGCGGTCAATTACTGCGGTTGCCGCTTTCATTTCTTATCCTTAATAGAGGTTATGCCCAAAGTCATTGGAGTTGCAGGTAGGCAGCAAGCGAACAAATCCCGATGAGCTTACACAAGTAAGTGATTCGGGTGAGTGAGCATGGCTAACAACCCTGCAGTTTCAATGACAAAGGGGATATTATTCGTCGTCGTATTGCGGGCCAGCATAGTTATCGAAACGCGACCATTGACCATTAAACTTCAGTCGAACAGAGCCGATCGGGCCGTTACGCTGCTTACCCAAAATAATTTGTGCGATCCCTTTCTCATCACTGTTCTCGTGATAAACCTCATCACGGTAGATAAACATGATTAAGTCAGCATCCTGCTCAATGGATCCGGACTCACGTAAGTCGGAGTTAACTGGCCGCTTATCGGCGCGCTGCTCCAAACTACGGTTAAGCTGCGACAGCGCCACCACCGGCACTTGCAGCTCTTTGGCTAAGGCTTTCAGGGAGCGTGAGATTTCGGCTATTTCCAAAGTACGGTTATCCGACAGCGACGGCACTCGCATCAATTGCAGATAGTCGATCATGATCAGACTTAAACCGCCATGCTCGCGGAAGATACGCCGGGCGCGGGAGCGCACTTCAGTGGGCGTCAGGCCAGAGGAGTCATCAATGTACATATTGCGCTTTTCCATCAATATCCCCATGGTGCTGGAGATACGCGCCCAATCCTCATCATCGAGCTGGCCGGTACGGATGCGGGTCTGATCGACATGTGACAGTGAGGCCAACATACGCATCATGATCTGGTCGCCGGGCATCTCCAAACTGAAGATCAATACCGGTTTTTCCTGCATCATCGCGGCGTTTTCGCATAGGTTCATCGCAAAAGTGGTTTTACCCATTGATGGACGCGCTGCAACAATAATCAAATCTGACTTCTGCAAGCCGGCGGTCTTTTTATCTAAATCGGTAAAACCGGTTGAGACACCGGTGACACCATCATGGGGGCGCTGATAGAGCTGCTCAATACGCGCCACTGTGGCTTCGAGGATCTGATCGACACTTTTCGGCCCTTCATCTTTGCTGGCCCGACTTTCGGCAATCTGGAAAACTTTGGACTCGGCCAAATCCAATAAATCTTCACTGCTACGCCCTTGAGGATCGTAACCGGCATCTGCAATCTCATTGGCCACGGAGATCATCTCACGGACGACGGCACGTTCGCGCACGATATCAGCATAAGCACCGATATTCGCCGCACTTGGCGTATTTTTGGATAACTCGGCCAGATAGGCGAAACCGCCGACCGAATCTAAATCGCCCTTTTGCTCCAGTGACTCAGACAAGGTGATCAGGTCGATCGGTTTGCTGTTTTCCAGCAACCGCTGCATTTCAGTAAAGATTCGGCGATGTGGGCGGCTGAAAAAGTCATTACTGGCGACGCGTTCTGACACATTATCCCAGCGCTCGTTATCCAGCATCAAACCGCCCAACACGGACTGCTCTGCCTCCAGCGAATGAGGCGGGAGCTTCAGCCCTTCCATCTGGCGGTCTCGTGGCTCTGTCATATTGTTAGTTGGTTTTTTGGCAGCCATGAAGAGTGTTCTTTACCTTTGTTGCGAATAGAAAAATGACGAATAGAAAATATAGCGACCTAGTATATACCCAAAGCAATTGGAGTTGCAGGTAGGCGGTAAATGAATGATAAATCGGTCAGATATCAAGCCGTGATTTGCTAAGTGAATGCCGCTATCTCAAGCACTGAGGGCGAATGATGAATGACCTATCACTTATCGGTCTTAGCCAGATCTTGGCTACCCACGCAGAACCCTGTAGGGTGAAAACAGATCTACACTGAGGAACTAATATGGCAAAGCATATTCAATTTACCACCACTGGCGGACCTGAAGTGTTGCAATACCTTGATTTCACACCAACAGATCCCACGGCTGATGAAGTTCAGGTAGAGAACAGAGCGATCGGCATTAACTATATTGATACCTATATCCGTAGCGGGCTTTATCCGCCACCCCATTTTCCGAGCGGCCTGGGGACGGAAGCGGCGGGTGTTGTCGTGAAGGTGGGTTCATCGGTTCACACCCTAAAAGTGGGGGATCGGGTGGTCTACGCTCAGTCAGCCCTCGGCGCTTACAGTGAAGTGCACAATGTCGCAGCGGAGAGGATTGCCTTGCTCCCTGAGCAGATCTCTTTCGAACAAGCGGCGGCGTCATTCCTCAAGGGGCTGACAGTGCAATATTTATTGCGTCAGACCCATGAAATCAAACCCGGCGAACTATTTTTATTCCACGCCGCAGCCGGCGGGGTCGGCCTCATTGCCTGCCAATGGGCAAAAGCACTGGGCGCGAAACTAATTGGCAGTGTTGGCTCGGATGAAAAAGCAGAATTAGCCAAAGCCGCAGGTGCCTGGGCGACGATTAACTATCGTACCGAAAGTATAGCCGAACGGGTGGCTGAGCTGACTGATGGCGAAAAAGTTGGCGTCGTATATGACTCGGTTGGGAAAAGTACCTGGCTGGACTCACTCAACAGCCTTAAGCGCCGAGGTTTGCTGGTCAGCTTCGGTAATGCCTCCGGCCCGGTAACAGGGGTTGACCTTGCTATACTGAACCAAAAAGGCGCGCTGTATGTAACCCGCCCGTCACTCAATATGTATGTGACCAATCGACAAGAGCTGGAAAGTGCCAGTCAGGAGCTGTTTTCGCTGATTACCAGCGGTGCGATTAATGTTGATGTGGCTCAAAAACAGCAATTCCCGCTGCGGGATGCCCACCGGGCCCATGAGATATTAGAAAGCCGCCAGACCACGGGGTCCAGTTTACTGATCCCTTAATTTCCGGCGCTAATAATGGATAGCCCAATATTGCTATCCATTATTTAAATTAGCACTTATTAAAAAAGTTATTTTCTATTATTTCAGCCAACTGAGGAGTGAATCCCAATTGCTCTGAGCGCATTATCTATATATCCTCAGTTTGTAATACTGAAGCAGCTTTATTCATTACATATATTGAGGTTTTAATTATGCATAATTCAGAAACTAATAGAGATATAAAAACATTATTGAACGCTTTTTATCGTGACAATAGAATAAGCAATGAAGAGTGTCAGATTCTGCGAGACTTTGCTGATGAAAGATTTGACGCAGTGCTAAATAAATTTGGTAAAAACAACAACTTGTCTGCCTTTCAAAAATCTACTGACATCACTACCCAATTAATGCAACAAAGTTTCTTTGATATAAAAGAGAAATGTCCGAATGAAGAGGAGAAGAAAGCCATTAAGGAGGCATTTGTCGCTCAGATAGTTTACATCATTGCCAATTATAATAGATTTTTTACCAACCTTTAATATTATAAGTTCACAACATCACTTATTCACTTAATTTATTTAGTGCGCTAAGCATTAGCCGCTAGTCTTTCACTATAAAAGTAATAGTCAGAGCCTCTATTATTCGAGGCTCTGACTATACTATTTCTTTGATGCATTTGTAGGGGTACAGCAGAGTATTCCACCAGAACTAACTGCCGTTTATACGGCTATTTTTACCTCTGGCAGAGATGAAAATGTGATACCAAAACATATCGGGTAGCATCCTAGCAAGCTCGCTGGCGAAAAAATACGTTTTCCCCCAGATTGGCCCGACTAAACTTTCAGGCTGTGATCGCTGCCGCAAGAAAGTAAAATTTTAGTCACGCCTGATGGCCGGTTTCTGCATCGAACGCCAAAGCCAGACCATGACAACGGCCAGAATCAGCCATGGCAACAACTTAATCATCATGACGAACAATCCGCCGACCATCATAAAAGCCGCCGCAACCAGCAAAGCGGCAAATATTCCCAACAAGGAAATACCGGTCACCATCAACATGATGAAAAAACCGATAACAAAAAGAATTTCAAACATGGCAAGCTCCTTACTCATTGTTTATATCCCACGCGCCACATCGTCAAATATCGGCACCGACCGGGGTTTTAGCAAGAGTATTACAAGAAATGTGCCAACCTGGATGATATCGCTAATACATTGAATTTATTAGCGATAACTGAGTTATAGCCTACCTGAGATACTGGTAGGCATGGTCAATATGACTAACTTATAGTGAACTTTACTGTGGCCGAGTGACAAGCGCCAACGCCTGCTCAACCACAGAGACATCCGCGCCGGGCTTATGCGCATTTTCACTGAGATGGCGACGCCACTGGCGCGCGCCGGGAATGCCTTGGAAAATACCCAAAATATGACGAGTGATATGGCCGAGATAAGCCCCCCGTGACAGCTCCTGCTCAATATAAGGATAAAGCGCTTCAATCGCCTTGACGCTATCAACTACTGGGGCATTTGAATCAAACAGCTCGCGATCCACTTGCGTCAAAATACTTGGGTTTTGGTAGGCTTCGCGCCCCATCATCACCCCATCAAGGTGTTTGAGATGCTCTTTGGCTTCAGCCAGCGTTTTCACCCCACCGTTAATGGCGATGGTCAATACCGGGAAATCACGTTTGAGCTGATAAACCCGCTCATAATCCAGTGGCGGCACTTCGCGGTTCTCTTTCGGGCTAAGCCCTGAGAGCCAGGCTTTTCGCGCATGAATGGTGAAAATATCACACTCGCCCTGTTCAGCAACGGTTTGCACAAATTCGCACAAAAACTCATAGCTATCCAGTTGGTCAATCCCAATCCGGGTTTTCACTGTGACTGGAATAGAAACCACGTCACGCATGGCCTTAATGCAATCAGCGACCAGGTTGGCTTCAGCCATTAAGCAGGCACCAAAACGACCATTCTGTACCCGGTCAGAGGGGCAACCTACATTCAGATTTATTTCATTGTATCCGCGAAGCTCAGCCTGTTTGGCACAATGCGCTAATGCCTGCGGGTCGCTACCACCAAGTTGCAGCGCGACAGGATGATCCTGCTCACTATAAGCCAGATAGTCGCCTTTACCATGAATAATGGCACCGGTGGTGACCATCTCGGTATAGAGCAAAGTTTGTTTGGTTAACAAGCGATGAAAATAGCGACAGTGGCGATCTGTCCAGTCGAGCATCGGCGCGACGGAGAAACGCTGTAGGGGGTATGGCGGCTTAGTGGCCTGAGTGCTGGAAAATGTCTGAGCTTCGTGCATTTACTGTGATTTCATCTGTTATTACTGCATCTATTACCCATTGATTTGCTCACTAAATGAACAACGCAAAGGGATGGAATTCGCAATTATACCATAGAACCTGCCATGGCTGCCCGTGTGATGGTGAAGCTATATGATAGTGGAATCATAGAGTGATAATGAAGTCGGTGGCTGCGGCGACATACCAGAATTGTGATACCCGCCTTCCCCTCGCCTTTTCATCTATCGGCGATTAACAGTAAATATGGTAAAATCAGTTCAATTCGAATGCTGCGGGATGTATATGATGAACCCTATCAATCAGGAAAAACTGCTGGCTCAGGCTGAAAGCTTGTGCCAGCAACGTAACGTCCGGCTGACACCGCAACGTCTTGAAGTATTACGCTTAATGGCGCAACAGCCTGGCGCAATCAGCGCGTATGATTTATTGGATTTACTGCGTATTTCGGAACCTCAGGCCAAGCCACCGACTGTTTATCGCGCGTTGGATTTCTTACTGGAACAAGGGTTTATTCACCGCGTTGAATCAGCGAACAGCTATGTGTTGTGCCATCATTTTGAAGAGCCAACCCATACTTCGGCGCTATTTATCTGTGATCGCTGCAAGATAGTGACAGAACGTACCACTGTGGGTATCGAAGAATCGCTGGCGCAACTAGCCAAACAATCAGGTTTTACCCTGCGTCATAGCGTGGTTGAAGCTCATGGTTTATGTGCTGAATGCGGGGTCGTTGAAGCCTGCGATAGCCATGATCATTGCGATCACGACCATTCGATTGTGACCAAGAAGAAATAGTGCTCTGGTGATAGCAAATAGACTGTCGCCCGCAAGGCGGCAGGATAGTAATTAATAAAGAGAAATAAAACACTTCCTTGTGTCGCATCAATATAAATACTCAATCTGATGAAATGCTTTTTATTAAAAATGGCTATTTTATGATTATTAAATAATAAGCAATAAAATGTAGATTTAATAATAAGCATGTAACCAAACGAGAGACTCAGTTAATTTACATCAATATCAATTTAACTCCATTTAACGCGGCAGTTACCAGTGATATTTACTGTGGTCTTCCCAGGCTTTAACTTCTTTCTCGGCTTGCTCTTTCTGGTAGCCGTACTTTTCCTGAATTTTCCCCACCAACTGGTCACGCTTACCTTCAATTACCGTAAGGTCATCGTCAGTCAGCTTGCCCCATTTCTCTTTCACTTTGCCCTTAAACTGCTTCCAGTTACCGTCGGCTTGATCTTTGTTCATGGTATCTCCGTTAGCTTGTGATTAGTCAGTTTATTTAGTACGACAAACATTCGCTATTTATAACAGTGGCGTTATTTAAATTCTACCACTCACACTCATTGCTTATTTAAATATCGTCACAATGCTTATCGTAGGAATAACTATAGCAGAGGAGACTGATAATTGAAGTCTAGATAATATTAATTACTGGAGTTGTGATGGAAAAGAAAAAATAAGCACTGATAATATTTAGCTAAAACAGGAGGTAATAGCCTATTGTCGGAATGTTCTCAATCTAAATATAATTAAGCCATTTGGAGGGGGTAGCAAATATACCCTCCTGACTCGAAGGGTATATAGGGAACACTAAAATCAGATCCAGTCGCCATTACGGATGACGCCAACGGCTAATCCTTCAATGGTGAAACTCTGTTCTCGCAGATCGACAACAATCGGCTGGAATTCGCTGTTTTCTGGTAGAAGCTGCACGATATTACCCTGTTTTTTCAGGCGTTTTACCGTTACTTCATCATCAATGCGGGCGACAACTACTTGCCCGTTCCGCACATCCTGCGTTTTGTGTACCGCCAGCAGGTCGCCGTCCAGAATACCGATATCTCTCATCGACATTCCATTAACCCGCAACAGGAAATCTGCGCTTGGCTTAAACATTGATGGATCGACTTTGTAGTGCCCTTCGATATGTTGCTGTGCCAGCAGGGGTTCACCTGCGGCAACCCGCCCAATCAGTGGCAGGCCATCCTCTTCTTCCATCAGCAAACGAATGCCACGGGAAGCGCCAGAGACAATCTCAATCACACCCTTGCGAGCCAGTGCTTTTAAATGCTCTTCAGCGGCGTTAGGAGAGCGAAACCCCAGACGCTGCGCAATTTCGGCACGGGTCGGCGGCATACCGGTTTGCGCTAAGTGATCGCGAACCAGGTCATAAACCTCTTGCTGTCTGGTAGTAAGTGCTTTCATTCCGCCCCCTGTTTGTTTATACAGTCTTGCTGTGAGTATATACAGGTAAGCGGGTGTTGGGAACCAAAGAGTGAATAAAAACAGGGATTAATCACAGCTTATTTGTGTCCTGTTGTGAACTCACTCCCCTGCTATTGGCGATTACATTAGCCGAAATGGTGCCAAAGTGCGGTTATCCAGACGAAAATGGCTAACAAAACAGCTAAAAACACGGCGGCGGAACCCATATCTTTCGCTCGCCCTGACAGCTCGTGGAACTCACTGCCGATTCGGTCTACCACAGCCTCAATCGCGCTATTGATAACTTCAATAATGATCACTAATACGACACTACTAATTAATAAAATGCGTGTTACGACATCTATATCCAGCCAAAACGCCAGTATGATAGCCGTGATAGCAGCGACAGTTTCTTGGCGAAAAGCCGCTTCATGCTTCCAGGCTGCGCATAAGCCTTGTGCAGAATACCCCGCTGCTTTATAGATTCGCGTGAGTCCTGTGACTTGATTCGCCATGTTTTATTGCCTTTATCTTAAGTAGATGATGATTTTTACCGCTTTCTGTTGTCTCATCACCACAGATCTAAAAACCAGTTTCTGGTATCCTTGCGATGAATTGCTAACAAGAGGCTTCATGTTGTTATGTCAGGTTGGCGTAAAATATATTATAAGTTGTTGAATTTACCACTTAAATTGTTGGTAAAAAGCAAGGTTATTCCGGCAGATCCTGTGACTGAGTTAGGGTTAGACCCGTCTCGTCCTATTCTGTACGTTTTGCCTTACAATTCTAAGGCTGATTTACTGACTTTGCGAGCACAGTGTCAGGCGCTGGATCTGCCCGATCCATTGATTCCATTGGAGATCGATGGCGTGCTACTCCCCAGCCATGTGTTTATCGACAATGGCCCGAGGGTCTTTCGCTATTACGCGCCGAAACAGGAGTCGGTAAAACTCTTCCACGATTATCTGGATCTACATCGCAATAATCCGGCGCTGGATATCCAGATGCTACCGGTTTCCGTGATGTTTGGCCGCTCACCAGGTCGTGAAGGCCATGGTACACCACATCTGCGCGTGCTTAACGGCATACAGAAATTCTTTGCCGTCTTGTGGCTGGGGCGCGATAGCTTTGTCCGTTTTTCGACCACAGTCTCACTGCGTCGTATGGCCAGCGAACACGGCACCGATAAAACCATCGCCCATAAGCTGGCGCGTGTGGCACGGATGCACTTCTCACGTCAGCGCCTAGCGGCAGTCGGCCCAAGCCTGCCGGCCCGTCAGGATCTGTTCCAGAAGCTGTTAACCTCCAAGGCGATTGAAAAAGCCGTGGCTGATGAAGCGCGGACCAAGAAAATCTCCCATGAGAAAGCGCAGCAAAACGCCATTACGCTGATGGAAGAGATTGCAGCGGACTTCTCTTATGAAGCCGTGCGTCTGTCTGACCGGGTATTGAGCTGGACGTGGAACCGCTTGTATCAAGGCATTAATGTCCATAATGCCGAGCGTGTGCGGCAACTGGCGCAAGATGGTCATGAGATAGTCTATGTGCCTTGCCATCGCAGCCATATGGATTATCTGCTGCTCTCCTACGTGCTCTATCATCAAGGGTTGGTGCCGCCACATATTGCTGCGGGTATTAACCTTAACTTCTGGCCTGCTGGCCCGATTTTCCGCCGCCTGGGCGCGTTCTTTATTCGCCGCACCTTTAAGGGCAATAAACTCTACTCAACGGTGTTCCGTGAATATCTGGGTGAGCTGTTTACCCGTGGTTATTCGGTGGAGTACTTCGTGGAAGGGGGCCGTTCACGTACCGGCCGCCTGTTGGAGCCAAAAACCGGCACGTTGTCGATGACCATTCAGGCCATGCTACGTGGCGGTTCGCGCCCTATCACCTTGGTGCCGATTTATATCGGCTATGAGCATGTGATGGAAGTGGGCACTTACGCCAAAGAGCTACGTGGCGCGACCAAAGAGAAAGAGAGCCTGTTGCAGATGCTACGTGGCTTGCGCAAGCTGCGTAATCTTGGTCAGGGCTATGTTAACTTTGGTGAGCCGATCCCGCTGACCACCTATCTGAACACCAATGTGCCGCAATGGCGGGATGCTATCGATCCGATTGAAGCTCAACGCCCAAGCTGGTTGACGCCAGCGGTGAATGATTTGGCCGGTAAGATTATGGTCAGAATCAACAATGCGGCCGCTGCCAATGCCATGAACCTCTGTTCTACCGCGTTGTTAGCATCACGTCAGCGCTCACTGACCCGCGAACAGTTGCTTGAGCAGCTCGACTGCTACCTGCAACTAATGCGCAATGTACCTTATGCGAAAGATGTCACCGTACCGGATAAAACACCGGAAGAGTTACTGAATCACGCCTTGAATATGAATAAGTTTGAGGTGGAGAAAGATAATATCGGTGACATTATCATCCTGCCACGGGAACAAGCCGTGCTGATGACCTACTATCGCAATAATATCCAGCACTTGCTGATGCTGCCGTCACTGATTGCCAGCATGGTGATGTACCACCGTCGCATTACCCGTGCCGAGTTGTTGCGTCAAATCAGCATGATTTATCCGATGTTGAAAGCCGAACTGTTCCTGCATTACAGCAAAGAGCAGTTGCCGAAGACGCTGGATACCTTGATTGATGAACTGGCTCGCCAACAGTTGATTTGCGACAAAGGGAGCGAATTGGTGCTGAATCCGGCCCGTATTCGCCCGCTGCAATTATTGGCCGCCGGTGTGCGTGAAACACTGCAACGCTATGCGATTACGCTATCGTTACTCAGTGCCAACCCCAGCATCAATCGTGGCGCGCTGGAGAAAGAGAGCCGCATCATGGCGCAGCGTTTATCCGTGCTGCATGGGATTAACGCACCGGAATTCTTTGATAAAGCAGTCTTTTCAACGCTGGTCGGCACCCTACGTGAAGAGGGTTATATCAGTGATAGCGGTGATGCGGTTCAAGCCCATACGCTGGAAGTATATAACATGCTGAGCGCCTTGATGACGCCAGAAGTGAAGCTGACGATTGAAAGTGTCAGTATGCCAGCGGAAACCAGCAACCAACTGCCGGAACCTGAGGCTAATGATAAGTCGGAAGATTAATCCTTCAGGGTAGAAATAGGAGTGGCCAGACTTACCATCTGGCCATTTTTTATCGGCTTGTCATTGCTTACATGTAGTTGATGAGAATGCCTAAAAACAGCACCAGCCCCACATAATTATTATTCAAAAATGCACGGAAACAGGCGTCCCGCTCACGCCCGGCAATCATCTTCTGTTGATGAACAAACAGCGCTCCCGCCAGCAAAATGGACCAATAGAATGCCCCGCCTAGATTCATCAACCAGCCTATGACCACCAGCAGCAGCAGTGTAGCCAGTTGCAGCAAACCAATGATCAATTTGTCATGCTGACCAAACAAAATGGCGGTGGATTTCACGCCAATTTTGAGGTCGTCGTCACGATCAACCATCGCGTATTGAGTGTCGTAGGCGACTGTCCAGCAGATATTGGCCAGTAATAGCAGCCAGCAGACCAGCGGTAAACTTTCGCTGACCGCAGCAAAGCCCATGGGGATTGACCAGCCAAAAGCTGCGCCTAACACCACCTGCGGCAGATGGGTGAACCGTTTCATAAACGGATATACCCAAGCCAGTGCCAGTGCCGCCAGCGACAGCGCGATGGTCATCAGATTGAGGGTTAAGACTAAGCCAAACGAGAGCAGCACCAAGAGCACAAACAGGATTTTGCTCTCCTTTTCGCTGATGATACCGCTGGGTAGTGGCCGGGAGGCGGTGCGTTTCACAAAGCCATCAATATGTCGGTCAGCATAATCATTGACCACACAACCGGCCGCGCGCATGAAAAAGACCCCTAAGACAAAGACTGCCAGTATCCGCATCTCTGGGATGCCTTGCCCCGCCAACCATAACGCCCACAGGGTCGGCCACAGCAGTAGTAATGAACCAATTGGTTTATCAATACGCATCAAACGGCAATAGGCCAGCCATTTGCTCTGAACAATACTTCCCTTCAATTTATCCATCTCCTAAATCTCACCGCCACATCAACCAGCTGAAACCGAATAAAGCGGCGAGGCCGGTAAAAAAACTTCTGTCAGTAACAAGGGCTTGCCAGACAGGCGCAGCAACGAACGGCGCGCCCATAGTGCATCCTGCCGCCCCACTTGAATATAATCCCGGGTTAAATTGTCGCCACCAAATAAATAGCGCCCAAGCGGTAGTGTGCCTAAATCCACCAGCGCGCGGTCAGGGCCGGACAGGGTCTCCTCGGGGATCACCGTGCGGCCCAGTAGCCAGGGTTCATTATCACCACACAAAATGATTTCCCGCAGCCAATAACGTTCGCTTACGGGTAAATGCTCTGCATCTTCACCTAACTCACGGCGCGTAATAAAGCACTCCCGTTGCGGTTCGACGTGCACCCGCTGGCAATGTTGCTCAAAACGCCGAGTCATCGACCCCAACTCCATCAGCCAGTCCGCGATGTCAGTGGGAAGATTTGGTTGCTCAATGGCACGCCATTGGATAGGTTTTAAAATTGATGCATCGCCGGTAGACATGGGACTCGCTCCCTGCTGGGGATAAAACAGTGGCTAAATAGGGTGCCATTGTAGCGCAGAATGGCGCTGTGGCGGCATCTGATTATCATAACCACAACAAGCAATTAACTCAGATATATTCAGCGGATAGAGAAAGAGAGAATAGAAGATTGGTGCATGCCACGGAGAGAACCGGCAGATCGTAAAGATGCCGTCAGCCACTTATTGAGCGAAACAAGGCGTAGCGAGCGGCAGTAGTTTAGGTGCAGACAGCGCGCAGTAGCCGCTTATAGATCAAAATAAAAAAGGTGCGTCGAAACGCACCAACCATCCAGCCATACTCGGCAGTGCCGGGATTTAACCCTTGCCTTTTACACTACCAATAAAGGTTTTTCGGGCTGAAGTTGAGCCCAAATGTTCCGCCTCGTTCAACAATTTAAGCGCCTTATCGACATCGCCGGATTTCACCGCGTCTTTAATCGCCTGGTTGAAGTAGTTTTCAGTTTCGCTCAGCATCGGTTCTGCTGGTTTTGCTGCTGATGCCGCTACCGCTGCGGGTTGAGTGGCGCTGCCCACCACCACTGGGGCCGAAACCGGTGCTGCCTGAATCAAGCCAATCATGACATTACCCATGCCTTGCTCGGCTGTGGCTTTAATTTTTAAGTTGCCCGTTGGGGTATGTTTGGCAATTGGGTCTGGAATATCTGGCACCGCGTTACCCACGCCCATGGCGTAAGCTTTAGCCGGATCAAGCAGTTTGGTGGTTTTTGCCAGATCTTCGCGCGTGGTATACACCAGCAGATAAATTTGTTTCTGACCCAGCGCTGGCGTCAGTTTCATCACCCCTTGCAGGCGGTCGCTGGTCATAATGCCCGCTTTTTCATAGGTGAAATAGCTGGAGGGGTAGTAAGCGGCCGGGCGCATTTGCTCGTCGAGCACCAATACGCTAGGGGAGAACAGCTGGTTATCGATAACTAAGCTGCTGAGAGTGATCTCCATCGATCCACGATCGGCAGGCAATGCAAAGGCAGCAACCGCCCCTTCAATATTCCCTTGCGAGATTTGCGGGCTGGCAGTTGTCAGTTTGATGTCTTGGGTCGCCGGTGGCACTAATGGCTGCCATGACAACTGCTGTAATGTGGCGGTACTGATGGTCGGCGCGATAGAAACATTCGCCGGAGAAATGGTTGAGTTGGCGGCTGCCAGAGGTGCGGTGATCCCCAGAGCCAATGCCAGACAGAGTGTCAGCAGATTTTTTTTCATTGTTATACCCTCATGCATTGAGTGTCGGCGCTAACTGTGCACAGGCAAGGTTGGCAGAGTTAACCAATTATATCCGTCATACTTCAAGCTACAGGGATGTTGGCTGCAACTTGAGGTATGACGGGTATATAGACTTATCTTGTTAAAAACAGGAATCAAAACAGAACAGCCGCCCCGAAGGACGGCTGCATCACTGCTGTTACCACCAAGCTTCGAATTGCGCACCGAAGGTGACTTCGTTGCTCTTGCCGCGGCTGTTGGTATCGAGGGTGCCATCTTGCGCCACGCCAGTGGTATCGTTGTAGCCCCACTTCTCATCCCAGTTGGCATAAGTGGCGAAGACACGGATAGCCGGACGTGACCAGATGCTGTCGCCTGCTTGCCATTGTTGCGCCAAAGTCAGTTTGTACTGGCCGTTACGCTCGCCGGTATGTTGTGACTTCACATTATCGTAGCCCGCTTCCAGCAAGGTACTCATGATTGGCGTCCATTTGTACATTGGGCGCACACCCACGCTGTACCAAGTGTTGCCGTTGTTGTTATCCAGATCAGTATCCTGATATAACGCGACGTACATCATGTCCCACTTCTCGGCCAGATTGATGGCACCGTGGTCAATAATGCGCAGCATATGACCGTTGTTATTCACAGATGTCCCTTGTGAATGGCCGCTGTTGTAGGAGGTCATGGAGTCAGTGGCATACTGAATAACAAATTTGTTAAAGCCACCCATCATGCTTTGGGTATGTTCCGTGGTCAGCATCACGCCATCTTTCGAGGCATCTTGTGCTAACGAGTAACCATCTTGAGTATTGGCGCGACCGTAATCCACACCAAACTCCAGTGTGCCGCCGGGGTTCGTTTCTAAACCGGCTAAACGCACGTCGTACACATCGTTAACTGTGTGCTCGGCAAATTTTTGTTGATTGTCGATCCAAGCACTTGAACCCCCCGCTTCGGAGTTACGGGTTGCTGCCACAGATAATTTACCGAAGCCCAGATCAATTGACTCTAAACCTGCACCAGGGCCAGAAATATCCCAGTAGTAGAAGTCAATCATATGGACATCATGACGTTGATAGAAACGTTTACCGGCCCACATGTTGGCACCCGGCAAGGATTCGATCAGATTCTTACCCTGCACGTTGGCTTCGCGGAATGCGGGGGTAGTCGATTCCCAGTCATCCCGTTGTGAAACGGAATATGCCACGTTGGAATCGAAGTAGAAGCTCTTATCGCCCTCTTTCCACAACTCCTGGCCTAATTTAAGTTCCGCATAAGTTTCACACTCGTTGCCCAGACGGTATTTACTTTGGGCACCTGTCGTTTTGAAACATTGTTGTTCGCCACCGCTTCCGGTCCAACCGATACCAGAACGTGCATACCCGTGGAAATCAACTGCCATGGCTTGAGTGGAAAGGACACCAGCGGCAACAGCCAGTGCTATCGGTAACTTGCGCAGAGTAGTCATCAGTAATCTCCTGTTATATTTGCCTATCGGCATGCGTGCTTAACATTTGCCGTCACCGGGCGCTGCTATCTTTAAACGCCCAGTTCTTGGTACAGCCGTTTACATGCGGTGCCATCCTCACGGAACAGGTGGCAGCGATGTGGTGGCAGACCGATGGAGAATGTTGCACCTTCTTCTACCAGCACCACGTCGTTCTGGCGGTAAACCAAGTTCTGACGTATTGCCGGGATTTGGATATGAATTTGAGTCTCGTTACCCAGTTGCTCGACCACCTGAATCTCGCCCTCCAGCGTGACTTCAGAGGCATTGCTTGGCAGCAGATGTTCCGGGCGGATCCCCAAAGACATATTCGCGCCGACTTGAACCTGAGTGCCCTCTACCGGTAGCCACACTAACTGGCCATTGGGATTTGGCAGTTCGATCTGCACCTGATGAGGTTCAACGGCGGTCACTTTAACTGGTAAAAAATTCATTTTTGGCGAGCCGATAAAGCCCGCAACAAAGCGATTGGCTGGGTAGTGGTACAGCTCCAGTGGTTTACCCACCTGCGCCACATTGCCCGCGTCCAGCACCACAATTTTGTCGGCCAGCGTCATGGCTTCGACCTGATCATGGGTGACGTAAATCATGGTGCGTTGCAGCCGCTTATGGAGCCGCGATATCTCAATGCGCATCTGTACTCGCAGTGCGGCATCCAGATTGGATAGCGGTTCATCGAGCAAGAAAACATCCGGCTCAGCCACCAAGGTGCGACCAATCGCCACTCGTTGACGCTGGCCTCCTGATAGCGCCTTTGGCCGCCGATCCAGCAGGTGAGCCAGTTGCAGCACTTCTGCTACCTGATTCACCCGTTGGTTAATTTCAGCTTTTTTTGCACCTGCCAATTTCAGGCCAAACGACATGTTTTCTGCCACCGACAGGTGGGGATAAAGTGCATAGGACTGAAACACCATGCCGATGCCGCGTTCAGAAGGCGGCACTTCGTTCATCCGCTTACCACCAATCAGCAACTCACCCGAGGTAATGTCCTCAAGACCGGCAATCATCCGCAGCAGCGTTGACTTTCCACATCCGGATGGGCCAACAAACACCACAAATTCACCGTCATCGATCTCCAGATTGATATCTCTGGAGATCACAGCCTCACCAAAGGCTTTATAAACGCCACTCAGCGTGACATTAGCCATCTGTTACTCCTTTGCTTTCGCAAACAACTTTTCATAAAAACCTGAATGAAGAAAAATGGCGGAAGCAAATCCCGGCATAACCATCGATAACTCCCAGCCCTGATAACTCTCTGGCTACGCGTCGTTCCGCCAGACTTTAAGCCGGTTGCCCCGGACGACGTCGCGGCCTGAGTATAGGGCGGCACGTGAGTTAACGCTTCAACGTCTTGATCTGGCTGGGTAATAATTAACCGAACAACCGCATTTTGTTGGTAACGATGTTTCTATGCTGCTGACGCAGTGGCGGTGCCGTTTTCAATGTTGGCGATAATGCGGGAGTGACACTATTAGGTAATCATCCGTAACAAAGTTTTTCATGGGGGAGGAGATAGGAGGATGAGAGAACGACGGGGGTAGGCAGAAGTTCCACTGTAAATACAAATACGTGATCTGCCTTGCAAATTTCGACCTACATTATTGTGCCTGACACCACAGAATAGGCAGCAATGTTAAGTGGGTCACAATAACTCGTTGGGGGGCGTAGAGGGGGGGAGGATGATGCTGTATCCGGTTGTGACTCAATATGTCAGCGTAATGTATTGGTCAGTGCAATAACTGGCTTGCAGCTCAACATTTTTGCAATGCTGCCACCCCCTCCTCACTGAGTGATTCACGGCGATACCGGCCTGAAAGTAGGCTAGAGAATTTACAGCTAATGATTCTCAAGAAAGTGAGTACCCACAAAATTGGATAAAAGGATTGGATTATGACTCGCAGCTTCACAAAATCCGGCATTGGTAAGACCGCACGTGTTTTGGCCCTTTCAGCGTTAACCACGTTGGTGCTCTCCTCCTCTGCTTTTGCCAAGATTGAAGAAGGTAAACTGGTTATCTGGATTAATGGCGATAAAGGCTATAACGGGTTGGCGGAGGTCGGTAAGAAATTTGAGAAAGACACCGGCATTAAAGTGACCATCGAGCACCCAGATAAACTGGAAGAGAAATTCCCACAAGTGGCGGCAACTGGCGATGGCCCGGACATTATCTTCTGGGCCCATGACCGTTTCGGCGGCTACGCACAATCTGGCTTGCTGGCTGAGCTGCACCCCTCTAAAGCTTTCCAGGACAAACTGTTCCCATTCACATGGGACGCGGTCCGCTTTAATGGCAAGCTGATTGGTTACCCAGTGGCGGTTGAAGCACTGTCACTGATTTACAATAAAGATCTGGTCAAAGAAGCGCCGAAAACCTGGGAAGAGATCCCTGCGCTGGACAAAACGCTGCGAGCCAATGGTAAGAGCGCCATCATGTGGAACCTGCAAGAACCCTACTTCACCTGGCCACTTATCGCCGCTGACGGTGGTTACGCCTTCAAATCTGAAAATGGTGTTTACGACGTGAAAAACGTCGGCGTGAACAATGCCGGTGCTAAAGCGGGCTTGCAATTTATCGTCGATCTGGTGAAGAACAAGCACATCAATGCGGATACGGATTACTCCATCGCTGAAGCCGCCTTTAACAAAGGTGAAACCGCGATGACCATCAATGGCCCATGGGCGTGGTCTAACATTGATAAGAGCAAAATCAACTACGGTGTGACCTTGCTGCCAACCTTCCATGGTCAGCCATCCAAGCCGTTCGTCGGTGTTCTGACTGCCGGTATCAACGCCGCTAGCCCGAACAAAGAGCTAGCCACTGAATTCCTGGAAAACTACCTGATAACTGACCAGGGTCTGGCTGAAGTCAACAAAGACAAACCGCTGGGCGCAGTTGCACTGAAATCATTCCAAGAGCAGCTGGCAAAAGATCCACGTATTGCTGCGACCATGGATAACGCCACCAAAGGCGAGATCATGCCGAACATTCCACAAATGGCCGCCTTCTGGTATGCCACTCGCAGCGCGGTATTGAACGCCATCACTGGGCGTCAGACTGTGGAAGCGGCACTGAACGACGCGGCAGCCCGTATCACCAAATAACAGTTTCACCTGCAAAAGGGGCACGGTTCGCTGTGCCCCACCCAGTTTTCAGTCGTAATGCTGTTACTCAATAGAATCACCAAATAGTCACAAAAGGGACCATTATGCTGTTATCCCAAAGCCGTAAAAAGAGAGTTGCCTGGTGGCAAAGTGATGCCCTTAAATGGCTGATTATCAGCGTATTAAGTCTCTTCACCTGCTATTTGATCCTGTTGATGTATGCTCAAGGTGAATATCTTTTTGCCATCGTGACGCTGATTCTAGTGAGTCTGGGGCTGTATGTTTTCGCTAATCGCCGCGCTTATGCCTGGCGCTATGTCTATCCTGGCGTGGCAGGGATGGGGCTGTTTGTCCTGTTCCCACTGATTTGCACCATCGCCATCGCTTTTACCAACTATAGCAGCACCAACCAATTAACCTTCGAGCGCGCCCAATCGGTCTTGATGGACCGGCAGTTCCAAACCGGTAAAACCTTCACTTTTGGCCTCTATCCAAGCGGTAACCAATGGCGCTTGCAACTGACCAATCCCGATGACAATACCGTCCTGATTTCCGAACCATTCACCTTAGATACTCTCGGCGAACATAGCGTCAAAGTGACCCCGGCCAGTGCTGAACAGAGTGGCGAACGCGCCTCCCTGCGGATCATTACCCAGAATCGTCAGGCGCTGAGTGGATTAGTGGCTATCCTGCCGGACGGTGGCGAACTGCGCATGAGTTCACTGCGCCAATTCGCCGAAACCAGCCCACTCTACACCCTGGGCGCGGATGGCAAAGAGCTTATCAATAAGCAGACTGGCGTTATCTATCGACCCAATACCGATGTCGGTTTCTATCAGGCCGTTGGCGCTGATGGGCAGTGGGAAAATGAGAAACTCAGCCCCGGTTTTACCGTCACCATTGGCTGGAAAAACTTCCTGCGGGTGCTGCACGATGAGGGCATCCAGAAGCCCTTTATCTCCATCTTTATCTGGACCATTATTTTCTCGCTGTTAACTGTGGTGCTGACTGTCGCGGTGGGAATGGTGCTGGCCTGCGTCGTGCAATGGGACGCCCTGAAAGGCAAAGCCGTCTATCGGGTGCTACTGATCCTGCCCTACGCGGTGCCTGCGTTTATCTCGATATTGATTTTCAAAGGGTTATTTAACCAAAGCTTCGGTGAAATCAACTTGATGCTAAGTCACTTATTTGGCATCAAACCGGCCTGGTTCAGTGACCCCATCACCGCGAAAAGCATGATTCTGATCGTCAATACCTGGCTAGGCTATCCCTATATGATGATTCTGTGCATGGGGCTACTGAAGGCGATCCCTGATGATCTCTATGAAGCATCGGCAATGGATGGCGCAGGGCCATTCCAGAACTTCTTCCGCATCACTTTCCCGCTACTGATTAAACCACTGATGCCGCTGATGATTGCCAGTTTCGCCTTTAACTTTAATAACTTCGTGCTGATTCAGCTGTTGACCAATGGTGGCCCGGATATGATTGGCACCACCACCCCTGCGGGGTATACCGACTTGCTGGTCAGCTACACCTACCGCATCGCCTTCGAAGGTGGCGGTGGGCAGGACTTTGGTTTGGCAGCCGCCATTGCAACCCTGATTTTCATTCTGGTAGGCGCATTAGCGATACTGAATTTGAAAGCCAGCAAAATGAATTTTGACTAAGGAGGAGATGCAGATGGCCATGGTTCAACCTAAATCCCAACGTTTGCGTCTATGGGGCACTCATTTTCTGATGCTCTGCTTTATCGCGCTGATTATGTTCCCGCTACTGATGGTTATCACCATTTCGCTGCGGCCCGGTAACTTTGCCACTGGCAGCCTGATCCCCGATCAAATTTCGTGGGAACACTGGAAGCTGGCACTGGGCATGAGTGTGACCCATGCCGACGGCAGTGTGACCCCACCGCCGTTCCCAGTCATGTTGTGGTTATGGAACTCAATCAAGATTGCGGTGATCACCGCAATCGGCATTGTGACACTCTCCACCACCTGCGCTTATGCTTTTGCGCGTATGCGTTTTCGGGGCAAAAGCACCCTGCTCAAAGGCATGCTGATCTTCCAAATGTTCCCAGCGGTGCTCTCATTGGTGGCGCTGTATGCCCTGTTTGACCGTATCGGGCAATATCTGCCGTTTGTCGGGTTGAACACCCATGGCGGGGTAATTTTTGCTTATATGGGCGGGATTGCGCTGCACGTCTGGACCATCAAAGGCTACTTCGAAACCATTGATAACTCACTGGAAGAGGCCGCCGCCCTGGACGGTGCCACCCCATGGCAAGCCTTCCGACTGGTACTTTTACCGCTGTCAGTACCCATTTTAGCCGTGGTGTTTATTCTGTCGTTTATTGCCGCCATCACCGAAGTGCCGGTTGCCTCATTACTATTGCGTGATGTGAACAGTTACACCCTGGCGGTGGGGATGCAGCAATATCTGAACCCACAAAACTACCTGTGGGGCGACTTTGCCGCCGCCGCCGTGCTCTCCGCCATTCCGATCACCGCCGTCTTCCTGCTAGCGCAGCGCTGGCTGGTGGGTGGGCTAACAGCCGGTGGGGTGAAAGGCTAAATTATGGTGATAACGGGGAGACTGTTCCTATCGGCGCTCCGCTGGCCTACACCATTAGGGCCAGAACGGAATATTCCCCCCTCTATGCATCATCTGTTATCTGAATTTATGCCGCTGCTCGATTTGTTGTTCTTTCCCTCTGGTACTGTGTCTTTAGGGCGGCCTTAATGGCCGCCATTTTTATGATTAAAAAACTACTCTCTTTTCAATCTTTCGGTATTTGCTAAATATAGAGTCACCACCAGCAATAAAATAGATGCGGAGTAGATCAGGGTATCAATCGGATTTTCATGATCGACAATAATCAGTCGGATAATGGCGGTGATGCCGATATAGATAAAATAGCGCAGTGGGAAGTGATAACCCGACTCAAAATACTTCACAATCAAGGCGATAAACTCGAAATAGAGGAAGTAAATCACAATCCCCTCAATCAACATGTAAGAGGACGCATCCTGATTATTTATAAACAGCACCTTACCAAGATGGAAGGTCTCCTTAATCAGGAAAACCACCAAAATAGCGGCCAAAACAATCAATCCCACATTCAACAACCGTTGTAGATTTTTGGCTATCCACTGCGAACGCGAATTTTTGGCCATAAATACCCCTAGTTAAAGTCGGTAAAATTACCCGAGCCGAAAAAAAGCCCCTTACGAGTAAGAGGCTAATAAGCGCGGATCAAGGAGCTTAAGCCTGTAAGCTTAACGCCAGCTCTTGAAACAGTTAATCAACGCATTGGTTGAACTGTCATGGCTGGTCACATCGTTATCATCCGCCAACTCTGGCAAAATGCGGTTAGCCAGCTGTTTACCCAGCTCGACACCCCATTGGTCGAAGCTATAAATGTTCAGGATAATCCCTTGGGTGAAGATCTTATGCTCATACAGCGCAATCAACGCCCCCAGACTGAATGGCGTGATTTCGCGCAGCAGGATGGAGTTAGTCGGGCGGTTACCTTCAAATACTTTGAACGGCGCAACATGTGCCACTTGTTCCGGGGTTTTACCGGCAGCAGCAAATTCAGCTTCAACCTCAGCCAGTGATTTACCAAACGCCAGAGCTTCCGTCTGCGCGAAGAAGTTAGACAGCAACTTGGCGTGATGATCACTCAGCGGGTTATGACTGATAGCCGGAGCGATAAAGTCGCAAGGAACCAATTTAGTACCCTGATGGATCAACTGATAGAACGCATGTTGACCATTGGTGCCAGGTTCGCCCCAGATAATTGGGCCAGTTTGGTAATCAACCGGATTACCGTTACGATCCACATACTTACCGTTGGACTCCATATTGCCCTGCTGGAAATAAGCGGGGAAACGGTGCATATATTGGTCGTAAGGCAGGATAGCTTCGGTTTCTGCGCCAAAGAAGTTGTTGTACCAGATACCAATCAGCGCCAGCAGAATAGGCAGGTTCTTCTCGGCTGGGGTTTCGGCAAAGTGCTTATCCATGGCATGTGCGCCAGAGAGCAACTCCTCAAAGTGTTCAAAGCCCACTGACAGCGCGATAGACAAGCCGATGGCTGACCACAGGGAGTAACGGCCACCGACCCAGTCCCAGAACTCAAACATATTGTTGGTATCAATGCCAAACTCACCGACCGCTTTCGCATTGGTGGATAGTGCCGCAAAGTGTTTCGCAACATGCTTCACATCACTGGCGGTAGACAAGAACCAGTCGCGCGCGCTGTGGGCATTAGTCATGGTTTCTTGGGTGGTGAAGGTTTTCGATGCCACCAGGAACAGCGTGGTTTCTGGGTTCAGCGGTTGCAACGTTTCGGCAATGTGGGTGCCATCGACGTTAGAAACGAAATGCATATTCAGATGATTTTTGTAGGGGCGCAGCGCTTCGGTCACCATATAAGGGCCAAGATCTGAGCCACCGATGCCGATATTCACCACATCGGTAATCGCTTTGCCGGTATAGCCTTTCCAGTCGCCGCCTATCACGCGATCACAGAACTGCTTCATCTTGGCCAGCACTGCATTCACTTCTGGCATCACATCTTTGCCATCCACCACAATTGGCGTGTTGCTGCGATTACGCAGTGCAACATGCAACACGGCGCGGTCTTCCGTGCGGTTGATTTTCTCACCGGAGAACATGGACTTAATCGCGCCAGCTAAATCAGTTTCTTGCGCCAGAGCTTGCAGCTTTTCCATGGTTTCGTCGGTTATGCGGTTCTTAGAGAAATCCACCAGCATTTGATCATCAAAAGTGGCTGAAAACTTGCTGAAACGCTGGTCGTCCTTGGCAAACAGGCTGCGGATTGTGACGTCCTTCATCTGTTCAAAGTGTTGCTGTAACGCTTTCCAGGCAGCGGTTTGACTAGGATTAATATTTTTCATAGCGGCGCTCTTCTAGGCTTAAGGATAATGAAACGAATGGCCTAATTGTATCCTGTTCGGGTGTGATTGAGATCTCTTTTCTTGCGATAGGTGTTATCTCTCGAAACAACACTTGATCTGATCCCTGTTTTCTTGCTACGCCAATTCGTGTTAAGAGTTTCAATCTTAGCAGCCGCCCACATCTCAGCCAGTATCCAGTTAATTTAGTGATATGACGGGGCTAATTATTAAAGATGAAAATACCTTATAGGCATATCGTTGACAGAAAGCCGATAACCCGTTATTCCCTTGTACAGAGAAAATACAGATGCCCCCAAGCAGACACCCCTGACACGAGGTTTTTTAGATGATTTCCGCTATGCAACAACAGACTAACCGCCCCCCTTCTGCGACCGTAGTCGCCAAATTTGGCGGCACCAGTGTGGCTGATTTTGATGCCATGAGCCGCAGCGCGGATGTGGTTTTATCGAACCCGGACGTTCGTTTGGTGATCTTGTCGGCCTCTGCCGGAATTACCAATCTGTTGGTCGCCCTTGCCGATGGCTGCGAGCCAGAACAACGCGAGCACCATTTGGATGAAATTCGCCGAATTCAAGACGCTATTCTCGCGAAACTCGCCGATCCGCTGGTGATCCGCGAAGAGATTGACCGCATGTTGGAAAACATCGCTATGCTGTCAGAAGCGGCCAGTTTGGCGACCTCGGCGGCACTGACGGATGAGCTGGTCAGCCACGGCGAGTTGATGTCGACCCTGCTGTTTGTCGAGCTGCTGCGCCAGCGCCAAGTGGCGGTAGAGTGGTTTGATGTGCGTAAAATCATGCGAACCAATGACCGTTTTGGTCGCGCAGAACCGGACACCACGGTATTAGCGGAACTGGCCCAAACCCAGTTGGCCCCGCGCATCCAGCACGCCATTGTGGTGACCCAAGGGTTTATCGGCAGTGAAAGCAAAGGCCGAACCACCACCCTTGGCCGTGGCGGTAGTGACTATACCGCCGCACTGCTGGGCGAAGCACTTAACGTCAGCCGCATTGATATCTGGACCGACGTGCCAGGAATTTACACCACTGATCCACGGGTGGTGCCATCGGCAAAACGCATCGACAAAATTGCCTTTGAAGAGGCGGCTGAAATGGCAACCTTTGGCGCCAAAGTATTGCACCCTGCCACCCTATTACCGGCGGTGCGCAGCGACATTCCGGTGTTTGTCGGCTCAAGCAAAGATCCCGCCGCTGGCGGCACCTTGGTGTGTAACGAAACCGAAAACCCGCCCCTGTTCCGCGCCCTGGCGCTGCGCCGCAATCAGACTTTGGTGACCCTGCATAGCCTGAACATGCTCCATGCCCGCGGTTTTCTGGCCGAGGTGTTTAACATTCTGGCGCGCCACAATATCTCGGTGGATTTGATCACCACCTCAGAAGTGAGTGTGGCACTGACACTGGATACCACCGGCTCGACATCAACGGCAGGTAGCCTGCTGACCACCTCGCTGCTGACCGAGCTATCCTCCCTGTGCCGGGTAGAAGTGGAGGAGGGCCTGGCGCTAGTGGCGATTATCGGCAACCAGCTGTCACAGTCCTGCGGTGTGGGCAAAGAGGTGTTTGGCGTGCTCGACCCATTCAATATTCGCATGATTTGCTATGGTGCCAGCAGCCATAACCTCTGCTTCCTGATCCCGGGCAGTGATGCCGAAAAAGTGGTGCAAACCCTGCATCACAATTTGTTTGAGTAAAACGCTGTTTGAAAAATATGAGATTTGAATAACAGTTAGACTGCGTAACAAACCGGGCAATTTCGTCCGGTTTTTCATATCTGACACTGACAATTAAAGATGCTCGCTTTATATCGATGGTCTGTATTGTGGCTATTATCAGTGCAGTGGTGGCGTATTTTCTCCCCCATGCTATTTCCTTCCACAAAAAAAAACCAAACAACATCCAGCATTAACCTGAATATACTTTAATTAAATCTGAATCCAGCCATTCAATGTCAGATTAATATTAAAATATAATTATCTTGCTATCATTTCTGAATATCCCTTAATCCCGCTATTTACCTGTCGTTCTTACTTCTTAGGGACGGTAATTGTGCTGCCCGTAAATTTGACTCAAGGATGGAGAAGAAGGGCCTGCTCATTAATTTGTCTGGTCAGTACATCTCCCCCACCGGACATTATGATCAAAAAACGTACTACACTGTGGCTATTATTGAGCACGGGCGCTCAAGCTAATACGATGCCAGGGATAGACATCCCCTTCCCCATTGATGAGTCACGTCAGAGCTTACAAAACAGCAGTAATGAAATTAATCACCTAATAGAAGAGCGCCGTAGAACACAACTTAAACAAATAGAATTAATACCAGATGTTGAGAGCAATGCACCAGAACTGGAAAACACCGAACAATGCTTACCCATCAACGGTGTTTATATTCAGGGTATTACCTTATTAACGCCCGATGATTTAACTCAGTTAAGTGCCATACCTGAAAAATGTATTGGCAGTGAAAATGTCAATATGTTGGCCCGCGAACTCACTCATATTTATCTGACGAAAGGCTATATCACGACACGTATCCAGTTTATACCAACCGATACTGATGGTGAACTGGGCTTGAATGTCACCGAGGGCTTTATTGAAAAATTTGAAAGTGATGATCCAGAGTTAAGTGGTGAAACTATTTTCCCGAACATGATCGGTAAGCCACTGAATATTACCCAGCTTGACCAAGGGCTAGATCAAGCTAACCGCTTACCTTCAAACAAAATAACTGTAGATATCTTACCGGGCACCCTACCGGGAGGATCAATTCTCAAACTCAGGAATACCCGTTCACAACCCTGGCACCTGACGACATCACTCGATAATTACGGCAATGAATATACCGGAAAGTGGCTAAGCCGCAATACGCTCTCATTTGATAATCCGCTTGGGCTATCAGATTCCATTAGCTTAAATATCACAGACACCACCGATAACCCGCAAAAAAATTATAGCCGTGCCTACTCGCTATTTTATTCCGTTCCCTACGGCGCATTAACTTTCAGTGGTTTTGGCAGTTACTCCGAATACCTTTACCCAGTGCAAATGCAGTTTAATACCATCGAACTGCAAGGTAAAACTCAGCAACATGGATTACGCACTGATTATGTTTTCTATCGCGATCAAGGTCAAATTAATGGCCTGAGCGCCCAACTGACCTATAAGCAGGCTGAAAACTACCTTAATGACCAAAGAATCGCTGTCAGTAGCCCAACACTCACAGTATTTGAATTAGGTGTTAATCATCTGCACATTTTACCCACAGGCATATTCAATATTAATTTTAGCATTGAGCAGGGATTATCATTGCTGGGTGCTGACCAGAATTTGTCAGCCCGTTATCAGGATAGCCAATTTTCCAAAGCTAAACTCGCCGTGACCTCCAATCAATATTTCAAACTATTTGATGATTTTTATCTATTTAGTAATCAGTTCTACGGCCAATACTCCCACGATCGCCTACCGGGTATCGAATGGATAAGTATTACCGATAGCAGTGCTATTCGTGGTTTTAGTCGTAATACCTTATCAGCGGATAATGGCTGGTACTTACAAAATACGCTATCGCACAACATTGCACTGGGTGATATCACCCTAACACCGCGCCTAGGCCTTGATGTTGGCCGCATTCAGCAACAACAACAACAACAACAAAATTGGGCCAGCGCAATGGGGCTTAGTGCAGGTGCCAGTATCAATTATCGCGATCTTAAATTGGATATTGAGGTCAATCGTGGCCGATTATTATCTGCCACCTCACCGATAAAAGATCCAACACAAATTATGGCACGTTTTTCCTATTCCTTTTAATTAATCCGTCGCCAATTTTCAGCATTTTTACCAACACCAAAATGTAAACATAACTGGAGATATAAAGTGAAAGGCAATAAGTTCAAACTCTCTCCCGCAGGTAAATTGGCGGCAGCTATCGGTATTATTTCAGTTTCAATCGCCACCTGTTATGCAGCCGGTATCGTCGGTGCCGGCGATAGTGCCCATCGACCGGATATCAATAAGCAGATGGAGATAGATATTATTAATATCGTTCCTCCGTCAGCATCAGGATTATCACATAACCAATACCAGGAGTTTAATGTTAATAATTATGGCGCAGTATTTAACAACTCAACAACAGGGGGGCTTTCACAACTTGCTGGCCAGTTATCCGCCAACCAAAATCTCAATGGTCAGGCCGCCAATATTATTCTTAACGAAGTTGTTGGTCGCAACCCATCATTGTTAATGGGTAAGCAGGAAGTATTTGGTATGGCGGCAGATTATGTATTAGCTAACCCTAATGGTATTACTTGTAGTAGCTGTGGTTTTATTAATACCAACCGAAGTTCATTGGTTGTTGGTAATCCACTGGTGGAACAAGGTGTACTGCAAAGTTTTAATACTGCCAATAGTGGTACTAACCGTTTGGAGATGACGAATTCAGTCACCACTAGCGGCATATTAGATTTAATCGCGCCAGTGATTTATAGCGACGCCAATATTACCGCCGGTGAAATTAATGCCCTATCTGGCCATAACCAAGTCTCTGCGGATGGCAAGCTGATACAGACCATTAATAAAAACGCAACCAAACTCGATAGTACTTATTTAGGAGGGATGCAAGCTGGGCGAATTAATTTAATCAGTACCAGTGAAGGCAGTGGCGTAAAAGTCAATGGTAATTTAAGTGCAACGCAAGCGATTACGACTTCAATTGCGGGTAATCTTGATTTACAGGCGGCTAATTTGCAAGGTGAGAATATTGACCTTAAAGCCAATAATATCCGTGCCATCGGCAAGATTCAAGAAAGTAAAAATGGCAATAACACCACTCAGAGCCTGAAACAAACTAAGCTGGCAGGCAAAAATATTAGGATCGTTGCCAATAAGAAAGCGCACCTTACTGCAACAGAGATTAAGGGTAGAGATATCTCGCTTCAGGGAGGGAGTATCCAGCTGGATACGGAAACACTCACTGATACCCAATCCAGTTATTCCAGTGACGGTAAAAACGGATTTTTAGGAATTGGCAAATGGAATAAATCCCAAAATAAAACAGACACACAGCAAATTAATCTTGGCACGGCTATTACTGGGGAAAACAATATTTCTCTAATATCAACTGATGGCGATATAAAACTGTCAGGTACAGCGATAAATGCAGGTAAAAACCTATCGGTCAACGCTAAGAAAGATTTACACCTAGAAAGTACAGTTATGGATAATTCGACCCATGACAAAGGCCATGATTATGCCCATACGATCAAAGATATCACTTGGGATAACAAAACCACCACCCAAACACTAAATCAAACCACGCTTAAGGCGGGCGGAAATTTGGGACTAACGGCAGAGGATAAAATCACGGTGAGTGGCGTTAAGGCCTTAACTGACGGCGATTTATTCATTAATGCTAATGAAGTCAATATTGATGTGAAAAAGACCATAAATCAGAAAACAACAGATGGTAAGCATGAAAGAAGTATGGGATTAGGTGGTAACGACCACAATAATAACAATAATATTGCAGAAACTAGCCACCGCTCAGAAATAACAGCCGATGGTAAAATGCTGGTTATTGGCAACAATGGCGTCTCTATTACTGGCAGTAAAGTAAAAGGAGTCGATGATGGTTATGTTCAAGCAGCAAATGGTGGCATAAGAATTGATAACGCAGTGAGTGTTACCACCACAAAAATTGATGAGCGTACTGGGGTGGCCTTTAATATTACCGGCAGCTCTCATAAAGCGAATAACAGTAATGAAAAAGTCATCGGCAGTGAATTGGTTTCAGACGCAAATCTTAAAGTTATCAGTAAAGATAATGTCGACGTTATTGGCAGCATGATAAAAAGTGCCGGTGAATTGGGTATTGAAACACTGGGCGACATTAATGTTAAGGCCGCAGTAGAACAGCAGAAAATTGATGAGCAAAAGACCAAGCTGACTATCGAAGGTTTTACCAGTGATAATGGCAAAGATCAATATAATGCTGGAATCAAATTAGGCCACAGCAGTGAAAGTGAGAAGACCACCCATATTAAAAATCAAGGCGCGACCCTTGAAGGCGGTACGGTCAACCTGGATGCAGGCAAAGATGTCTCCTTCACTGGGTCTACATTGACCACCACAGGTGATGCCCATATTAAGGGCGAAAATGTGGAATTCCTCGCGGCACAAGATACCACCAGCAGCGAGAAAAAGAGTGAGAGCATCGGGCTAGAGGCTCACTATACTGGCGGCATGGATAAAGCCGGCAGTGGTGCGAATTTCAACTATGAAAACTCTACCACACAGAGTGATAAATCCACCGCAGTAGTTTCTGGTTCAAACATCGCGGGCAATCTGGTGATTAATGCGACCAACGACCTAACTAATCAGGGAACATCACATGTCGTGGATGGCGGTTATCAAGCCAACGCCACCACC
Source organism: Yersinia bercovieri ATCC 43970 (assembly GCF_013282745.1). Lineage (NCBI taxonomy): Bacteria > Pseudomonadati > Pseudomonadota > Gammaproteobacteria > Enterobacterales > Yersiniaceae > Yersinia > Yersinia bercovieri. The sequence goes on from NZ_CP054044.1 coordinate 1,008,185, forward strand.
GTCAATAATCTGGCAGCCACTAACAGCGAAAAAACTACCACGTCGGGCACCAAGGTCGAAGTGGGTTTCGAAGCCAATGTTAATTACAGCGAAATGACCCGGCCGATTGAAAAGGCTATCAATGCAGTTCAAGACCCGAATGTTGCCGATGCTATGGAAACCTATGAAGGATTACAAGACATTAATACACCTAATGCCGGGGTTGATTTATCAGCTAGCGTGGGTGTGAAAGACACTAGCCTGGATAGCACACGATCCGTTGTAACCACAGTCAAGGCGGGTGATATCGATATTAATACCACCGGTGCAATAAAAGATCAGGGGACCCATTATAACGCCGAAAAAGGCGCGATAAATCTGGATGCAGCCAGCCATACTTCAGAGGCCGCAGTTAATCGTGTTGAGCAACAGATTAAAGAGACCTTTGGCAAAGCAGATCTGCGGATCTCTACCAATACAGGCAGTGACATCTCCATTGCTGGCAAGGGGAGTGGTGGCTCTAAAGAACAACACGTCAAAGGTGAAATAGCGCAGGTAGGCAGCATGAATGCGGCTAATGGCGTCACTATCAATGTGAAAGAAGATGCGATTTATCAAGGCACCAATATCAACGCGGGTAGCGGAAAAACGACGATCAATGCGGGGGGAATATTCACGTTAATCAAGCGACTAACCTGACCAGCGAAAACCATAATAATGTTGATGCCAACGTGTCAGTGGATTTCAGTACTAACGCTAAAAGTAAAGAATTGGCGGCGAAATTAGCCGGCGGGCAAAGTAAAGGTGAAAGCAGTACCTCTATTGCCCAAGTCAGCAATATCCAAGGCCAGCAAGGGGTGGAACTGAATGCCGGGAAGGATTTGACACTCACGGGCACATCGTTTGGCAGCAAAGAAAAGGCCACCGGTGATGTTCTGCTCACGGCTGGCGGGAAAGTGGATATGCAAGCCGCACAATCACAATCGTCCAAACAAGATATGACCTGGTCAGCTGGGGCCAATGCAAAAATCAGTAAAAGTACCGGTAAAGATAAAAATAGCAAAGGAATGGGTGGTGGCCTAGAGATCAAGGTCGCTAGCACCGATGAATCGGCCCTCAGTCATCAGGGAAGCGTTATCAATAGCAACGGGACGTTGACGGTAAAAGCGGGTAGTAATGATAAGGAGGCTATTCATATGCAGAATGCCAATATTACCAGCCAGCATACGGTTCTGACAGCCAATAATGGCGGCATCGTCCTGGAGTCAGCGCAAGATAAAGAGCACAAAAATAACTGGAACGTTAACATCGCCGCAAATGCTGGTCAGAATACCTCCGTTAAAAAGGATGACAAAGGTATCGTTGATCAAGAAAGCCGTGCGAAGACGCATGATATCGGCGCTAAATTAAATGTTGGCGTTGATAAACTGAATTCCGTCACCCAACAAAATACGCAGATCAACAGCAATGACATTGTCATGAACAGTGCGAAAGATGCCATGCTGGCCGGCGCTATCATCGCCGCCAACAATATTAATGGCACGATTGGCGGCGACCTAAAAATTCAAAGTCGCAAAAATGAGCTGAACAAAACCAATGTCAATGTCGCACTAAATGCTGGCCACAGTAACGAAAAAAGTGACAGTATGATTAAGCAGTTAGCCAATGCCAGCCCAATTGGCTCTGATAAAATCAAAAAAAAATTAGACGAAAAATCCACCAAATTATTCGACAAAGCCGAAACTAAATATGACCAATTATCCAGCAAATCCACCACAAATGAAGAGGACAACGTCAAACTCGTCAGCTATACCAAAGATGGGAAAAAAGTGGCGTTAGACGAATCAACGGATGAAGAGGAAACCAAAGATAAATGGTGGCAAAAAGGTGCAAAATCCGTCGGTAATAAAGTCAAAAGCAACGTTCAGGAAGATCAAGTCAAAGGGGGCAAAGGGGGTGCTCTAATTGATGTCAGCGTAGTTGAGAACAGCGCCGTTGAGACGCAATCAGCCATTAACGGTAAGCAGAGCGTTAATCTGGACGTCAAAGGCAAAACACAACTGACTGGCGGGAAAATATCCAACCAAGATCGCGATGTTGCGTTGAAAACCAATGGCCTTGAGCTACAAGATGTTAATGGTAAACACACTAAAGGTGGGGCCAGAGTGAATGCCTCCTCCTCCGTCGGCGATATTATGAAAAATAGTTATAGCGACATTAAAAACGGTCAAATACCGTTGATCGACGCTCACGGTAGTTCTGAACAGAAAAATGCAGTAGCGGGGGTAACTCGAGGCTAACATTCACCAGCCAAACCCGCTAAACGCGGATTAAAAAAGGAGGTAGCCATTACTGGTTATCTCCTTTTTATTTTGTCTCATTAGCAAGTTAGGTGTTAATCCGCGTCATAACCCAGATTTGGCGCTAACCAGCGCTCAACCTCGGCCACTGGCATCCCTTTACGGGCGGCATAGTCCTCCACCTGATCCCGCTGAATCTGCGCCACGGCAAAATATTTACTCTCTGGATGGCTAAAGTACCAGCCCGATACCGATGCCCCCGGCCACATGGCGAAAGACTCGGTCAGTTTCATACCGGTGTGAGTTTCCACATCCAGCAACTGCCAGATTTGGCCTTTTTCCGTGTGCTCTGGGCAAGCCGGATAACCCGGTGCAGGGCGGATGCCCTGATAGTTCTCGCGCACCAGCTCTTCGTTGCTCAGATTTTCATTGGGTGAGAAGCCCCAATACACTTTGCGCACCCGCTCATGTAGGTATTCTGCAAAAGCTTCCGCCAGACGATCTGACAGCGCCTTAATCATGATTTTGTTGTAGTCATCATGTTGAGCATCATAGGCGTCAGCCAGTGCATCCTCCTCCAGCCCGCCAGTGACGGCAAAAGCACCGAAGTAATCCGCTTTACCACTGGATTTAGGGGCAACATAATCGGCCAGACAGTAGTTCGGGAAGTCTGTTTTCTCAGTTTGCTGGCGCAGATGATGGCTGACCACCAGCACTTCGTCGCGCCGCTCATCACGGTAAATCTCAATATCATCACCGACACTGTTGGCCGGGAACAGGCCCACCACCCCTTTCGGGTGCAGCAGATCCTCCGCCGACAGCTTATCCAGCAGCTCATTGGCATCAGCAAAGACGCGCTTAGCCTCTTCGCCCACCACTTCATCTTCCAAAATCCGTGGATACTTGCCCGCCAGCGACCAGGTCATAAAGAATGGCGTCCAGTCGATATAATTACGCAAAGTTTCAATGCTGGCTTCCACCACCTGCACACCTAATTTGTGCGCGACGGGTGGCTGGTAGTTTTCCCAATCGATGACCGTGTGGTTCGCCCGCGCAGTGGGTAAACTGACGGGGGGAGTACGCGGTTTTTTACGGGCATGTTGGATACGGACGGTTTCATACTCTTTGCGGGTTTTCGCCACAAAATCATCACGTTGAGTATCAGATAATAACGCGGAGACCACGCCAACACTGCGCGAAGCATTAGAAACATAGGTGGTCGAGCCACTGTAGTTCTGCTCGATTTTCACCGCAGTATGGGCTTTGGAGGTGGTCGCGCCGCCAATCAGCAGCGGCAGTGTAAAGCCCTGGCGCTCCATCTCTTTCGCCACGTTAACCATCTCATCCAGCGACGGGGTAATCAGCCCGGATAAGCCGATGATATCGACCTGCTCTTCCCGCGCCGTGCGCAGAATTTTTTCAGTCGGCACCATCACGCCTAAATCGATAATTTGGTAATTATTGCACTGCAACACCACGCCAACGATGTTTTTACCAATGTCATGGACATCGCCTTTCACTGTCGCCAGCAGGATCTTGCCCGCCGTGGTCCCTTTCTGTTTGCTGGCCTCAATATAAGGTTCGAGATAGGCCACCGCCTGTTTCATCACCCGGGCTGATTTCACCACCTGCGGCAGGAACATTTTCCCCTCGCCAAACAGGTCACCGACCACATTCATCCCCGCCATCAATGGCCCTTCAATCACCTCAATGGGCCGATCCGCCTGCTGGCGGGCCTCTTCGGTATCCAGCTCAATAAACTCGGTGATCCCTTTCACCAGTGAGTACTCGAGGCGCTTCGTCACTGGCCAGCCACGCCATTCCGCTTGCTGAATCGCCACTTCACCACTTTTACTGCTGCGGTATTTCTCTGCCAGATCCAGCAGGCGCTCGGTGCTGTCACTGCGGCGGTTGAGGATCACGTCCTCGACGGCATCCCGCAGCTCGTCGGACAAATCATCATAAATCGCCAACTGACCGGCATTGACGATCCCCATATCCATGCCGTTACGAATGGCGTAATACAGGAACACCGCGTGAATCGCTTCACGAACCGGATCATTGCCACGGAAGGAGAAGGAGACATTGGAGACACCGCCAGAGATCATGGCGTGGGGTAGTTCAGCTTTGATATCGGCGCAGGCTTCAATAAAATCAACAGCATAGTTGTTATGCTCTTCAATCCCGGTCGCCACGGCGAAAATATTCGGGTCGAAAATAATATCTTCCGGCGGGAAACCCACGGTTTCCGTCAATATTTTATAGGCGCGGCGGCAAATCTCAATTTTACGGGCGCGGGTATCCGCCTGCCCCGCTTCATCAAACGCCATCACCACCATGGCGGCACCATAACGGCGAACCAGCTTGGCATGATGAATAAAGGCTTCCTCTCCCTCTTTCATTGAGATGGAGTTGACGATACCTTTGCCCTGAATGCACTTCAGCCCTTTCTCAATCACCTCCCACTTCGAGGAGTCAATCATGATCGGTACTCGCGCGATATCTGGCTCGCCAGCGATCAGGTTGAGGAAGCGCACCATGGCCGCCTCTGCGTCCAACATGCCCTCATCCATATTGATATCGATAATCTGTGCGCCGCTTTCAACTTGCTGGAGGGCGACTTCCAGCGCTTCATCATATTTCTCTTCTTTTATCAGCCGCTTGAAGCGGGCAGAGCCTGTTACGTTGGTGCGCTCGCCGACGTTAACAAACAGTGTATTGGCATCAATGGTCAGCGGCTCCAGCCCCGCCAAGCGGCAGGCGACCGGGATATCCGGCAGTTGGCGCGGCGGCACGCCAGCCACCGCTTTAGCCATCGCCGCAATGTGCCGTGGTGTTGTCCCGCAGCAACCGCCGACAATATTCAGGAATCCGGCACGCGCCCACTCGCCAATCTGCTCCGCCATCTCTTTGGCGTCGAGATCATATTCACCAAAGGCATTCGGCAAGCCGGCGTTCGGGTGCGCACTGACATAATATTCAGAGATGCGCGATAACTCCGCGACATATTGACGCAACTCATCTGGCCCCAAAGCGCAGTTCAGGCCAAAGGAGAGCGGCTTAACGTGGCGCAGGGAGTTGTAAAACGCTTCGGTAGTTTGGCCTGATAGGGTGCGGCCCGAGGCATCAGTAATGGTGCCCGAAATCATCACCGGCAGCAGCACGCCCATTGCTTCAAATTCAGTTTCAACGGCAAAGGTGGCGGCTTTGGCATTCAGGGTATCGAAAACGGTTTCAATCATAATCAGATCGGCCCCCCCTCAATCAGCGCGCAGGTTGACTCCCGATAGGCTTCGACCAGTTGATCAAAACTGACGTTACGAAATGCCGGATCATTCACTTTAGGGGAGATAGACGCGGTGCGGTTGGTCGGGCCAAGCACCCCGGCCACATAGCGTGGTTTGTCCGGTGTGCGGGCCGTCCATTCATCGGCGCAGATGCGGGCCAGACGGGCGGCTTCATAGTTGATCTCCGCCGACAGCGACTCCATCTGATAATCCGCCATCGCAATAGTGGTGGAGTTAAATGTATTGGTTTCGAGAATATCAGCGCCCGCTTCCAAGTAGGCATTGTGGATGGCGGTAATAACTTCCGGTTTGGAAAGCACCAGTAAGTCATTGTTACCTTTCAGATCACTGGGCCAATCGGCAAAACGCGCGCCACGGTAATCCGCCTCTTCCAGCCGATAGCTCTGGATCATGGTGCCCATACCGCCGTCCAGCACCAAAATCCGTTGTGCCAGTTGCTGATGTAACTCCTTAACCTTATTCTTTGTGACTATATCCACCACTGCCGCCTCTTTACCCTGTTGTAAAAATAATCCATTCGACATACCCGTTTGACATCCTAGCACAAGTTACTCACGTTATGAGTCCACTCACAGTTGAGACTTTTTCAGGTAGAAAACCTGACTCATCGGATGAGCGTTTTTGGGGGTTTTCATGCATAATTGAAAAACGAAAATGAATTCCATAAAAATGAAGATGAGGCTGATTTATGGCGTTACCGATTCCAATTAAGCGGGGCAAGAAACCCAAGGCAGCCGCACAAACAGCTCCCGCAGCAACCGGTCAGGTTCAGTCACTGACACGCGGGCTTAAATTATTGGAATATATTTCCGAAGCGCAAGGAAGTGTGGCACTGACGGATTTGGCACAGCAAGCGGGTTTACCGAACTCAACCACTCATCGATTGCTGACGACCATGCAACAGCAGGGTTTTGTCCGTCAGGTGGGGGATTTAGGGCTTTGGACCATGGGTTCCCATGCTTTTATTGTCGGCAGTAGTTTTTTGCAGAGCCGTAATTTGTTGGCAATGGTTCACCCGATGCTGCGCCGTTTGATGGATGAATCCGGCGAGACGGTGAATCTGGCGGTGCTGGATCACAGTGATTATCAGGCAATTATTATCGATCAGGTGCAGTGCACCGCGCTGATGCGAATGTCCGCACCTATTGGCGGTAAGCTGCCCATGCATGCCTCCGGAGCGGGTAAAGCCTTTCTCTCCACCCTGAGCGACGATCAACTGGTGCAGCTGTTACATAAAAAAGGGTTGCACGCCTACACTCAGCATACCCGCACCAATCCGGCCAGTTTGAAGGAGAATTTGGCGCTGATCCGCAAGCAAGGGTATTCGTTTGATGATGAAGAACATGCCCTCGGCCTGCGTTGTATCGCCGCCTGCCTGTTCGATGAACACCACGAAGCCTTCGCCGCGATCTCCATCTCCGGCCCGGTATCGCGCATCACCGACGATCGCGTCACCGAACTTGGCGCACTGGTCATCCACGCCGCGAAAGAGATAACCCAATCCTACGGCGGCGGGAGTCGCGGTTAGGATAATGAAAAATAAAGTTAAATCCTGTCGATCGGTGAGAACAGGCAGATCGTAAAGACGCCGTAAATACTTCCCTGTAGGCTCGAGCCGCGCCGCCCTGGCGCGGACGCTTTACTCTTCTACCCGCCCTCACCGCTCTGGATCGCGTTACTCTCAGCAGCGATTTTTACCCCCAATCAAGGCGTAGCGAGCGAAAGGAGTTTGGGTGCGCCCTGCGCGCAGTAGCCGTCAAGAGATCACCCGCTGGGAGAAGCGCTGCTTGCGTCGATAAGCAAAAACATCCTCCACATACCCATCCCGAATTCGCGCCTGCAACCCACGCCAATAACTGGCGTGGAACAGGTCACTGTGTACCTCCTCAAAAAAGTGTCTTATTTTCAAGTCGGTACATAAGAAGTGGCGGAACTCTTCGGGGAACACATCATTGGGTGACACGCTGTACCACGGCTCACTCGCCATCTCATCTTCTGGATAACGCGGAGGGGGGATGTCGCGGAAATTCACCTCGGTCATATAGCAAATTTCATCATAATCGTAGAACACCACGCGCCCATGGCGGGTCACGCCGAAGTTCTTAAATAGCATGTCGCCGGGGAAGATATTGGCCGCAGCCAGCTGTTTGATGGCATTACCATACTCTTCGATAGCATCCTTCAACTGCTGATCATTCGCCTGCTCCATATAGATATTCAGTGGCGTCATTCGCCGCTCCATATACAGGTGCTTAATGATGATTTGATCGCCTAAATCTTCCAATTTCTCCGGCACTTCCCGCTGTAGCTCAGCTAACAGTTCAGGGCTAATGCGGTGCTTATCGATCACAAAATTTTCATACTCTTGGGTGTCAGCCATGCGCCCGACACGATCGTGCTCTTTAACCAGTTGGTAGCACTCTAAAACCCGCGCCTGAGTGACCTCTTTTTGCGGGGCAAACTGATCTTTGATCACCTTAAACACCCGATCAAATGAGGGTAAAGTGAAGACCAGCATCACCATGCCTTTGACCCCCGGCGCAATAATAAACTGCTCACTAGATTGATGGACGAAAGTGAGATATTCACGATAGCTTTCGGTTTTACCATGTTTCTGGCAGCCAATCGCCATATACAGCTCAGCCGTCGATTTACCCGGTAAGATCTCCCGTAGCCATTCGACCATGGCCGCAGGCAGTGGCGCGTAAACCATAAAGTAAGAGCGAGCAAAGCCAAACACGATGCTGGCCTCGGCCTTGCTGGTCAGACAGGTATCGATAAATAGCGCGCCTGATTCATTGTGATGAATAGGCAGCAGGAATGGGAAGATCCCCTCCGGTAGTCGCAGTTTGCCCACTAACCACGCGGCTTTGTTGCGATAAAATAGCTCATTGGCGATTTGAAACTGGGCATCGACAAGTTGCTTATCAGTAAAGTTCTGCCGCAGGGCCGCCGCAATATAGTCGATATCTCGTGGCAAGTTCTCCCACGGTAACCGCAGCGGCAAGTCATTGAGCACCATCTGTAACATGCCGCTCAAATCCCCCTTGGGAGCAAAGTCGCGGGCTAAAGGGCGTGGGATCTCACGAAAGCGCCGCTCCGGTTGTGAGCTGAAAACAAACAGCTTATCCGGCGTTAAATCGCGGTGTTTGAATAAGCGGCAGTAAACTGAATTAAAAAAACTTTCCGCGATTTCAAAGCGCGGGTAATCCGGTAACAGCTCGGTATAGATCTCTTTGACCCGCGCCAGAAAGGCGGCATCAAAATGGCGTTGGTCGGTGATGTGCTTGAGCTGTTCAACCACTAATCCCACGTGGTGGTCATAGAGATGAATACGTTTTTTCATCGCCTGCTGTACCGCATGCCAATCTGCTTGCTCAAAACGGTGCTGGGCGCTGGCGGTCACCTCAAGAAAACGGCCATATTGTGCATCGAATCCCTGCAAAATTGTCTGAGCGATTAATTGTTCTAATTTTACCGCCATGCTCACCCCCTGCCATACGGAACAGAGCCTGCATAAGCAGGCTCCTGATAAAACATAAACTCATCAATCAGTTGCTTAGAACTGCTGCTCTTCCGTCGAGCCAGTCAGTGCTGTGACTGAGGACTCTCCGCCCTGAATGATATTGGTGACTTTATCAAAGTAGCCAGTACCCACTTCTTGCTGATGGGAGGCAAAGGTGTAGCCGCGTTCAACGGAGGCAAATTCCGGCTGCTGCACTTTCTCCACATAGTGCTTCATGCCCTCACCTTGCGCGTAGGCGTGGGCCAGGTCGAACATGTTGAACCACATGCTGTGGATACCCGCCAACGTAATAAATTGATATTTATAGCCCATCGCGGAGAGATCCTCCTGGAAGCTGGCGATTTGTTGGTCGGTCAGGTTCTTCTTCCAGTTAAATGATGGCGAGCAGTTATAAGCCAATAATTTACCAGGGAATTTAGCGTGAACCGCATCGGCAAAACGTTTCGCCAGCGCCAAGTCCGGCGTCGAGGTTTCACACCACACCAAATCGGCATAAGGGGCATAGGCCAGACCACGGCTGATGGCTTGCTCGATACCCGCATGAGTGCGGAAGAAACCTTCAGCAGTGCGGTCGCCGGTAATAAATTCGCTGTCATAAGGGTCGCAATCGGAGGTCAGCAAATCCGCCGCATCAGCATCAGTGCGCGCAATCAGCAGCGTTGGCACGCCGAGCACGTCGGCGGCTAAGCGGGCAGCAACCAGCTTCTGAATCGCCTCCTGTGTGGGCACCAAGACTTTGCCGCCCATATGGCCGCATTTCTTCACCGCCGCCAATTGATCCTCAAAGTGAACGCCAGCCGCACCGGCTTCAATCATCGCTTTCATCAATTCAAACGCATTCAATACGCCGCCAAAACCCGCTTCAGCATCTGCCACAATCGGCAGGAAATAGTCGGTATAGCCTTTGTTGCCCGGCTCAATATTATTCGACCACTGAATCTGATCCGCGCGACGGAAACTGTTATTAATGCGTTTCACCACCGCTGGCACCGAGTCGACCGGATACAGCGACTGGTCCGGATACATGCTGGACGCAGTATTGGCATCGGCAGCAACCTGCCAGCCCGACAGATAAATCGCCTCGACACCGGCTTTTGCCTGTTGTAATGCCTGACCGCCCGTTAGCGCCCCCAGACAGTTGATGTAACCTTTACGTGATTCGCCGTGTAGCAACGCCCACAATTTTTTCGCGCCATGCTGCGCCAGTGTGCATTCCGGGTTAACTGAGCCGCGCAGTTTGATCACTTCTTCAGCGCTATAGGGGCGGGTGATCCCCTTCCAGCGCGGTGATTTCCATTCCTGTTCCAACTGCTGAATTTGTTGAGTACGAGAGGTTGTCATGGCGATATTCCTTATTACTTAATTTTGTAGGGTTAAATAGGGCGTTATACCCAAAGTTATTGGAGTTGCAGGTAGGCAGCAAGCGAGCGCATCCCGATGAGCTGACACTAGTCAGTGATTCGGGTAAGTGAACGCAGCTAACACCGCTGCAGCTTCAAGAACGAAGGGTATCAGGCAAGTAATGCGTAGCCCGGTAGTGTCAGGAAGTCGATAAGCTCATCTTGTGTTGTAATTCGCTCCATCAGACGAGCGGCTTCTTCAAACCGCCCACCATCAAAACGTTCTGCGCCAAGTTCAAGCTTCACTACCTGCATTTCTTCACTCAACATGCTGCGGAACAGCGCTTTCGTCACCGTCTGACCATTGCTCAGGCTTTTCTGGTGATGAATCCATTGCCAGATAGAAGTTCGGGAGATCTCAGCCGTGGCGGCATCTTCCATCAGGCCATAAATCGGTACACAGCCATTGCCTGATATCCATGCTTCGATGTATTGCACCGCGACGCGGATATTGGCCCGCATCCCCTCTTCGGTGCGATCGCCAGTGCAAGGCTCCAGCAATTCAGCGGCAGTGATCGGCTGGTCTTGCGCGCGGCTCACCTCTAATTGATTTGGCCGATCACCCAGAACTTTGTTAAAGACCTCCATCACGGTATCGGCCAGACCTGGGTGTGCGACCCATGTTCCATCATGGCCGTTGCTCGCTTCCAGCTCTTTGTCCGCGCGAACTTTATCCAATACCAGCGCATTTTTTTCTGGATCTTTATTCGGGATAAAGGCCGCCATCCCCCCCATCGCCAGCGCACCACGCTTATGGCAGGTCTTAATCAGTAAGCGAGAGTAGGCGCTCAGGAAAGGTTTAGTCATGGTGACCGACTGACGATCGGGCAGCACACGATCACTGTGATTTTTCAGCGTTTTGATATAGCTGAAGATATAGTCCCAACGGCCACAATTCAGGGCAACAATGTGGTGGCGCAGGTGGTAGAGGATCTCATCCATCTGGAATACCGCTGGCAAGGTTTCGATTAAGACCGTGGCCTTAATGGTGCCCTGTGGTAGATCGAAACGCTGTTCGGTAAAGCTGAAAACATCACTCCACCAAGCCGCTTCCTGATAGGACTGCATCTTTGGTAGATAGAAATAGGGGCCGCTGCCATTAGCGAGCAATAACTTATAATTATGGTAGAAATACAACGCGAAATCAAATAAGCCACCGGGGATATCTTCCCCCTGCCACTTAACATGTTTTTCTGGTAAATGCAGGCCACGAACCCGGGCAATTAACACCGCTGGATTGGGTTTTAACTGATAAATCTTGCCGGACTCATTCGCATACGAGATGGTGCCTTTGACCGCATCGTGCAAATTAATCTGACCTTCAATGACCTTATCCCAGCTGGGTGCCAGCGAATCTTCAAAATCGGCCATAAAGACTTTCACATTTGCATTGAGGGCATTAATCACCATTTTGCGCTCAACCGGCCCGGTGATTTCAACGCGACGATCACGTAAGTCCGCAGGTATGCCTTGAACTTTCCAGTCACCATCACGAATGGAATTGGTTTCCGAAATAAAATCAGGCAACGCGCCCTGGTCAATCGCTTGTTGCCAGGAGGCCCGCGCAGCAAGGAGTTTGCTACGCGGCTGCGCAAACTTAGCCACTAATTCAGCCAAAAATTCGATAGCTTCATCAGGCAAAACCTGCCGCTCAGCACTGCTAAAATGCTGGGTGAAAACTAACTCCGTGCCGACTATCTGTTGTGTCATTACCCTTCCCCTTACCCATCTCACGATGTTCACATCAACGCTAACACAGCGTCACTCTTGGACTCTTATCGGGAAATACGCTTCGACTGTAATATTGAAGGCTGAATTTCATGGTCATTTTTCACCCCGACAGCACTAAGAATAATCAATTAATTATTAAAATCAAAAACGATTTCCATTTTTACTTAAAATATTTTTTTAATCTTTATTTATCATATCGTTAACATATAAGTGTAAGGTGAATGGATAGGAAGTCGCTTCCATTAACCTAATTTTGGTGAGATAACTTATTGTTTATCAAAGAGATCAGACCAGTTAACAAAGGGATGAGTGGCACTAATCAGGAGGGGAAACAGACAGGCGGCTTCGATTCAGCCGCTATTATTTTCATTTGAGGGCGGGGAGAAACTAATCGAGGGTCGGGTTCATACGACGCAAATCAAACGGGGTGATTTGGTAAACGTAGTAGTTCAGCCAATTCGCAAACAGCAGATGCCCATGACTACGCCATGAAGCTTTTGGTGGCAAAGTCGCATCGTCGTGAGGGAAATAATTCAGTGGAACTTGCGGGTTAAGACCTGCGGCCACGTCACGCTGATACTCTCCTGCCAGCGTATCAACATCATATTCAGGATGCCCGGTCACAAAAGCCACCCGCTTATCTTTGCTGGCAAACAGATATGCACCCGCCTCTTCCGATGAGACTAATATGTCCAGATCACTATATTGCTGAAGCACCTCAAGCGGGAAATCAGCATAACGGGAATGGGGGGCGAGGAAGGTCTCGTCAAAGCCGCGTGTTAATAGCGCCAGAGGTTCCCGAGTTTGGTGCTGATAAATACCGGAGAGTTTGACCTCACGGGTCATCTTAGGAATGCCGTACAAGATATTTAACGCCGCCTGTACCGCCCAGCATACAAATAGGGTTGAGGTAACATGATCTTTTGCCCAGGCAATAATACGTTCGATCTGCGGCCAGTAGGCGACATCGCAGAAATCGACCAACCCCAGTGGCGCACCAGTAACGATCAGCCCATCGAAGTTTTGATCCTGGATATCCTCAAAGTCACAATAGAAGTTGTTCAGGTGCTCGGCAGGGGTATTTTTTGATTCGCGGCTATCAACCCGCAGCAATTGAATATCGATCTGTAAAGGTGAGTTAGAGAGTAAACGCAGGAATTGATTTTCCGTCTCAATTTTTTTAGGCATCAGATTCAAAACCAACACCTTCAGGGGACGAATTTCCTGAGTTTTCGCACGTGATGAGGTCATGACAAAAACATTCTCATTGCGTAAGAAACTCACAGCCGGTAATTCATCAGGAACCCGAATTGGCATGCCTATATCCTCAATATATCCGTTTATACGTTTAGACTTCTAGATGCCTGAAGATAGCGGGTTTTAGATGAAAAGTCGAGCGTTCTGCCACAACCTGAAAATGTTTCACTGCGGTGGTGACAATATCGGTGCCCAGTAAAACAGTTAGCTTGATTTTGTCAGTGGTTAAAACGCAAAAATTGACGTATTTATAGCGGGTTGATGCAATTAACAAAGCACTAGTGGCAGGAAAAACCGGCGGATAGAGTCAGCGGAATTTGTCAGCAGTCTGCGCTATACAGCCACGATACTGCTCACCATAGCTGCTAGTGGTTTCTATTTTTTGGATAGCAGAAAAGCAAAAACCCCACGCTTTTGGCATGGGGTCTTTGCTTGATTTGATACCTGGCAGTGTCCTACTCTCGCATGGGGAGACCCCACACTACCATCGGCGCTACGGCGTTTCACTTCTGAGTTCGGCATGGGGTCAGGTGGGACCACCGCGCTATTGCCGCCAGGTAAATTCTTTTCTACAACTACCGAACTTTTAAACCCATGTAACTGGTGCTGATACCCAGAGTCGAACTGGGGACCTCACCCTTACCAAGGGTGCGCTCTACCAACTGAGCCATATCAGCACGCTAAATTTGATGCCTGGCAGTGTCCTACTCTCGCATGGGGAGACCCCACACTACCATCGGCGCTACGGCGTTTCACTTCTGAGTTCGGCATGGGATCAGGTGGGACCACCGCGCTATGGCCGCCAGGCAAATTCTGTTTTAACTCACCCGCTTCACAATAATATATCGTGCAGCCAGTCAGCCCAATCTCGGAACTTCGCTGAAAATCTCTCTCTCTCAAATCACCAAAACACCTTTGGTGTTGTAAGGTTAAGCCTCACGGATCATTAGTACTGGTTAGCTCAATGCATCGCTGCACTTACACACCCAGCCTATCAACGTCATAGTCTTTAACGTTCCTTCAGGGGGCTTAAAGCCCCAGGGAAGACTCATCTCGAGGCAAGTTTCCCGCTTAGATGCTTTCAGCGGTTATCTCTTCCGAATTTAGCTACCGGGCAATGCCATTGGCATGACAACCCGAACACCAGTGATTCGTCCACTCCGGTCCTCTCGTACTAGGAGCAGCCCCTCTCAATCTTCCAACGCCCACGGCAGATAGGGACCGAACTGTCTCACGACGTTCTAAACCCAGCTCGCGTACCACTTTAAATGGCGAACAGCCATACCCTTGGGACCTACTTCAGCCCCAGGATGTGATGAGCCGACATCGAGGTGCCAAACACCGCCGTCGATATGAACTCTTGGGCGGTATCAGCCTGTTATCCCCGGAGTACCTTTTATCCGTTGAGCGATGGCCCTTCCATTCAGAACCACCGGATCACTAAGACCTACTTTCGTACCTGCTCGAGCCGTCACTCTCGCAGTCAAGCTAGCTTATGCCTTTGCACTAACCTCACGATGTCCGACCGTGATTAGCTAACCTTCGTGCTCCTCCGTTACTCTTTGGGAGGAGACCGCCCCAGTCAAACTACCCACCAGACACTGTCCTCACCCCGGATTACGGGGCCGAGTTAGAACATCAAACATTAAAGGGTGGTATTTCAAGGTTGGCTCCATGCAGACTGGCGTCCACACTTCAATGCCTCCCACCTATCCTACACATCAAGGCTCAATGTTCAGTGTCAAGCTATAGTAAAGGTTCACGGGGTCTTTCCGTCTTGCCGCGGGTACACTGCATCTTCACAGCGAGTTCAATTTCACTGAGTCTCGGGTGGAGACAGCCTGGCCATCATTACGCCATTCGTGCAGGTCGGAACTTACCCGACAAGGAATTTCGCTACCTTAGGACCGTTATAGTTACGGCCGCCGTTTACTGGGGCTTCGATCAAGAGCTTCGCCTTGCGGCTGACCCCATCAATTAACCTTCCAGCACCGGGCAGGCGTCACACCGTATACGTCCACTTTCGTGTTTGCACAGTGCTGTGTTTTTATTAAACAGTTGCAGCCAGCTGGTATCTGCGACTGGCTTCAGCTCTGAGAGCAAGTCTCTTCACCTAGCGCCAGCGTGCCTTCTCCCGAAGTTACGGCACCATTTTGCCTAGTTCCTTCACCCGAGTTCTCTCAAGCGCCTGAGTATTCTCTACCTGACCACCTGTGTCGGTTTGGGGTACGATTTAATGTTACCTGATGCTTAGAGGCTTTTCCTGGAAGCTTGGCATCAACTACTTCACCACCGTAGTGGCTCGTCATCACACCTCAGCGTTGATAAGCAACCGGATTTACCTGGTCACTCCGCCTACATGCTTAAACCGGGACAACCGTCGCCCGGCTAGCCTAGCCTTCTCCGTCCCCCCTTCGCAGTAACACCAAGTACAGGAATATTAACCTGTTTCCCATCGACTACGCTTTTCAGCCTCGCCTTAGGGGTCGACTCACCCTGCCCCGATTAACGTTGGACAGGAACCCTTGGTCTTCCGGCGTGCGGGTTTTTCACCCGCATTATCGTTACTTATGTCAGCATTCGCACTTCTGATACCTCCAGCAACCCTCACAGGTCACCTTCAACGGCTTACAGAACGCTCCCCTACCCAACAACACCTAAGTGTCGCTGCCGCAGCTTCGGTGCATGGTTTAGCCCCGTTACATCTTCCGCGCAGGCCGACTCGACCAGTGAGCTATTACGCTTTCTTTAAATGATGGCTGCTTCTAAGCCAACATCCTGGCTGTCTGTGCCTTCCCACATCGTTTCCCACTTAACCATGACTTTGGGACCTTAGCTGGCGGTCTGGGTTGTTTCCCTCTTCACGACGGACGTTAGCACCCGCCGTGTGTCTCCCGTGATAACATTCTTCGGTATTCGGAGTTTGCATCGGTTTGGTAAGTCGGGATGACCCCCTAGCCGAAACAGTGCTCTACCCCCGAAGATGAGTTCACGAGGCGCTACCTAAATAGCTTTCGGGGAGAACCAGCTATCTCCCGGTTTGATTGGCCTTTCACCCCCAGCCACAAGTCATCCGCTAATTTTTCAACATTAGTCGGTTCGGTCCTCCAGTTAGTGTTACCCAACCTTCAACCTGCCCATGGCTAGATCACCGGGTTTCGGGTCTATACCTTGCAACTAGACGCCCAGTTAAGACTCGGTTTCCCTACGGCTCCCCTATTCGGTTAACCTTGCTACAAAATATAAGTCGCTGACCCATTATACAAAAGGTACGCAGTCACACCACGAAGGTGCTCCCACTGCTTGTACGTACACGGTTTCAGGTTCTATTTCACTCCCCTCGCCGGGGTTCTTTTCGCCTTTCCCTCACGGTACTGGTTCACTATCGGTCAGTCAGGAGTATTTAGCCTTGGAGGATGGTCCCCCCATATTCAGACAGGATGTCACGTGTCCCGCCCTACTCATCGAGTTCACAGAATATGCATTTTTGTGTACGGGACTATCACCCTGTACCGTGCGACTTTCCAGACGCTTCCACTAACACATAAACTGATTCAGACTCTGGGCTCTTCCCCGTTCGCTCGCCGCTACTGGGGGAATCTCGGTTGATTTCTTTTCCTCGGGGTACTTAGATGTTTCAGTTCCCCCGGTTCGCCTTGCATGGCTATGTATTCACCATGCAATAGTGCAACGAATTGCACTGGGTTTCCCCATTCGGGTATCGTCGGTTGTAACGCTTCATATCAGCTTACCGACGCTTTTCGCAGATTAGCACGCCCTTCATCGCCTCTGACTGCCTAGGCATCCACCGTGTACGCTTAGTCGCTTAACCTCACAACCCGAAGGTGTCTTTGCAGACCCTTTGCGTTGCGATTATTTGAGAGACTCTAATACAGGCTACTCCTTATCTCAGTACATCTACGGAGAGATAAGTTTCAGCTGTATTGTTTCAATTTTCAGCTTGTTCCAGATTGTTAAAGAGCAATATCTTAAACACGACTCGTTAAAGTCATCTTTAAGTTATTTTTTAGTTCATAAAGAACCGGTTGATAATGTCTTTCACACATTATCGGATTGGCGTCCCCAAGGGGATTCGAACCCCTGTTACAGCCGTGAAAGGGCAGTGTCCTAGGCCTCTAGACGATGGGGACACGAAATTTGACTCTCGAAGCACTGCTTCGAGAATTTCGTGTAGAGGCGAGAATTTGCCTGCAAATCCGAGCGACTGATGCAGTCAACACTCGATTTTGCGGTGCGCGTCTCACCCATCTACAGCAGGTTACCTTGCTCATTACATTCATCAGACAATCTGTGTGGACACTGCGCAATGCGTATCGTGAGGTAAGGAGGTGATCCAACCGCAGGTTCCCCTACGGTTACCTTGTTACGACTTCACCCCAGTCATGAATCACAAAGTGGTAAGCGCCCTCCCGAAGGTTAAGCTACCTACTTCTTTTGCAACCCACTCCCATGGTGTGACGGGCGGTGTGTACAAGGCCCGGGAACGTATTCACCGTAGCATTCTGATCTACGATTACTAGCGATTCCGACTTCATGGAGTCGAGTTGCAGACTCCAATCCGGACTACGACAGACTTTATGTGGTCCGCTTGCTCTCGCGAGTTCGCTTCACTTTGTATCTGCCATTGTAGCACGTGTGTAGCCCTACTCGTAAGGGCCATGATGACTTGACGTCATCCCCACCTTCCTCCGGTTTGTCACCGGCAGTCTCCCTTGAGTTCCCACCATTACGTGCTGGCAACAAAGGATAAGGGTTGCGCTCGTTGCGGGACTTAACCCAACATTTCACAACACGAGCTGACGACAGCCATGCAGCACCTGTCTCACGGTTCCCGAAGGCACTAAAGCATCTCTGCTAAATTCCGTGGATGTCAAGAGTAGGTAAGGTTCTTCGCGTTGCATCGAATTAAACCACATGCTCCACCGCTTGTGCGGGCCCCCGTCAATTCATTTGAGTTTTAACCTTGCGGCCGTACTCCCCAGGCGGTCGACTTAACGCGTTAGCTCCGGAAGCCACGCCTCAAGGGCACAACCTCCAAGTCGACATCGTTTACAGCGTGGACTACCAGGGTATCTAATCCTGTTTGCTCCCCACGCTTTCGCACCTGAGCGTCAGTCTTTGTCCAGGGGGCCGCCTTCGCCACCGGTATTCCTCCAGATCTCTACGCATTTCACCGCTACACCTGGAATTCTACCCCCCTCTACAAGACTCTAGCTTGCCAGTTTCAAATGCAGTTCCCACGTTAAGCGCGGGGATTTCACATCTGACTTAACAAACCGCCTGCGTGCGCTTTACGCCCAGTAATTCCGATTAACGCTTGCACCCTCCGTATTACCGCGGCTGCTGGCACGGAGTTAGCCGGTGCTTCTTCTGCGAGTAACGTCAATCAATCGTGCTATTAACACGACTGCCTTCCTCCTCGCTGAAAGTGCTTTACAACCCGAAGGCCTTCTTCACACACGCGGCATGGCTGCATCAGGCTTGCGCCCATTGTGCAATATTCCCCACTGCTGCCTCCCGTAGGAGTCTGGACCGTGTCTCAGTTCCAGTGTGGCTGGTCATCCTCTCAGACCAGCTAGGGATCGTCGCCTAGGTGAGCCATTACCCCACCTACTAGCTAATCCCATCTGGGTTCATCCGATGGCGTGAGGCCCGAAGGTCCCCCACTTTGCTCTTACGAGGTCATGCGGTATTAGCTACCGTTTCCAGTAGTTATCCCCCTCCATCAGGCAGATCCCCAGACATTACTCACCCGTCCGCCGCTCGCCGGCAAAGTAGTAAACTACTTCCCGCTGCCGCTCGACTTGCATGTGTTAGGCCTGCCGCCAGCGTTCAATCTGAGCCATGATCAAACTCTTCAATTTAAGATTTGTTTGATTTGCTGCTAATGAAAGCAGCGATGCTCAAAGATTACTTTCTGCAAATATGCATTCGAACCGAAGTTCAAATGTGTACTGCTTTGGTCACTCTTCAAGACTTTGATATTGCTTCTGCCTGCCGAAACAGGCTTCGATATCGTCTTGCGAGTGCCCACACAGATTGTCTGATAAATTGTTAAAGAGCAGTGAGTTAGCAACCTTCCGGTCAGTAACTCGAGGTGCGCATATTACGCTTTCCTCACTCAGAGTCAACTACTTATTTCGTTGAATTTCTCTGTTCTCTTTGCCGGTCACTTAACTACTTGATTCGTTGTGTGCCGTCTCGATGGATGCGCATTATAGGGAGTTCCGCGCAGGCCGCAACTGCTAATTTCAATAAAAATGATCGTTTGCTGCATTCCACAGCAAAACCCCGCTTTATACCCTGTTGTGCACAAACTTATCCACAGATGTGATCTGAACTGAAAATTGACGAGCATCACGCAATCGTTTTCGCTACAATTCCCCGCGTCGAAATTGCAGAGCGGTATTCATCAAATATCGCCTTTGCGGATCGATTTTTATCAAAATAGTGCCAGTCAGGCCCAAATTAAGCGGGTTTTTCCGTTTATCCTAGCCAGCAAGGCTCTAACGACAGGCTGGCAGTCCTCTTTTCGGGACGTTATCTGAATCTGTTCCTCTATATAGAGAGAAGTACCAGGTAGAGATTCACGTAACGCTCTATTTATAGCGAATGAAAAACTGCGATTCCAAAGCCAAGGGATAAAACCATGCAACAACGCCGTCCAATCCGCCGTGCTCTGCTTAGTGTGTCTGATAAAGCGGGTATCATTGAATTTGCCGCAGCGCTTTCTCAGCGTGGCATCGAGTTACTCTCCACCGGTGGGACTGCCCGCCTGTTGGCCGATGCTGGCCTGCTGGTCACCGAAGTTTCTGATTACACCGGTTTCCCGGAAATGATGGATGGCCGCGTTAAGACTCTGCATCCAAAAATCCATGGCGGTATTCTCGGTCGCCGTGGTCAAGACGATGCCATCATGACTGAACATGATATTCAGCCGATCGATATGGTGGTCGTCAATCTGTATCCTTTTGCTGAAACCGTGGCGCGTCCAGATTGTTCACTGGAAGATGCCGTTGAGAATATTGATATCGGCGGGCCAACCATGGTGCGCTCTGCGGCGAAGAATCATAAAGATGTCGCCATCGTGGTGAAGAGCAGTGACTATGCCGCTATCATTACCGAGCTGGATAATAATGACGGCTCGCTGACCTACCCAACCCGCTTCAATCTGGCGATTAAAGCATTCGAGCATACCGCTGCCTACGACAGCATGATCGCCAACTACTTTGGCACTATGGTTCCGGCGTACCACGGCGAGACCGAGCAGCCCGCAGGTCACTTCCCGCGAACCCTGAATCTTAACTATATTAAGAAGCAGGATATGCGTTACGGTGAAAACAGCCACCAGCAAGCTGCCTTCTATATAGAAGAGAATCTGAAAGAAGCTTCCGTCGCTACCGCAGAGCAGCTGCAAGGTAAGTCGCTCTCTTATAACAACATCGCCGATACTGATGCCGCACTTGAGTGTGTGAAGGAGTTCAGCGAACCTGCCTGTGTGATAGTCAAACACGCTAACCCTTGTGGCGTAGCGATTGGTGACTCCACTCTTGCCGCTTACGAAAGCGCATACAAAACTGACCCTACCTCTGCTTTCGGCGGCATTATTGCTTTTAACCGTGAGTTAGATGCCGCTACCGCTCAGGCGATCATCAGCCGCCAGTTTGTGGAGGTGATTATCGCGCCAAGTGTCAGCGCCGATGCCCTGAGTGTTCTGGCTGCCAAACAAAACGTGCGTGTGTTGATCTGTGGTCAGTGGCAGGCGCGCTCTGCCGGTCTGGATTTCAAACGTGTGAATGGCGGTTTGCTGGTACAAGATCGTGATTTAGGTATGGTGACAGAAGCGGATCTGCGCGTGGTGTCTAAACGCCAGCCAACCGCGCAAGAGCTGCGTGATGCGCTGTTCTGCTGGAAAGTGGCTAAGTTCGTTAAATCCAATGCCATTGTTTATGCCCGCGATAATATGACCATAGGGATAGGCGCAGGCCAGATGAGCCGTGTTTACTCTGCCAAGATTGCCGGGATCAAAGCCGCCGACGAAGGTTTACAGGTTGCCGGCTCCGCCATGGCGTCTGATGCCTTCTTCCCGTTCCGTGATGGCATTGATGCCGCCGCTGCCGTTGGCATCACTTGCGTGATCCAGCCGGGTGGTTCTATCCGCGATGACGAAGTGATTGCTGCCGCAGATGAACACAACATCGCGATGATCTTTACTGACATGCGTCATTTCCGTCATTAATTAAACCGCTTAACGGAGTCACCCGATGAATATTTTGATTATTGGTAACGGTGGGCGCGAACACGCACTAGGCTGGAAAGCCGCGCAATCGCCTTTAGCGGATAAAATCTATGTCGCGCCGGGCAATGCCGGTACGGCGCTGGAACCTCGATTAGAAAACGTGGCTATCGCCGCGACAGATATTGCAGGCTTGCTGGCCTTTGCTCAAAGCCACGATATCGGCCTGACCATTGTTGGCCCGGAAGCACCGTTAGTGATTGGCGTGGTGGATGCATTCCGTGACGCGGGTCTGACTATCTTCGGCCCAACGCAAGCGGCAGCTCAGTTGGAAGGCTCCAAAGCGTTCACCAAAGATTTCCTGGCGCGCCACCATATCCCAACCGCGTTCTACCAGAATTTCACTGAGGTCGAACCCGCGCTGGCTTATGTTCGCAAGATTGGCGCACCAATTGTGATTAAGGCTGACGGACTGGCAGCAGGTAAAGGCGTGATTGTCGCCATGACGTTGGAAGAGGCGGAAACTGCCGTTCACGACATGTTGGCAGGTAATGCTTTTGGTGATGCTGGCCACCGTATCGTGGTGGAAGAGTTCCTCGACGGCGAAGAAGCCAGCTTTATCGTGATGGTTGATGGCAAGAATGTGCTGCCAATGGCCACCAGCCAGGATCATAAACGCGTCGGTGATGGCGATACCGGCCCGAATACTGGCGGGATGGGGGCTTACTCACCGGCCCCCGTGGTAACAGATGAGATCCACCAGCGCGTGATGGATCAGATTATCTGGCCAACCGTGCGCGGCATGGCGGCGGAAGGGAGTGTCTATACCGGCTTTCTATACGCAGGCTTGATGATTTCAGCCGATGGGCAACCGAAAGTTATCGAATTCAACTGTCGCTTTGGTGATCCAGAAACACAACCTATCATGCTGCGGATGCGCTCTGATCTGGTCGAGCTCTGTTTGGCGGGTGCGCAAGGCAAGCTAAATGAGAAAACCTCTGACTGGGATGATCGCCCTTCACTGGGTGTGGTGCTGGCAGCGGGCGGTTATCCGGCAGATTATCGCCAGGGCGATGTTATCCAAGGATTGCCGCAGCAAGAAGTGGCCGACGGAAAAGTATTCCATGCCGGTACGCAGTTGAATGGTGATAATCAGGTGGTGACCAGCGGCGGGCGGGTATTGTGCGTAACCGCACTGGGGGACACCGTCGCCAAGGCACAGCAGCGCGCTTATCAGTTAGCGGCGGATATTCATTGGGAAGGCAGTTTCTGCCGCAAAGATATTGGCTATCGGGCGATTGCTCGTGGCAAATAACCAGACCGTGATAAACAACTAGCTAGCAGTCAATACTTTCGATGGGCACGGTTCGCTGTGCCCATTTTACATTTCAGATGTTATAAACTGCCGGCGCTCGGTTCCCAGCGGCAGAAATCCTGATTGGCAGCCAGCAACAGCTGTTGACCTTCCGGTGAGTCCAGCCACGCGACACCTAAGGGTTGCGCACTCTTCCCGCCCCGCTGGCTCAACCATCTCTGCGAGTTATCATCGAGATTCAGCCGTAATGTTTTTCCGGCACAGCTGGTGACGATACCATCCTGCCAATGCCCCTGAGTTAATCTGACGTTTCCGGCGCGCAGTGCGCTGCTCAGCTCCAGAATACGTTTCGCTTCCAACTGGTAAACCGCAATCTCATCGGTTGAGAGCTGCTCACGACGCTCGGCCAATTGGCGCTGCATAAAGCTCACCTGCCCCTGCTCATCGAAACGCAGCTCGATGCTCTGTGGGTTATGGCCTAAATCGTTACGACGAATTTCATGCAAAATACCATTTTGGTATTGATAGAAGGTAACGCGGGTATTGTCCCCGGAGTAGGGGCTATAGACGCTCATCAACACCTGTGGCTGCTGTTGCGCATTATCCTGACGCCATAGACGCACTACGCCGCTGTCGGCGATGTATCCGCTGGCACTGAATTGGGGGGAGTTTGACTGACTGCTACAGGCGCTGAGACCAAAGGCTAAACCGAGGGTCATCAGCACCCGCTGCATAAACAAAAGGGGCTTTGCCACCCCCCTGCTTATTATTTTCACTGACACACTATTAAGATTTAACAGAATCTTTCAGTGCTTTACCAGAAACAAACGCTGGCACATTAGCTGCAGCAATTTTGATTTCTTTACCAGTCTGTGGGTTGCGGCCAGTGCGCTCATTACGATGGTTTACTTTAAAAGTACCGAAACCAACCAATTGTACTGGATCACCGTCTTTCAGAGATTCGGTAATTGCAGCCAGTGTGGACTCCAAAGCAGCTTTAGCTTGAGCTTTAGAAAGGTCCGCTTTGTCCGCGATTACGTCAATCAGTTGAGTCTTATTCATAAGTTATCCTTACAGTGTGTTTATCGTTTGCAAAGCATCAAGTGCGACGGATATGCCAAATGACAGCACTCTCCTGCATACACGCACCGATAGCCACTTTTTTTCGCCCCCCAAATGTAGAACAGACAGGGGGCAGATGTGAAGCCTTAAGACGTGACAAATCAGGCGTTAAATCACGTTTTCTTGCCTTATTGCGTTAAATTTATGCCAATGTTGCTAACAGCCGCTTCCCGCAGGTCAGATCGTAACCCTTTTATCAAATCCAGGTCGCGCTCTTCACAGTCAGCCAAGAGGCGGAAAATCTCCCATTGGATGTCCCACTCCTCTTCGACTGCGGGTAAGATTTTTAGCTCTTCATCGGTCATTTCTTTGCCAGCCAGTGTCATTTCCAACATGGCAACAGTGCGAATGGATGCTTCGCTGATCGCGATGGCATGTTCCAGTGTCTCCCCACTCAAACGCGAATGTATCGCCTCACTTAAGGCGATACACGCATCGATGGCCGGATAAACACCGTAGATAGCATAGTCATCAGCTGAAGGAATTGCCTCTTCCAACTTCTCCAACTGACTATCAAAATTCACTTTAGCGTCTTTTACAACCAACGTTTCCCAGATAAGGTCCAGAATGCGCCGGTAAACCGCCGGATCGCCAAACTCTGTTTCCAGACAAAATTGCTGATAGTTGGGATACATCCGTTCGCACAAACAAGCCATGAAAGTCAGGTGTTGCCAGCTTTCCAGCTTTTCGAGACGTAGATGAATCGGATTACGTATCATGATGAGTTCTCATTATTCATTATCTGCGCGGCAGTGTACCCGAAATTAAATCATATCCCTATTGTTGCCAAGCAAATCAGGAGTTTTCCGCACCCAACGTTGAAATTGCGGGCGGTTTGAGGCGATAGCATCCGCCCAGCGAGTGGGTTCTGGCAAGCGGTAACCCGCCATGCAGCGCTGAACCCACGTCAATGCGCTCGCCACACTCACCCGATGCCCCGGCGAAATAAACAGCGGGTTGCAGCGAGTTTTACTGCGCCATACCCAACCAAGTTGTTCATCGCCGTCAATTAGAGGTTGTACTGCGCCGTTAGCGCTCTCCAGCGGCTGAAAATGCCCACATAGGCGGCTTTTGGCGACACCAATGGTGGGCACATCCACTAACAGACCAAAATGGCTGGCAACCCCTAAACGGCGTGGATGCGCGATACCCTGCCCATCAACAAAAACCAGTTCAGGCCGTTGCTGGAGCTGCGCCCAAGCGGCTAATAATGCAGGGTATTCACGAAAAGAGAGTAAACCGGGGATATACGGCAGTGAAGTTTCTACCCGTGCAATCTGATACTCCACCAGCTCGAGCGAGGGATAGCGCAAAATCGCGATAGCAGCACGGGTCACCTCCCCCTGCTGCTCAAAACCCACATCAGCGCCAGCAATAAAGCGCACTGGCGGGTTAACACCCCCCGCCAGAACCGGGTCATCTTGCAGTATCACCTCAGATGCCCGCTGTTGTTGCTCTGCCCGTAGCGCTTTAGTGTCAATCATCTGGCAACCTATTCAGATAATCTATTGGTGATAAGGCCGTGATAGCGCATGTACCGCTTTAACAAAAGCACCGGCATGTTCTGGCGGGACATCCTGATGAATGCCGTGGCCCAGATTAAACACATGACCCTCACCTTGCCCAAAACTGGCTAAAATAGTGCTGACTTCTTGCTCAATACGCGCAGGTGGTGCATACAAGATGGAAGGGTCCATATTGCCTTGCAGCGCGACTTTATCACCCACACGGCGACGCGCATCGGCAAGGTCAGTGGTCCAATCCAGCCCCAGCGCATCACAGCCGGTGGCAGCCATGGCTTCCAGCCACTGCCCGCCGCCTTTGGTAAACAAGGTGACCGGGACACGCCGCCCCTCGTTTTCACGAGTCAGGCCATTGACGATTTTATGCATGTAATTCAATGAGAACTCAAGATAGTCGCGGCCTGTCAACACCCCGCCCCAAGTATCAAAAACCATCACTGACTGCGCTCCGGCCCTGATTTGCGCATTGAGATACAAAATGACGCTATCGGCCAGTTTATCCAGCAACAGATGCAGTGTTTGTGGTTCGGCATACATCATTTTTTTCAGTTTGGTGAAGGCCTTGCTGCTACCGCCCTCGACCATGTAGGTCGCCAGCGTCCATGGGCTGCCGGAGAAGCCAATCAGCGGCACTTGCCCTGCCAGCTCACGACGAATAGTGCGCACCGCATTCATGACGTAGCCCAACTCCTGTTCAGGATCAGGGATCGGCAACTTTTCAACATCGGCGCGGCAGGTAATTGGCGATTTGAAGCGCGGGCCTTCGCCGGTTTCAAAATAGAGCCCTAGCCCCATGGCATCCGGGATGGTTAGAATGTCTGAAAACAGAATCGCTGCATCCAGTGGATAACGACGCAATGGCTGCATCGTCACTTCACAGGCCAGCTCCGCGTTTTTACACAGCGACATAAAATCACCGGCAATTGCGCGGGTAGCTTTGTATTCTGGCAAGTAGCGGCCCGCCTGGCGCATCATCCATACCGGTGTGATATCAACCGGTTGGCGCAATAAGGCCCGCAGATAGCGATCGTTTTTCAATTCATTCATGGTGAAGCTCCCTTAATTACCTGGCGGCCATCTTTTAGTTGGCAGCATTGTAGCATGCCAGATTCAGCTTTCCTGCTCACTGCGGCACAAGACCACCGTATCTTCAATCAACCTGCGGGCCACAGTGCCCGGCGGCGGCAGTAATGGGAGTTGGTCGTAGCGATACCAACCGGCATTGAGCAGCTCTTTCGGATCGTGGCGCAGTTCGCCGTGGTCATACTCCGCCATATAGGCCACCATGAGCGAATGTGGGAACGGCCAGGGTTGTGACGTCACGTAGCGCAGATTTTTAATGTGAATATTGCTCTCTTCCAAAACCTCACGGGACACCGCCTGCTCCAATGTTTCGCCCACTTCGACAAAACCGGCCAGCACCGTATTAATCCCACCACGATGCCGCACATGCTGCGCCAATAAGATTTCATCACCACGGCGAATGGCAACAATCACACAAGGGGCGATTTGCGGATAATAACGTTCACGGCAGTGATTACACAGGCAAGCCCATTCGGTGCGGCTGGCATGCATTTGATGGCCGCAATAGCCGCAGAAACGGTGGGAGCGATAAAACTCCGCTAATTGCACACCCCGCCCAGCCAGTTGGAACAGACCGCGATCTACATCCAGTAATTGGCGCACTGATCCCATGTCGGTCGGCATGATCTGGCGAATAAGCCAAACCGCCTGCCCCTGCCATTCACCAATTTGTCTGGCGGTTGCGCCCTGTAGCGACCAATTGGCAGCATTGCCTTGTGGCAACTCCCCTTTTGGCAGCCATAGTTTGTTTTCATGGCTGACTACCCACCAGCCACTCTCTTTACCTGTAAGTTGTAGTTCCATATCGTTGTTGCACAACCTCGACTTCACTGGCAATCTAGAATCTGGCTTGTTACTTTTTTGTAACTCATTATTACTTCACGGAGTCGTTCATGCTCAATCGACTGGAAAGCTTGACTCAACGCGTTGGCGGCAGTAATGAATTAATTGATCAATGGCTTCATGCGCGTAAAGAACTTTTAGTTTCGTATTGCACAGTGATCGGTATTAAGCCGCGAAAAGAAAAGCATACCCCGCTTAATGAAAAAGCGCTGGAGAACTTTTGTCATAACCTGGTGGATTATCTCTCAGCTGGTCATTTTCACATCTACGACAGAATTATCAAGCAGGTAGAAGGCGAGTCCAGCCCAAGAATGGCGCTGACCACCAAAGTTTACCCTGCGTTAAAAAACAATACCCAAACTATCATGTTATTCCACGATCGTTATACCAACATCGAGATCGATGACGATGATAGCTGCACCGAGTTCCAACAGGCGTTATCCGATATCGGCGAAGCCCTCGACGCCCGTTTCCAGTTAGAAGATCAGTTAATTAAGTGGGCAGCAGAGTCCTGGCAAACCGCTCAGCCAGAAAATAGAAAAAGTCAGGCCAATTAACCAAATACATCAATAGTAAGCATAATTGTCGCAGGCAATTTGGATGCAGACAGTGCGCACACACGTAGTACGTGAGGATTTGGAGCACTGCCCAAACTCAAAGTGCGGCAAGAAAATAGCTTACGGTCGGCCCTTGTAGTTTTAATACAACCTCATATACTGAGGATTCTTGTCGGAGTGCCTAGCGTCGGCTTTTAAAAGCAGATGCAGGCTGAGACCGTTAATTCGGGATCCGCGGAACCTGATCGGGTTAGTACCCGCGAAGGGAACAAGAGTAATTTATCGCTACAGGCCCGGTCTTCCCCTTCACAGGTGTCTGCCGGTCACTGGCCAACATCGTTACTCCCGCCAAGCTCCAGACAAGCAATTTTCCCTATACACCACATTGGCTCTATAAACCACACTGGTAGGAATTTGCTATGTCTAATAATACAACGTCAGCCACCACGAAAAACCCATCACGCCCGCGCAAACAGCAGCGCGAAGAGGCCCAACAGTTTATTGATAGTTTACAGGGGGTGACTTTCCCCAACTCCCAACGCATCTACCTGCAAGGTTCACGGCCTGACATTCAGGTGCCGATGCGCGAGATCCAACTTAGCCCGACCTTGATCAGCGGCAGCAAGAGCGATCCGCGCTACGAAGATAACGAGGCCATTCCGGTTTACGACACCTCCGGCCCCTATGGTGATCCCCTCGCCAAACTGGACGTCCATGTGGGGCTACCCAAACTGCGTGCTAGCTGGATAGCGGATCGTCAGGATACCGAGGCCCTCACCTCGGTCAGTTCAGGATTTACCCAGCAGCGTTTAGCGGACGAAGGTTTGGATCATCTGCGCTTTGAGCATCTACCGAAGCCGAAAAAAGCCATTGAGGGCAAGTGTGTCACCCAACTGCACTATGCTCGTGCAGGGATTGCCACACCAGAAATGGAGTTTATCGCCCTGCGTGAAAATATGGGGCGAGAAAGAGTTCGCGGCGAAGTCTTGCGCCACCAGCATCCTGGGCAGAATTTCGGCGCTAATTTGCCGGAGAACATCACAGCAGAATTCGTGCGCCAAGAAGTTGCCGCAGGCCGCGCCATCATCCCCGCCAATATTAATCACCCCGAAGCTGAGCCAATGATTATTGGTCGCAACTTTTTGGTCAAAGTGAACGCCAAC
Organism: Yersinia bercovieri ATCC 43970; assembly: GCF_013282745.1. NCBI lineage: Bacteria > Pseudomonadati > Pseudomonadota > Gammaproteobacteria > Enterobacterales > Yersiniaceae > Yersinia > Yersinia bercovieri. Next base: position 1,037,549 of record NZ_CP054044.1, read on the forward strand.
ATCGGCAATTCGGCGGTGACCTCCTCCATCGAAGAGGAGGTGGAAAAGCTGGTGTGGTCCACGCGCTGGGGAGCCGATACCGTGATGGACTTATCTACTGGCCGCTATATTCATGAAACTCGTGAATGGATTTTGCGTAACAGCCCGGTGCCGATCGGCACAGTGCCCATCTATCAGGCGCTGGAAAAAGTGAATGGCGTGGCTGAAAATCTGACCTGGGAGATGTTCCGCGACACCTTGCTGGAGCAGGCGGAGCAAGGGGTTGATTACTTTACTATCCACGCCGGTGTGTTGCTGCGCTATGTGCCGATGACCGCCAAACGCCTAACAGGTATTGTCTCTCGTGGTGGGTCTATCATGGCGAAGTGGTGCTTGTCCCATCATCAGGAGAACTTCCTGTATCAGCATTTCCGTGAAATCTGCCAAATTTGTGCCGCCTACGACGTTTCATTATCACTCGGCGATGGCTTGCGGCCAGGTTCTATTCAGGATGCCAATGATGAAGCCCAATTTGCCGAATTGCATACACTGGGTGAATTAACCAAGATCGCCTGGGAATATGATGTTCAGGTGATGATCGAAGGCCCGGGGCATGTGCCGATGCAGATGATCCGCCGCAATATGACCGAGGAGTTGGAGCACTGTCACGAAGCCCCCTTCTATACCCTGGGGCCACTCACCACAGATATCGCACCGGGTTATGATCACTTCACCTCAGGCATTGGGGCGGCAATGATTGGCTGGTTTGGTTGCGCCATGCTCTGTTACGTCACGCCAAAAGAGCATCTGGGCCTGCCGAATAAAGATGATGTAAAACAGGGGCTAATCACCTACAAAATCGCCGCCCATGCCGCCGATCTGGCTAAAGGGCACCCAGGCGCACAGATCCGCGATAACGCCATGTCGAAAGCCCGTTTTGAATTCCGCTGGGAAGATCAATTCAATCTGGCCCTTGATCCCGAAACCGCGCGCGCCTATCACGATGAAACCCTGCCGCAAGAGTCGGGCAAAGTGGCCCACTTCTGCTCCATGTGTGGGCCAAAATTCTGCTCGATGAAAATCTCGCAAGAAGTGCGCGACTATGCAGCCGCACAAGAAGAGGCCGCAGCGCAAGAGCTGGCTACAGCACAACAACCGGCCGTCACGGCGCAACCTATCCAGATTCAACAAGCGGGTATGGCGCAGATGTCGGCCGAATTCCGCTCTCGTGGCAGTGAGTTGTACCACAGCAAAAGTATCCGGCAGAGCGAGGTTAACGATGAACAAGCCTGATACCCCCTTTGCTACCACTCAACACCGGCTGGGTCTGTACCCGGTGGTGGATTCACTGCTCTGGATAACCCGGCTATTAGCCAGCGGCGTGACCACTATCCAATTGCGCATCAAAGAGTTAGATGAGACAGAGGTGGAACAGGATATTGCCGCCGCCATTGAGTTGGGTAAACGCTATAACGCCCGCTTATTTATCAATGACTACTGGCGGTTGGCGATTAAGCATGGCGCTTACGGGGTGCATCTGGGTCAGGAGGATCTCGAGATAGCTGATTTGATGGCGATTCAGCAAGCCGGATTACGGCTGGGCGTATCGACCCATGATGAGCAGGAGTTGGCGCTAGCCCGTGAGTTGCGCCCCTCCTATATCGCCCTCGGCCATATTTTCCCCACGCAAACCAAACAGATGCCTTCAGCCCCGCAAGGGGTGGAGGCCTTAGCGCGCCAGGTGAGCAACACGCCGGATTATCCCACGGTTGCCATTGGCGGTATCAGTTTGGCGCGTGTTCCTCAGGTGGTCGCCAGCGGTGTCGGGAGTGTGGCGGTGGTCAGTGCCATCACCCAAGCCGCCGACTGGCAGCACGCCACCGCGCAGCTACTGCAACTGGTGGAAGGTAAGGAGTCAACTTATGCATGATAACGCATTGAGTGATCAGGATTTTCTACGCTATAGCCGCCAGTTGCTACTGGAGGATCTCGGCCCCGAGGGGCAGCAAAAGCTCAAACAGGCCAGTGTACTCATTGTCGGTCTGGGCGGCCTTGGTTCGCCAGCGGCGCTCTATCTCGCCGCCGCTGGCGTAGGAAAATTGTGGCTGGCAGATGATGATGCCTTAGAAATAAGTAACTTACAGCGACAGGTACTCTATCGTACGGCGGATATTGGTCACAGCAAAGCCAAATTGGCTCAGCGCCACTTGCAGGGTTTGAACCCGCAGATAGAGGCCATCACTCTTGATAGACGGCTGACGGGCAGCACCTTAACCGATGCGGTCGCGGTGGCGGATTTAGTGCTTGATTGCTGTGACAACATGGAAACCCGTCATCAGGTGAATGCCGCCTGTGTGCAAGCGGGCAAACCACTAATCAGTGGCAGTGCCGTCGGCTTCAGCGGCCAGTTGCTGATTATCGAACCCCCTTACACCCACGGCTGCTACGCCTGCTTGTATCCCAGCAAAGAGACACAACAGCGCAACTGCCGCACCGCCGGTGTATTAGGGCCAGTGGTTGGGGTCATCGGCACCTTGCAAGCATTGGAGGCGATCAAGATGTTGGCAGGGCTGCCCTCGGCACTCAGTGGCAAATTACGCCTTTTCGATGGCAAACAGCAAAGCTGGAGCACGCTACAACTCAGCAAAGCCAGCCATTGCACGGCTTGCGGAGGCAGCGCGTGAAGATTTCACTCAATGATGAATTGATTGCGCTGGAAAACCCGCTGACAGTGCAGGAGTTGCTAACTCAACTGGGCTACAGCCAGCCGGGTAGCGCGCTGGCGGTCAATCAAACCATTATCCCCCGTGATAGTTGGGACGACCGCCTATTGCAGGACGGGGATGACATTTTGCTGTTTCAAGCTATTGCCGGAGGCTGACATGTTGAAAATTGCCGATACCACTTTTACTTCAAGACTATTTACCGGAACCGGAAAGTTTTCGACGCCAGCACTGATGTTGGCGGCGCTACAGGCGTCCGGTTCACAGTTAATCACCATGGCGATGAAGCGGGTTGACCTGAAATCAGGCAACGATGCCATTCTCGCACCATTGCGCCAGTTGGGTGTGCGCTTGCTGCCCAACACCTCAGGGGCGAAAACCGCCGAGGAAGCGGTATTTGCAGCGCGCCTGGCCCGTGAGGCCCTCGGCACCCATTGGGTAAAACTGGAGATCCACCCGGATGTGAAGTATCTGTTACCTGATCCGATAGAGACCCTAAAAGCTGCTGAGATATTGGTGAAACAGGGATTCGTGGTGTTGCCCTACTGCGGCGCTGACCCGGTTTTATGCAAACGGCTGGAAGAGGTGGGCTGCGCTGCCGTCATGCCATTGGGCGCACCTATTGGTTCAAACTTGGGATTACGCACCCGCGATTTTCTGCAAATTATTATCGAGCAAGCCAGGGTGCCGGTGGTGGTCGATGCCGGTATTGGTGCACCAAGCCATGCGCTTGAGGCGATAGAACTGGGTGCGGATGCTGTACTGGTGAATACCGCGATTGCTGTCGCCCGCTCACCGGTGCAAATGGCCCATGCTTTTCGGCTGGCGGTGGAGTCCGGCGAGTTAGCGCGTCAGGCGGGGTTGGGGCATTCACAACATCAGGCCACGGCCACCAGCCCGCTGACCGGATTCCTCAGCCAACTGGAGGAGAATCATCATGTCTGAAGAGTTTAGCCATCACTGGCAGCAATTGGATTGGGATGATATTTCGCTGCGCATCAATGCTAAAACTGCCAGTGATGTTGAACGGGCAATAAATAGCAGCAAGCCCGATCGGGAAGATCTCATGGCGCTGATTTCACCAGCCGCGCTGGCCTATCTGGAGCCAATGGCGCAAAAAGCGCAACAGCTAACTCGCCAACGTTTCGGTAATACCGTGGGTTTTTATGTGCCGCTGTATCTCTCCAACCTCTGCGCCAATGATTGCACCTATTGCGGCTTCTCGATGAGTAACCGCATCAAACGCAAAACGCTAGATGAAACCGAGATCATCCGTGAGTGCGAAGCCATCAAAACTCTGGGTTTCGAGCATCTCTTATTGGTCACTGGGGAACATCAGGCCAAAGTGGGCATGGACTACTTTCGTCGCCATCTGCCCGCCATTCGCCGTCGTTTTAGTTCCCTGATGATGGAGGTGCAACCGCTGGCAGAGGAGGAGTATGCGGAGTTAAAAACCTTGGGATTGGATGGCGTGATGGTTTATCAGGAAACATATCACCCAGCAACCTATCAGCAGCATCACTTACGGGGCCATAAGCAGGATTTCCATTGGCGACTGGCAACCCCTGATCGTTTAGGGCGGGCCGGGATCGATAAGATCGGATTAGGTGCATTGATTGGGCTATCCAATAGCTGGCGCACTGACTGCTATATGCTGGCAGAGCACCTGTTTTACCTGCAACGGCGTTATTGGCAGAGTCGCTATTCAATCTCCTTCCCACGTTTGCGGCCCTGTGCTGGCGGCATTGAACCCGCATCACTGATGAGCGAACCTCAGCTACTGCAACTGATTTGTGCTTTCCGCCTGTTCGCGCCGGATGTGGAGTTGTCGTTATCGACTCGTGAATCGCCGTTTTTCCGCGATAATGTGATTCCGGTAGCAATCAACAATGTCAGTGCCGGATCTAAAACTCAGCCGGGCGGCTATGCTGATGATCATCCGGAGCTGGAACAGTTCGCCCCCCACGATAATCGTTCACCGCAACAAGTGGCCCACGCCTTAATGCAAGCAGGGCTACAACCGGTTTGGAAAGACTGGGATCGCCATTTAGGGCGAGCGAACTCATAGACGAAATGTTGGTACACTAAAAAAGCAAAAAAAAACCGCTCCCGAAGGAGCGGCTTTTAGCTTGGTGACGAACAAAGCGCTTAGTCTTTGCTGTTACCAAAACCGGCGTTGAGCAATTCAGCCAGGTTAGCCGTTGCTTCATCCGCGCTAACTTGCGGAACAACAGGTGCTTCACCCTGTGCTTTACGGCGCGCACGATCCTGATGATAAGCGTAACCGGTACCGGCTGGAATCAGGCGGCCCACGATAACGTTCTCTTTCAGGCCACGCAGTTCATCACGTTTACCGGCAACTGCCGCTTCAGTAAGAACGCGCGTGGTTTCCTGGAACGAAGCCGCAGAGATGAAGGACTCGGTCGCCAAGGATGCCTTGGTGATACCCAGCAGGTCACGTGTAAACGTAGCCTCGATTTTGCCTTCAGCTGCCAGCTTACGGTTAGCGATTTTAACGCGAGACATTTCTGCCTGCTCGCCTTCCAGGAAGTCAGTGCTACCTGCATCAACGATGGTGCCTTTACGCAGCATCTGACGAACGATAACTTCAATGTGCTTATCGTTAATCTTAACGCCTTGCAGACGGTAAACTTCCTGCACTTCGTTGGTGATGTAACGAGTCACCGCATGAACGCCACGCAGACGCAGAATGTCATGTGGAGATTCTGGGCCGTCGGAGACCACGTCACCGCGCTCTACAATTTCACCTTCGAACACGTTGAGCTGACGCCATTTCGGAATCATCTCTTCGTATGCATCGCTACCATCTAACGGTGAGATAACCAGACGGCGCTTGCCTTTGGTCTCTTTACCGAACGAGATGATCCCGCTGATTTCAGCCAGGATTGCCGGCTCTTTCGGACGACGTGCTTCGAACAAGTCAGCAACACGTGGCAGACCACCGGTAATATCCTTAGTACCGCTTGATTCTTGCGGAATACGCGCCAGGGTATCACCTGCACCGATCTGAATGCCGTCTTCCAACTGTACAATCGCTTTACCTGGCAGGAAGTATTGAGCAGGCATATCTGTACCTGGGATCAATACGTCATTGCCTTTGGCATCAACGATTTTCAGTGCTGGACGCAGGTCTTTACCACTACCGGTACGCTCTGCTGAATCCAGAACCACCAGAGAAGACAAACCAGTCAGTTCGTCGGTCTGGCGAGTAATGGTCTGGCCGTCAACCATGTCCGCGAAGCGAATGAAACCGCTCACTTCGGTCACAACTGGCATGATGTGCGGATCCCAGTTAGCAACAGTCTCGCCGCCAACCACTTCTGCGCCATCGCCTTTGCCCATTACGGCACCGTAAGGCACTTTGTAGCTCTCTTTAGTACGACCGAATTCGTCGATCAGCTTCAGCTCGGTATTACGAGAAGTAATAACCAGCTTGCCCGCTGCATTGGTGACGAACTTGACGTTGCTCAGTTTCAGCGTGCCTTTGTTCTTAACCTGAATGCTTGATTCTGCTGCCGCACGAGATGCCGCACCACCGATGTGGAACGTACGCATCGTAAGCTGGGTACCCGGCTCACCGATGGACTGTGCTGCAATAACGCCCACTGCTTCACCTTTGTTGATGATGTGACCACGTGCCAGGTCGCGACCGTAGCAGTTAGCACACACACCGAAATCGGTTTCACAGCTTACAACTGAACGAACTTTAACGCTGTCGACGGAGTTCTCTTCTAACAGATCACACCATTTTTCGTCCAACAGGGTGTTACGCGGAACCAGAATATCAGCCGTACCCGGCTTGATAACTTCTTCAGCGGTCACACGACCCAGAACGCGATCGCGCAGTGGCTCTTTAACATCACCACCTTCAATAACCGGCGTCATCACGATACCGTTATGGGTACCGCAGTCATCTTCGGTTACCACCAGATCCTGTGCCACGTCAACCAAACGACGGGTCAGGTAACCGGAGTTCGCAGTTTTCAATGCGGTATCCGCCAAACCTTTACGCGCACCATGCGTTGAGATGAAGTACTGAAGTACGTTCAAACCTTCGCGGAAGTTTGCGGTGATTGGCGTTTCAATGATCGAGCCATCTGGTTTAGCCATCAGGCCACGCATCCCTGCTAGCTGACGAATCTGTGCTGCAGAACCACGCGCACCGGAGTCGGCCATCATAAAGATGCTGTTGAAGGAGACCTGCTGTTCGATTTCGCCTTTGCTGTTAACGACGTCTTCTACCGACAAGTTATCCATCATCGCCTTGGCAACACGTTCGTTGGCCGCGGCCCAGATATCGATCACTTTGTTATAACGTTCACCTGCTGTTACCAGACCGGATTGGAACTGCTCCTGGATCTCGGCAACTTCAGTTTCAGCTTCTTCGATGATCCCTGCTTTCGCTTCTGGGATAACCATGTCATCGATACCTACAGAGGCGCCTGAGCGTGCTGCGTAAGCAAAACCGGTGTACATGATCTGGTCAGCAAAGATAACCGTTGGTTTCAAGCCCAGGATGCGGTAACAAGTGTTCAGCATCTTGGAGATAGCTTTTTTGCCCAACGGCTGATTAACGATAGAGTAAGGCAGGCCTTTCGGGACAATCATCCACAAAATGGCACGACCGACAGTGGTATCGATAATGCTGGTGCGTGTTGTGCTTTCGCCTTCGATATTACGAATTTCTTCAGTAATACGGACTTTTACCCGGGCATGCAGAGACGCCAGACCAGCGCGGTAAATACGCTCGGCTTCTTTCGGGCCAGTCAGAACCATGCCTTCGCCTTTGGCGTTAACACAGTCACGAGTCATGTAGTACAGACCCAATACAACGTCCTGAGAAGGAACGATGATTGGCTCGCCGTTCGCTGGTGACAGGATGTTGTTGGTAGACATCATCAACGCACGCGCTTCTAACTGGGCTTCCAGTGTCAGCGGTACGTGAACAGCCATTTGGTCACCATCGAAGTCGGCGTTGTATGCCGCACAAACCAGTGGGTGCAACTGGATTGCCTTACCTTCGATCAGAACCGGTTCAAACGCCTGGATACCCAAACGGTGAAGGGTTGGTGCACGGTTCAGCAGCACTGGGTGTTCGCGGATAACTTCATCCAGGATATCCCAAACAACCGCTTCTTCACGCTCAACCATCTTCTTGGCAGCTTTGATGGTGGTAGCAAGACCACGCAGTTCCAGCTTGCCATAGATGAACGGTTTAAATAGCTCAAGAGCCATTTTCTTCGGCAGACCGCACTGATGCAGACGCAGGTATGGACCTACGGTGATCACTGAACGGCCTGAGTAGTCAACACGTTTACCCAGCAAGTTCTGGCGGAAACGACCTTGCTTACCTTTGATCATGTCAGCCAGTGACTTCAACGGACGCTTGTTAGAGCCGGTAATTGCACGACCGCGACGGCCGTTATCCAGCAATGCATCTACTGCTTCTTGCAGCATACGCTTTTCGTTACGCACGATGATGTCGGGAGCTGCCAAGTCCAGCAGGCGCTTCAGACGGTTGTTACGGTTGATCACGCGACGATACAAATCGTTCAGATCAGAAGTCGCAAAGCGACCGCCATCCAATGGAACCAATGGACGCAGATCTGGCGGCAACACAGGCAGCACGGTCAGGATCATCCACTCTGGCTTGTTACCAGACTGTACGAATGCTTCCAGCAACTTGATACGCTTGGTCAGCTTCTTACGCTTGGTTTCAGAATTTGTTTCATTCAACTCTTCGCGCAGGATCTCGCACTCAGCTTCCAAGTCCATGTTTTTCAACAGTGCTTGAATCGCCTCGGCGCCCATTTTCGCGTCGAACTCATCGCCAAACTCTTCCAACGCGTCCAGATACTGCTCTTCAGTCAGGATCTGACGACGTTCCAGGTTGGTCATGCCGCCTTCGATAACCACATAGGATTCGAAGTACAGCACACGTTCGATGTCACGCAATGGCATATCCAGTAACAAACCAATGCGCGAAGGCAAGGATTTCAGGAACCAGATGTGCGCAGTTGGAGAAGCCAGTTCGATGTGACCCATACGCTCACGGCGTACTTTAGTTTGAGTCACTTCAACGCCGCATTTCTCACAAATAACACCACGGTGTTTCAAACGCTTGTACTTACCGCACAGGCATTCGTAATCTTTTACTGGGCCAAAGATACGGGCGCAGAAAAGGCCGTCACGTTCTGGTTTGAACGTACGGTAGTTAATGGTTTCCGGCTTTTTAACTTCGCCGAACGACCATGAACGGATCATGTCTGGCGATGCCAGAGCAATTTTGATCGCATCAAACTCTTCGGTCTTAGTTTGCGCTTTCAGAAACTTTAATAAGTCTTTCACGGATTGGCTCCTGTCGGAGTTAGACCTGCCAGGCATCCAAACCTAAGAATATAAAAACCTAGGTTTGAGCGCCCCTGTGACCAGTGCGAACCACCAGCAAACTCCCGGCTATGAGAGTTTGCCGTCTGGTGAAGAATTACTCTTCTTCCAGCTCGATATTGATGCCCAGCGAGCGGATCTCTTTCAACAATACGTTGAAGGATTCCGGCATGCCTGGTTCCATACGGTGATCGCCATCCACGATGTTTTTGTACATCTTGGTACGGCCGTTTACATCGTCGGACTTGACGGTAAGCATTTCCTGCAATGTGTACGCGGCGCCATAAGCTTCCAACGCCCACACTTCCATCTCACCGAAGCGCTGACCACCGAACTGAGCCTTACCACCCAGCGGCTGCTGAGTAACCAGGCTGTAAGAACCGGTAGAACGCGCATGCATTTTGTCATCAACCAAGTGGTTCAGTTTCAGCATATACATGTAGCCGACAGTAACCTGGCGCTCGAACTGCTCACCGGTACGGCCGTCAAACAGAGTAATCTGACCAGAAGTTGGCAGGCCACCCAGCTGTAACAGTTCCTTGATCTCTTTCTCTGTCGCGCCATCGAAGACAGGTGTTGCGATTGGCATACCTTTTTTCAGGTTCTCAGCCAGACGCAGTACTTCGTCATCGGTAAAGGTGCTCAGATCAACTTTCTGACAAACGTTGTCGCCCAGATCGTAGGCTTTCTGGATGAACTCACGCAGTTTGGCAACTTCTTCCTGCTTCTTCAGCATGGCGTTGATTTTCTCGCCGATGCCTTTTGCTGCCATCCCTAAGTGGGTTTCCAAAATCTGACCGATGTTCATACGCGATGGTACGCCCAGCGGGTTCAGAACGATGTCTACCGGCGTACCGTTTTCATCGTAAGGCATATCTTCGATCGGGTTAATCTTGGAGATAACACCTTTGTTACCGTGACGACCGGCCATCTTGTCACCCGGTTGAATCTGACGTTTAACCGCCAGATACACCTTGACGATCTTCAGCACGCCTGGTGCCAAATCATCACCTTGGGTGATCTTACGACGCTTGGCATCCATCTTCTTCTCGAATTCGGATTTCATTTCGTCGTACTGCTCTGCCAACTGTTCCAGCTGGTTTTGCTTGTCTTCGTCGGTCAGGCCCAGTTCGAGCCAGCGATCACGTGGTAACTTGCTCAGCTTGTCAGCTTCGATGCCACCGGAAACCAGTACTGCATGGATACGTGCAAACAGGCCCGCTTCCAAGATCTGCAACTCTTCAGTCAGGTCTTTCTTAGCCTGCTTCAATTGCATCTCTTCGATTTCCAACGCACGTTTGTCTTTTTCTACGCCATCGCGAGTAAAGACCTGCACGTCAATAACCGTACCGGAAACACCGTTTGGTACACGCAGAGAAGAGTCTTTAACGTCAGACGCTTTCTCACCGAAGATCGCACGTAACAGCTTCTCTTCTGGGGTCAGTTGGGTTTCACCTTTAGGTGTAACTTTACCCACCAGAATGTCGCCGCCAGTTACTTCAGCACCGATATACACAATACCGGATTCATCCAGTTTGGAGAGCGCAGCTTCACCCACGTTAGGGATGTCGGCAGTGATCTCTTCAGGCCCTAACTTGGTGTCGCGAGACACACATGCCAATTCCTGAATGTGGATGGTGGTGAAGCGATCTTCTTGAACCACACGCTCGGAGACCAAGATGGAGTCTTCGAAGTTGTAACCGTTCCAAGGCATGAAGGCTACGCGCATGTTCTGACCCAATGCCAGTTCGCCCAAATCTGTTGATGGGCCATCTGCCAGCACGTCGCCGCGCTCGATTGGCTCACCCAGATTCACACACGGCATCTGGTTGATGCAGGTGTTCTGGTTAGAACGGGTGTATTTGGTCAGGTTATAAATATCAATGCCTGCTTCGCCCGGATACATTTCGTCTTCGTTAACTTTGATAACGATACGGGATGCATCTACGTACTGAACAGTACCGCCACGTTTGGCTACAGAGGTTACCCCTGAGTCAACCGCTACCGCACGTTCCATACCAGTACCTACCAGCGGCTTATCAGCACGCAGAGTAGGAACCGCCTGACGTTGCATGTTCGCACCCATCAAGGCACGGTTGGCGTCATCGTGTTCCAGGAATGGAATCAGAGAAGCACCAACGGACACCACCTGTTGGGTGGAAACGTCCATGTAGTCAACTTGATCGCGGCTGAACAGGCTTGATTCGCCTTTGCTACGACAAGTGACCAAGTCTTCGATGAAGCGGCCGTCTTCGTCCAGGTTGGAGTTCGCCTGAGCAATAACGAAGTTGCCTTCTTCAATAGCAGACAGATAGTTGATTTCATCAGTCACCACACCGTCACGCACACGACGATACGGAGTTTCCAGGAAACCATACTCATTGGTCTGTGCGTACACAGACAAGGAGTTGATCAGACCGATGTTTGGACCTTCTGGCGTTTCGATTGGACATACACGACCATAGTGAGTCGGATGAACGTCTCGAACTTCAAAGCCAGCACGCTCACGGGTCAAACCGCCCGGGCCCAATGCAGAAATACGACGCTTATGCGTGATTTCAGACAGCGGGTTGTTCTGGTCCATAAATTGTGACAGCTGGCTGGAACCAAAGAACTCTTTCACCGCGGCCGAAATTGGCTTGGCGTTGATCATGTCCTGAGGCATCAGGGTGTCGAGGTCGCCCAGAGACAAACGCTCTTTAACGGCACGCTCAACACGAACCAGACCTACACGGAACTGGTTTTCAGCCATTTCACCAACGGAACGAATACGACGGTTGCCTAAGTGGTCGATATCATCCACTTCGCCTTTACCGTTACGGATATCGATGAGCTTTTTCATCACTTCTGTGATGTCTTCTTTGCTCAGGATACCGGAACCTTCGATCTCGTCACGCAGCAGTGAACGGTTGAACTTCATTCGGCCAACCGCTGACAAGTCGTAGCGGTCTTCAGAGAAGAACAGGTTCTCAAACAGATTTTCAGCTGCTTCACGTGTTGGTGGCTCACCAGGACGCATCATGCGGTAAATCTCAACCAGAGCGCTCAGACGATCGCTGGTTGGGTCAACACGCAGGGTCTCGGAGATATAAGCACCGTGATCCAGGTCGTTGGTGAACAATGTTTCGATTTGCTTGTGACCAGACTGGCTCAGCTTAGCCAGCAGATCCAGTGACAGCTCCATGTTGGCTGCGCAGATCAGTTCGCCAGTGCTCTCATCGATATAGTCTTTTGCGACTACTTTGCCGGCAATGTATTCAACCGGAACTTCGATGCGGTCAATGCCGTCTTTTTCAAGCTGGCGAATATGGCGAGCAGTAATACGACGCGCTTTCTCGACGTAAACTTTGCCATTCGCTTCAATATCAAAGGATGCCGTTTCACCGCGCAGACGCTCAGGAACCAACTCCATCTGCAGCTTGTTGTCACGAATCTCAAAGACCACTTTGTCAAAGAACAGATCCAGGATCTGTGTAGTGGTGAAATTCAATGCACGCAGAATGATGGTTGCAGGCAGTTTACGACGACGGTCAATACGGACAAACAGGTTGTCTTTCGGGTCAAACTCGAAATCTAACCATGAACCGCGGTAAGGGATGATACGTGCGTTATACAGCACTTTACCCGATGAATGGGTTTTACCCTTATCACTGTCAAAGAAAACGCCAGGACTACGATGCAGCTGAGATACGATAACCCTCTCAGTACCGTTAATGACAAAGGTACCGTTCTCGGTCATGAGTGGAATTTCACCCATGTAGACTTCTTGTTCTTTGATGTCTTTAACCGTACCTTCCGGAGCTTCGCGCTCATAGATAACCAGACGCAGCTTAACGCGCAGCGGTGCGGAATAAGTCACACCACGGATCTGGCACTCTTTGACGTCAAATACTGGCTCACCAAGACGGTAGCTAACGTATTGCAGCTCCGAATTGCCGCTGTAGCTCTGGATTGGAAAAACAGAACGGAATGCTGCTTCTAGGCCGTGCTGCCCTTCGGGATCTTGCTCGATAAATTTCTGGAACGAGTCAAGTTGGATAGAAAGGAGATAAGGTATGTCCAAAACTTGTGGACGTTTACCAAAATCCTTACGAATACGTTTTTTCTCGGTATAGGAGTAAACCATAGGGTTCCTCAGCTCGCTGATCAGTGACCCACTCTGTCCGCCCTAACACTAGGACAGGTCATGCAACACTATTATTTTGATCGAGAAGTCGAAACACCTCTCGGAATACTCTTTTCTATCACTCTTAAACCATTTCATCGCGTTACTTTGACTACCGAGCTACCCGAGTGGGTCGTAGCTGAGAACGCAGTATATTAAGTCGTCAATAGAAAGGAATATTAGGGGTTAGTCAGTCGCTAAACAGTGTGAAATGCGACTGACGCCCTACAGCGCAAAAAGGCTGATGACTAAAAAGTCACCAGCCATCAGCCTATAAGTTAGGCTGCGAACTCAAAGCTTAACTTACTTGATCTCAACAGAAGCACCAGCTTCTTCCAGAGATTTTTTCAGTGACTCAGCTTCGTCTTTGTTCACGCCTTCTTTCAGAACTGCAGGTGCAGATTCAACCAGGTCTTTAGCTTCTTTCAAGCCCAGGCCAGTTGCGCCGCGAACAGCTTTGATTACTGCAACTTTGTTGTCGCCGAATGAAGCCAGAACAACGTTGAATTCAGTTTGTTCTTCAACAGCTTCAGCAGCAGCAGCAGGACCTGCAGCAACAGCAGCAGCAGAAACGCCGAATTTCTCTTCCATAGCAGAGATCAGTTCAACGATTTCCATTACAGACAGAGCTGCAACGCCTTCCAGAATTTGGTCTTTAGTGATAGTTGACATAACAAGTGTTCCTAAAATACAGAAATAGTTAATACGTTAAAAAGCAATGACTAAAAAAGCGAGGGCGATTAAGCCGCTTCAGCTTCTTTCTGGTCACGCAGCGCAGCCAGAGTACGAACCAATTTGCCAGCAGCGGCTTCTTTCATGGTTCCCATCAGACGTGCGATTGCTTCTTCGTAGGTCGGCAGAGTTGCCAGGCGGTCGATCTGAGCCGCAGGGATTAACTCGCCTTCAAAGGCTGCTGCTTTAACCTCAAATTTTGCATTATCTTTAGCAAATGCTTTGAACAAACGAGCAGCTGCGCCCGGGTGCTCAGTAGAGAATGCAATCAAGGTTGGACCAACAAACGTGTCTTTCAGGCATTCAAATGAAGTGCCTTCAACAATGCGACGCAGCAAGGTGTTACGAACAACTTGCATGTGAACGCCAGCTTCACGACCTGCTTTACGCAGTTCAGTCATTTTATCAACGGTAACGCCACGAGAATCCGCAACAACCGCAGACAGCGCACCTTTGGCTACTTCTTTAACTTCAGCAACAATCGCTTGTTTGCCTTGAAGATTTAGTGCCATTAGTTCTTGCTCCTGGATTAACCGGGGAGTAATTCCCCGGAACTCACGTCACCCAACACACTACAAAATGCAGTGAACGGGCGTTGAAACACGGTGAGCAGAATCCAGCAAAGACTATTCTTTTCAATTCTTTATAAAAAGAGAAAAAATTTCTTTAGGTTCTGTCACCGTCTACGCAGGAGATTAAGTTCTTTACAGAACACCTGCGGTCTTGGACGGAGGCTTGGATAAGGCCAAGCTCCAACCGAAAAATTCTGTTTTCTGTTGAGAGAAAAAAACACCTTCAACAGAAGCATGGGCGTAAGATTCTAGACAAACCTTACGCCCACGTAAAGCGATAAAAGCAAATAGTGATTAGCTCACTACTGCAGTCAGGCCGCTTTGATCAATAGCAACGCCGGCGCCCATGGTAGTGGACAGGCTGATTTTCTTGATATAAACGCCTTTCGCTGTAGCTGGTTTAGCACGCTTCAGCGCAACAATCAGTGACTCTAAGTTTTCTCTCAACTTCTCTGAGTCGAAATCAACTTTACCAATTGTTGTGTGGATAATACCGTTTTTGTCGTTGCGATAACGAACCTGACCCGCTTTAGCATTCTTAACTGCTTCAGCAACGTTAGGAGTAACAGTACCCACTTTAGGGTTAGGCATCAGGCCACGTGGACCCAAGATCTGGCCTAATTGACCAACAACGCGCATTGCATCCGGGGAAGCAATAACAACGTCGAAGTTCATTTCGCCTTTCTTGATCTGGTCAGCCAGATCTTCCATACCTACCAATTCAGCGCCTGCTTCTTTCGCAGCTTCAGCGTTTGCACCCTGAGCGAAAACAGCAACGCGTACTGAACGGCCAGTACCATGTGGCAACACAGTTGCACCACGAACGTTCTGGTCAGATTTACGTGCATCGATACCGAGGTTAACGGCAACGTCCACGCTTTCTACGAATTTAGCAGTAGCCAGCTCTTTCAGCAGGGCAACAGCTTCGTTGATATCGTATTGCTTAGTAACATCAACTTTGTCACGGATCACGCGCATGCGCTTGGTCAGCTTAGCCATTTATTAACCCTCCACTACCAGGCCCATGGAACGAGCAGTACCTTCAATTGAACGCATCATGTCGTCAATTGAAGCACCAGTCATATCCGCAGCTTTGGTTTCTGCGATTTCACGAACCTGAGCACTGGTCACGGTCCCTACTTTGTCTTTGTTCGGCTTGCCGGAACCAGACTTAATACCTGCCGCTTTTTTCAGCAGAACTGCTGCTGGCGGGGTTTTAGTAACGAAAGTGAAAGAGCGATCAGAATAAACAGTAATAACAACAGGGATCGGCAGGCCTTTTTCGATGCTTTCAGTCTTAGCATTGAACGCTTTACAGAATTCCATGATGTTAACACCTTGCTGACCCAAAGCTGGACCAACTGGTGGACTTGGGTTCGCCATACCAGCTGCAACTTGCAGCTTGACATAGGCTTGTACTTTCTTAGCCATTTACGATTTCCTCGATTTGGGTAATATCGCCTCGTTTGAGGCTCCCCGTGTTTTGTCTCGCTTAGGGTTTGCCACGGATGACAAAAGCAAAACATCTAAAAACAAAAGGCGCGAAATTATATTGTAATTTCGCGCCTAAGACAAGACTCAAATTTCAACCATTGTCGAAAAATGAATCAGGCTTTTTCTACCTGACTGAAGTCCAGTTCGACCGGTGTTGCACGACCAAAGATGGAAACAGATACTTTCAAGCGGCTCTTTTCGTAATCCACTTCTTCAACGACACCATTGAAGTCGGCAAATGGACCATCGCTAACACGTACCAGTTCACCTGGTTCAAACAGTGTTTTAGGACGTGGCTTATCACCCACTTGCTGAAGGCGATTCATAATCGCATCAACTTCCTTATCACTGATTGGTGCTGGGCGATCGGATGTACCACCGATAAAGCCCATAACACGTGGCACACTACGCACTAAGTGCCAGCTGGCATCGTTCATCACCATCTGGACCAGGACGTAACCTGGGAAGAATTTGCGTTCACTTTTACGGCGTTGACCACCGCGAATCTCGACGACTTCTTCCGTTGGAACCATGACTTCGCCAAACAGCTCTTCCATGTCATGTAACTTGATGTGCTCGCGTAGCGATTGAGCTACACGGCCTTCAAAACCGGAAAACGCCTGAACGACGTACCAACGCTTTTTTGGTGCTTCAGACATCTTAGAACCTCAGGCCAGTAATAAATGATACCAAGCGGACCAGGATACCATCTAGCCCCCATAGAATCAGTGACATTACAGCAGTTACCGCAGCAACGATTAACGTTGTGTGCAGAGTTTCCTGACGGGTAGGCCAAATCACTTTACGCACTTCCGTGCGTGCTTCACGAGCAAACGCTACAGTGGCTTTACCTTTTGCCGTCATCAGCGCAACAGCACCGGCAACAGCGATAATTACTACAACTGCCAACGCGCGCAGCGGCAAGCTGAAATCACGGTAATAATAATTGCCAACAATAGCTGCAACTAACAATACAGCAACGATTAGCCATTTAGCCGTTTCCAGGCCGCGTCCGCTCCCTGGAGCCTCGGTATTCGCACTCATAAACCAACCTGTCACTATGATTCAGAACAAACAACTTTGCTTCGCATCGCAAAGCAAACCAAGCCGAAGGATGCTCTAGAGACTCTCTAATCGGCACCATTCAGCACTATTCGCCGTACTTCCAGAGCCCATCTCACCGGTAATTATGATAAAAAACTACTGATGAGATAGGTTCTAGTATGACAACGTAGAAAAAGGGCATCAAATGATGCCCTTTTATCGCATGTCGCGTCAAATCTTATTCAATGACTTTTGCAACAACGCCCGCACCAACAGTGCGACCGCCTTCACGAATGGCGAAACGCAAACCGTCATCCATTGCGATAGGAGCTATCAGGTTAACAACCATTTGAATGTTATCACCAGGCATCACCATCTCAACGCCTTCGGGTAGCTCTATAGTACCGGTTACGTCAGTTGTACGGAAGTAGAACTGAGGACGGTACCCTTTGAAGAATGGCGTATGGCGGCCACCCTCATCTTTACTCAGAATATAAACTTCTGATTCAAATTTGGTGTGTGGCTTGATCGACCCTGGTTTAGCCAGTACCTGACCGCGCTGCACATCATCACGTTTAGTACCACGCAGCAGAACACCTACGTTCTCGCCAGCACGACCTTCGTCCAGCAGCTTGCGGAACATTTCAACGCCGGTACAAGTCGTTCTGATGGTATCGATGATACCTACAATCTCGACCTCTTCACCGACTTTGACAATACCGCGCTCGACACGCCCCGTCACCACAGTACCGCGGCCAGAGATAGAGAACACATCTTCAATTGGCAGCAGGAACGGACGATCAATTGCACGCTCTGGTTGTGGGATGTAGCTATCCAGTGCTTCGGCCAGCTCAATGATTTTGGCCTCCCACTCTGGCACGCCTTCCAGCGCTTTCAGCGCGGAGCCACGAATAACCGGAGTGTCATCGCCAGGGAAATCGTATTGAGACAGAAGCTCACGCACTTCCATTTCAACCAATTCCAGCAACTCTTCATCGTCAACCATGTCACATTTGTTCAGAAAGACGATAATGTAAGGCACGCCAACCTGGCGACCCAATAGGATATGCTCACGCGTCTGTGGCATTGGGCCATCGGTTGCAGCAACAACCAAAATAGCGCCATCCATCTGCGCAGCGCCGGTTATCATGTTTTTAACGTAGTCAGCATGCCCTGGGCAGTCAACATGCGCATAGTGGCGCGCCGGGGTGTCATACTCAACATGTGAAGTGTTGATGGTGATACCACGGGCCTTCTCTTCCGGAGCGTTGTCGATCTGGTCGAATGCACGAGCACTACCGCCGTAGGTTTTAGCCAATACGGTAGTAATTGCAGCAGTTAGGGTAGTTTTACCATGGTCAACGTGGCCGATAGTACCCACATTAACGTGCGGTTTTGTACGTTCAAACTTTTCTTTAGACATCGATTGTCCCTCTAAGACACGGAATCGGTGGTTTCACCACATCAACCAAGCGCATGCTTGATGAATCCATAACACAGAAAGAAAAATCAGGGGGACGAGAGAATTAGAAGTGGTGCTGATAGGCAGATTCGAACTGCCGACCTCACCCTTACCAAGGGTGCGCTCTACCAACTGAGCCATATCAGCGCATCTTGGAGCGGGCAGTGGGAATCGAACCCACATCATCAGCTTGGAAGGCTGAGGTAATAGCCATTATACGATGCCCGCATCTTAGAACTCGGCTACCTGACTTAATCTGCAGAAACTTGAAAGGAAGGGCTTGGCCACTTCACTCTTCATCGAGAGCGTTGCTCTCGCCTTGAGTGTGTATTGGGGTTCGATCTTCTGAATCACCCTGAGACTCAAGGTTAAATATGGTGGTGGGGGAAGGATTATTCGTCACTTCGTTCCTCACCCTTCGGGTCGCCGCGTTGCGTCGCTGTCTCGCTACGCTCGGCTCGAACCTTATCGAAGGTTTTCACCTTCCCCTTGAGTGCTCATCTGAATTCTCAATGGGAAGTCAGCTTGAAACTCAAGGTTAAATATGGTGGTGGGGGAAGGATTCGAACCTTCGAAGTCGATGACGGCAGATTTACAGTCTGCTCCCTTTGGCCGCTCGGGAACCCCACCTAATTGTAACTACTTGAATGGTGCCGGCACCAAGAGTCGAACTCGGGACCTACTGATTACAAGTCAGTTGCTCTACCAACTGAGCTATGCCGGCATCAAGTGCTGCGCATTCTAGGTAGAGCTGGCTTATGATGCAACAAAAAAATTGCATTAGTCACCTTTTTGCTCACAAAACGGCCATTTTTCAGCTGAGCGTAGTATTATTAACCGTGATTAGCTTAATTTGCATTCAGAATGTCGACTATAATAATCGACTGTGCAACTGAAAATCCACCAAAAAAACCAGCCCCCATTTCAATAATCTTATCATCGCTGACTGCATATAATTTTAGCCACCGCCCCAAAATAGGGCAATTCGCCCCACTACAGTGCTGATTCTGCTAAAAACTTTCTGCTCCATTGAGGGTAGTTGCGCCGCCATATTATTTGGCTTGTTTATTGCTTACACATAAATATCTACGCGGTTAAGGTTTTTGAGGAGTTTTATCATGAAGATAGTGTTACTTAATGCGGCTACATTGCCGGTCTACCACAGCGAGCTGGCAAGATTATTGATGGATGCGGTCTCTCATGGTGCCTCTATTGGCTATAACACGCGCTCCCTTTCGCAGGAAGAAGCCGAGAACTATTTTAGTAGCCTCCGCCCCGCGATGGCGAAAGGATCACTATTATTGTGGATTGCTCGCGATGAAACGGGAATTACCGGAACGATACAACTAGATCTCTGCCAAAAACCGAATGGCTTAAATCGGGCTGAAGTACAGAAATTATTAGTACACAGTCGTAGTCGCCGTGCTGGTATTGGACATAAATTGATTCTTGAAATGGAGAAAGTTGCCGTTCAACTGCGCCGTGGATTGCTCTATCTCGATACCCAAGCGGGTTCTCCTGCCGAATCATTTTACCGTGCACAGGGCTATTTCTGCATGGGTGAAATTCCTGATTATGCCTGTACACCGGATGGTGATTATCATCCGACAGCAATTTACTTTAAGCGTTTATTTACTGTTAATCAATCACATACAGCCGTAGCTATTTAGCCACGGTAGTCCCGACAGTAAAAAGACTAGGCCTTACTGTACTTATTAATAATTGACTGGAATAGCAACACACTTCAAAGAAATCACTCGCGAAGTACAAAAATGTCTACGCCAAAGAGCAAGCTGCCTATAATATGCAGCTTGTTTCTTATCTGGAGTTGGCGTCCAGCGCCTTGTCCACCTGCGTTAACAGGCAGAATTTGGCTTATGACAAAAAGAGATCAATCTTTAGCGACGCCTTATCTACAGTTCGATCGTACTCAGTGGGCAGCTCTGCGCGACTCAGTACCATTGACACTAACAGAAGAAGAGATCGTTAAGCTCAAAGGGATTAACGAAGATCTTTCATTAGATGAAGTGGCACAGATTTATCTACCACTCTCGCGCCTGCTTAATTTTTATATCAGTTCTAACCTACGTCGCCAGGCTGTTCTGGAGCAATTCCTTGGAACCGATGGCCAGCGTATTCCTTATGTTATTGGTATTGCGGGCAGTGTTGCTGTCGGTAAAAGTACCACAGCCCGTTTATTGCAGGCCTTGCTAAGCCGCTGGCCGGAGCATCGTAGTGTAGAGCTGATTACTACAGACGGTTTTCTTTATCCGAATAAGGTGCTTAATGAGCGCGGTCTGATGAAGAAAAAAGGATTCCCGCAATCCTATGATATGCATAATTTGGTGAAATTCGTTTCTGAAGTAAAATCAGGCGCTGACCATGTCACCGCACCTGTTTACTCTCATCTAATATATGATATCGTGCCCGATGGTAATAAGATTATTAAGCAACCCGACATCCTGATATTAGAAGGATTGAATGTACTCCAAAGTGGTATGGATTACCCTCACGATCCCCATCATGTATTTGTCTCTGACTTTGTAGATTTCTCTATATATGTTGATGCACCTGAGGATTTACTTCAAAGTTGGTATATTAATCGGTTCCTTAAATTCCGACAGGGCGCATTTTCTAATCCTAACTCTTACTTCCATAATTATGCAAAACTGCCTGAGACCGAGGCAGTCAAGATCGCAACGCAGTTATGGACTGAAATTAATGGATTGAATTTAAAGCAAAATATATTACCCACCCGTGAGCGGGCAAGCCTAATTATGACGAAGAGTGCCAATCATGCCGTTGAAAGTGTGCGCTTAAGAAAATAGAAAATTGCGGGTAGTCATCACTGCCCGCTAATTATTTATTAGGCACCACGAAGAGATATCTCGCCGCCAATATAAGGTTTTATATCACCGTTCTGCTCAAGTAATAATGCACCTTGCTGATCGATACCTCGAGCTATCCCATATATCTCTTGATTTCCAATAATCAACTTTACGGGACGATCAAGGTAATTATCCATTTGCCGCCAGCGAGAAATAAAGGCCGACAACCCTTCATTTTCAAATTTAACCACTGCCAGTCGTAATTCGGATAATAACTCAGCCGTTAGCTTATTGCGGTCGATAATAACACCCGCTTCTTGCAAGTTAATCCACTCTTGATTAATAACATTGATTGTCGATTCACGCATTGTCAGATTGATACCAGCACCAATTACCAACTGAGCAGCATCACCCGTTTTCCCCGTCAGCTCGACTAATATACCCGCTAATTTTTTATCATTTAAATACAGGTCATTCGGCCACTTAACTCGGACATTTTCAGCGCCCAATTTATGTAGCACCTCAGCCATGACTATCCCAACAACCAAGCTTAGCCCCATTGCCGCAGCGGGGCCTTGTTCCAGACGCCAGAACATGGAGAGATAAAGATTGGCACCAAAAGGCGATACCCACTGACGCCCACGTCTGCCGCGCCCAGCGTGTTGATATTCAGCCACACAGGCATCGCCAGATTTAAGTTCTGCTATACGATCCAGTAGATATTGGTTAGTCGAGTCAACAACGGGTAATACAGCCACCTGCCCTGTAGGCAAGTGACTTAATATTTTTTGTTCATCCAACAATTGGGTAGGCGCAGGTAGACTATAACCTTTACCGGGAACCGTAAAAACATCTAATCCCCACTCTCTGATAGTTTGTATATGCTTATTAATTGCGGCACGACTCATGCCAAATGTTGCGCCCAACTGCTCGCCGGAGTGAAAAGCACCATCCGCTAATATGCCGATTAACCGTAAAGGGATTTTATAATCTTTC
Source organism: Yersinia bercovieri ATCC 43970 (assembly GCF_013282745.1). NCBI lineage: Bacteria > Pseudomonadati > Pseudomonadota > Gammaproteobacteria > Enterobacterales > Yersiniaceae > Yersinia > Yersinia bercovieri. The sequence continues at coordinate 1,059,952 of NZ_CP054044.1, forward strand.
ACGACAAACGCTCCACAGCATTAACCTCACCATTACTTGCGATAAAGCGCACTTCTGGTTCTAACCAGATTGAAAATTTCTTGGCAACTTGCTGACGGATATAACTGGCAAGGCCTAATACATCCTGACTTGTTGCCTCTGCAAGGTTAATCAGAACCAGTGCTTGCTGTTGATGTACTGCCGCCCCACCGATCTGGTGTCCTTTAAGCCCGCATTGGTCGATAAGCCAACCGGCGGCCAACTTTACCGAACCATCGGGTTGTCGGTAATGAGGTGCAGTAGGGTAATTTTTTACAATATCTTCGGCGACAGCAGCATCCACTACCGGATTTTTGAAAAAGCTACCTGCATTACCGGCCACGGTGGGATCGGGTAGTTTGCTACGGCGCATTGCACAGACAGAGTTGAAGATCTCTTGCGCGGTAACACTCAATGGATCCATACGCGTTAAATCACCATAGCCCAGTGTCGGTGTCCATGATTTTATTAATCTGATACCCACAGCGACGATGGCAAACCCATCTCCATACTGATGCTTAAATATGCTATCACGATAGCCAAATTGACACTCTTGAGCTGAAAGGCGCAAAACAGTACCTTTATTCATATCAAGTAAATCAACGTATTCGCATACTTTTTGCAGTTCAACACCATAGGCTCCGATATTTTGAATCGGTGCAGAACCAACGCAGCCGGGAATTAACGCTAAGTTCTCTAAGCCTGGCATGTTGTTTTGCAATGAATAGCAGACCAATTGATGCCAGTTCTCCCCTGCTCCAACATGCAGATGCCAAGCGGCATCATCTTCAGTGGAAGTGATACCTTTAATACGATTAAGTAATACTGTCCCTGAATAATTTTCGATAAATAGAACATTACTACCTTCACCAAGCAAAAGTACCGGTTGATGCTTAGAGAGTGATTCACGCCATGCGCTGATCAATTCCTCAGTCGAATTGGCACTGATTACGCTGTTCGCATAGGCTGGTAGCGCGAAAGTATTGAGATGTTTTAGCGGGGAACCTTGATTCGACATTACTTAGATACTCATTCTAACTAGCTCTGGTGCTAGTCTAACCGATCATAATGCGCATATTGTATTTTGTTTTAAGTGAAGATATAAAAAACTCCCTCTCTACTCGTTGGGTGTCGTAATCAATGGCGAGCAGGTCACGGAATTTGTCAGCAGTCTGCATTTACAGCCACGATACTGCTCACCATAGCTGCTAGTGGTTTCTATTTTTTGGATAGCAGAAAAGCAAAAACCCCACGCTTTTGGCATGGGGTTTCGGCTTGATTTGATGCCTGGCAGTGTCCTACTCTCGCATGGGGAGACCCCACACTACCATCGGCGCTACGGCGTTTCACTTCTGAGTTCGGCATGGGATCAGGTGGGACCACCGCGCTATGGCCGCCAGGCAAATTCTGTTTTAACTCACCCGCTTCACAATAATATATCGTGCAGCCAGTCAGCCCAATCTCGGAACTTCGCTGAAAATCTCTCTCTCTCAAACCACCAAAACACCTTTGGTGTTGTAAGGTTAAGCCTCACGGATCATTAGTACTGGTTAGCTCAATGCATCGCTGCACTTACACACCCAGCCTATCAACGTCATAGTCTTTAACGTTCCTTCAGGGGGCTTAAAGCCCCAGGGAAGACTCATCTCGAGGCAAGTTTCCCGCTTAGATGCTTTCAGCGGTTATCTCTTCCGAATTTAGCTACCGGGCAATGCCATTGGCATGACAACCCGAACACCAGTGATTCGTCCACTCCGGTCCTCTCGTACTAGGAGCAGCCCCTCTCAATCTTCCAACGCCCACGGCAGATAGGGACCGAACTGTCTCACGACGTTCTAAACCCAGCTCGCGTACCACTTTAAATGGCGAACAGCCATACCCTTGGGACCTACTTCAGCCCCAGGATGTGATGAGCCGACATCGAGGTGCCAAACACCGCCGTCGATATGAACTCTTGGGCGGTATCAGCCTGTTATCCCCGGAGTACCTTTTATCCGTTGAGCGATGGCCCTTCCATTCAGAACCACCGGATCACTAAGACCTACTTTCGTACCTGCTCGAGCCGTCACTCTCGCAGTCAAGCTAGCTTATGCCTTTGCACTAACCTCACGATGTCCGACCGTGATTAGCTAACCTTCGTGCTCCTCCGTTACTCTTTGGGAGGAGACCGCCCCAGTCAAACTACCCACCAGACACTGTCCTCACCCCGGATTACGGGGCCGAGTTAGAACATCAAACATTAAAGGGTGGTATTTCAAGGTTGGCTCCATGCAGACTGGCGTCCACACTTCAATGCCTCCCACCTATCCTACACATCAAGGCTCAATGTTCAGTGTCAAGCTATAGTAAAGGTTCACGGGGTCTTTCCGTCTTGCCGCGGGTACACTGCATCTTCACAGCGAGTTCAATTTCACTGAGTCTCGGGTGGAGACAGCCTGGCCATCATTACGCCATTCGTGCAGGTCGGAACTTACCCGACAAGGAATTTCGCTACCTTAGGACCGTTATAGTTACGGCCGCCGTTTACTGGGGCTTCGATCAAGAGCTTCGCCTTGCGGCTGACCCCATCAATTAACCTTCCAGCACCGGGCAGGCGTCACACCGTATACGTCCACTTTCGTGTTTGCACAGTGCTGTGTTTTTATTAAACAGTTGCAGCCAGCTGGTATCTGCGACTGGCTTCAGCTCCGAGAGCAAGTCTCTTCACCTACCGCCAGCGTGCCTTCTCCCGAAGTTACGGCACCATTTTGCCTAGTTCCTTCACCCGAGTTCTCTCAAGCGCCTGAGTATTCTCTACCTGACCACCTGTGTCGGTTTGGGGTACGATTTAATGTTACCTGATGCTTAGAGGCTTTTCCTGGAAGCTTGGCATCAACTACTTCACCACCGTAGTGGCTCGTCATCACACCTCAGCGTTGATAAGCAACCGGATTTACCTGGTCACTCCGCCTACATGCTTAAACCGGGACAACCGTCGCCCGGATAGCCTAGCCTTCTCCGTCCCCCCTTCGCAGTAACACCAAGTACAGGAATATTAACCTGTTTCCCATCGACTACGCTTTTCAGCCTCGCCTTAGGGGTCGACTCACCCTGCCCCGATTAACGTTGGACAGGAACCCTTGGTCTTCCGGCGTGCGGGTTTTTCACCCGCATTATCGTTACTTATGTCAGCATTCGCACTTCTGATACCTCCAGCAACCCTCACAGGTCACCTTCAACGGCTTACAGAACGCTCCCCTACCCAACAACACCTAAGTGTCGCTGCCGCAGCTTCGGTGCATGGTTTAGCCCCGTTACATCTTCCGCGCAGGCCGACTCGACCAGTGAGCTATTACGCTTTCTTTAAATGATGGCTGCTTCTAAGCCAACATCCTGGCTGTCTGTGCCTTCCCACATCGTTTCCCACTTAACCATGACTTTGGGACCTTAGCTGGCGGTCTGGGTTGTTTCCCTCTTCACGACGGACGTTAGCACCCGCCGTGTGTCTCCCGTGATAACATTCTTCGGTATTCGGAGTTTGCATCGGTTTGGTAAGTCGGGATGACCCCCTAGCCGAAACAGTGCTCTACCCCCGAAGATGAGTTCACGAGGCGCTACCTAAATAGCTTTCGGGGAGAACCAGCTATCTCCCGGTTTGATTGGCCTTTCACCCCCAGCCACAAGTCATCCGCTAATTTTTCAACATTAGTCGGTTCGGTCCTCCAGTTAGTGTTACCCAACCTTCAACCTGCCCATGGCTAGATCACCGGGTTTCGGGTCTATACCTTGCAACTAGACGCCCAGTTAAGACTCGGTTTCCCTACGGCTCCCCTATTCGGTTAACCTTGCTACAAAATATAAGTCGCTGACCCATTATACAAAAGGTACGCAGTCACACCACGAAGGTGCTCCCACTGCTTGTACGTACACGGTTTCAGGTTCTATTTCACTCCCCTCGCCGGGGTTCTTTTCGCCTTTCCCTCACGGTACTGGTTCACTATCGGTCAGTCAGGAGTATTTAGCCTTGGAGGATGGTCCCCCCATATTCAGACAGGATGTCACGTGTCCCGCCCTACTCATCGAGTTCACAGAATATGCATTTTTGTGTACGGGACTATCACCCTGTACCGTGCGACTTTCCAGACGCTTCCACTAACACATAAACTGATTCAGACTCTGGGCTCTTCCCCGTTCGCTCGCCGCTACTGGGGGAATCTCGGTTGATTTCTTTTCCTCGGGGTACTTAGATGTTTCAGTTCCCCCGGTTCGCCTTGCATGGCTATGTATTCACCATGCAATAGTGCAACGAATTGCACTGGGTTTCCCCATTCGGGTATCGTCGGTTGTAACGCTTCATATCAGCTTACCGACGCTTTTCGCAGATTAGCACGCCCTTCATCGCCTCTGACTGCCTAGGCATCCACCGTGTACGCTTAGTCGCTTAACCTCACAACCCGAAGGTGTCTTTGCAGACCCTTGCGTTGCGATTATTTGAGAGACTCTAATACAGGCTACTCCTTATCTCAGTACATCTACGGAGAGATAAGTTTCAGCTGTATTGTTTCAATTTTCAGCTTGTTCCAGATTGTTAAAGAGCAATATTTCACAACACACTGTGTCTTGCGACCGCAGTACGTTTTGAAATAGTTTTTTATATGGTGGAGCTAAGCGGGATCGAACCGCTGACCTCCTGCGTGCAAGGCAGGCGCTCTCCCAGCTGAGCTATAGCCCCATATAAAAAGCAAATCACCTTATTGCTGCAACTCAACAGGGAATGGTGAGTTGGTGGGTCTGAGTGGACTTGAACCACCGACCTCACCCTTATCAGGGGTGCGCTCTAACCACCTGAGCTACAGACCCAACAAGGTACTAAAGCCCGGCTAATCTCTCAGCCCGGCCTTATTTGCTCGTTACTTTCTATCAGACAATCTGTGTGGACACTGCGCAATGCGTATCGTGAGGTAAGGAGGTGATCCAACCGCAGGTTCCCCTACGGTTACCTTGTTACGACTTCACCCCAGTCATGAATCACAAAGTGGTAAGCGCCCTCCCGAAGGTTAAGCTACCTACTTCTTTTGCAACCCACTCCCATGGTGTGACGGGCGGTGTGTACAAGGCCCGGGAACGTATTCACCGTAGCATTCTGATCTACGATTACTAGCGATTCCGACTTCATGGAGTCGAGTTGCAGACTCCAATCCGGACTACGACAGACTTTATGTGGTCCGCTTGCTCTCGCGAGTTCGCTTCACTTTGTATCTGCCATTGTAGCACGTGTGTAGCCCTACTCGTAAGGGCCATGATGACTTGACGTCATCCCCACCTTCCTCCGGTTTGTCACCGGCAGTCTCCCTTGAGTTCCCACCATTACGTGCTGGCAACAAAGGATAAGGGTTGCGCTCGTTGCGGGACTTAACCCAACATTTCACAACACGAGCTGACGACAGCCATGCAGCACCTGTCTCACAGTTCCCGAAGGCACCGAAGCATCTCTGCTAAGTTCTGTGGATGTCAAGAGTAGGTAAGGTTCTTCGCGTTGCATCGAATTAAACCACATGCTCCACCGCTTGTGCGGGCCCCCGTCAATTCATTTGAGTTTTAACCTTGCGGCCGTACTCCCCAGGCGGTCGACTTAACGCGTTAGCTCCGGAAGCCACGCCTCAAGGGCACAACCTCCAAGTCGACATCGTTTACAGCGTGGACTACCAGGGTATCTAATCCTGTTTGCTCCCCACGCTTTCGCACCTGAGCGTCAGTCTTTGTCCAGGGGGCCGCCTTCGCCACCGGTATTCCTCCAGATCTCTACGCATTTCACCGCTACACCTGGAATTCTACCCCCCTCTACAAGACTCTAGCTTGCCAGTTTCAAATGCAGTTCCCACGTTAAGCGCGGGGATTTCACATCTGACTTAACAAACCGCCTGCGTGCGCTTTACGCCCAGTAATTCCGATTAACGCTTGCACCCTCCGTATTACCGCGGCTGCTGGCACGGAGTTAGCCGGTGCTTCTTCTGCGAGTAACGTCAATCAATCGTGCTATTAACACGACTGCCTTCCTCCTCGCTGAAAGTGCTTTACAACCCGAAGGCCTTCTTCACACACGCGGCATGGCTGCATCAGGCTTGCGCCCATTGTGCAATATTCCCCACTGCTGCCTCCCGTAGGAGTCTGGACCGTGTCTCAGTTCCAGTGTGGCTGGTCATCCTCTCAGACCAGCTAGGGATCGTCGCCTAGGTGAGCCATTACCCCACCTACTAGCTAATCCCATCTGGGTTCATCCGATGGCGTGAGGCCCGAAGGTCCCCCACTTTGCTCTTACGAGGTCATGCGGTATTAGCTACCGTTTCCAGTAGTTATCCCCCTCCATCAGGCAGATCCCCAGACATTACTCACCCGTCCGCCGCTCGCCGGCAAAGTAGTAAACTACTTCCCGCTGCCGCTCGACTTGCATGTGTTAGGCCTGCCGCCAGCGTTCAATCTGAGCCATGATCAAACTCTTCAATTTAAGATTTGTTTGATTTGCTGCTAATGAAAGCAGCGATGCTCAAAGATTACTTTCTGCAAATATGCATTCGAACCGAAGTTCAAATGTGTACTGCTTTGGTCACTCTTCAAGACTTTGATATTGCTTCTGCCTGCCGAAACAGGCTTCGATATCGTCTTGCGAGTGCCCACACAGATTGTCTGATAAATTGTTAAAGAGCAGTGAGTTAGCAACCTTCCGGTCAGTAACTCGAGGTGCGCATATTACGCTTTCCTCACTCAGAGTCAACTACTTATTTCGTTGAATTTCTCTGTTCTCTTTGCCGGTCACTTAACTACTTGATTCGTTGTGTGCCGTCTCGATGGATGCGCATTATAGGGAGTCGAGTTTTTTGCACAACTCTTTTTTCGCCTTTTTTTACTGTTTGAATACTTTTCACTCCTTACGTGCAGATCTTGGTCGATCTATTGTGCTTTCACTGAGGTCACCCTCTTCGATTGGTTGTAATTCCAGCAACAAAGGCTAGTATTGCCAGTAAAATGAGATCTTATAAAAGAGGTTATTGTTATGTCCGATGCTATTCGCCCCTACCTACATTATTTACCAACGCTAGGTGATCGCGTCATGGTCGATAGATCTAGCGTGATCATTGGCAATGTTATTCTGGGCGATGATGTCAGTGTCTGGCCGTTGGTCGCGATTCGGGGTGATGTCAATCAAGTCGTCATTGGCGCACGTTCAAATATCCAAGACGGTAGTGTGTTACATGTAACCCATAAGTCTGAACATAATCCTGAAGGGAACCCGCTGATTATTGGCGAGGACGTGACGGTTGGCCACAAAGCTATGCTTCACGGTTGTACTATCGGCAACCGAGTACTCGTTGGAATGGGATCGATCCTGTTAGATGGGGCAGTAATAGAAGATGATGTGATGATTGGAGCCGGTAGCCTGGTTGCCCCGGGGAAACGATTAGTTAGTGGTTACCTCTATATGGGCAGCCCGGCTAAACAAGTCCGTCCGTTAACACCGGCGGAATATGAAGGTCTGCTCTACTCTGCCAGTAACTACGTACGCTGGAAAGATGACTATCTGGCCGAAACTAAATAAGTAGCAATAGTAGATGCAGGAAATAGGTCATTATCTTTCCTGCATTATTCTGTGCTCTTCTTATTTACCTAACTCATCACGCAACTGATTTAAGACCGGTGCAATTTCTGGCATCACACCGTGCCAGAGTTGGAAAGCATGTGCCGCTTGCCCCACCAGCATACCCAGACCATCGGCATAGTTTGTCACGCCTAACCTCTTACTCCAGACTAAGAATGGGGTATCCTCAGCTTGATAAAACATATCATAGCAGCGCGTTTGCGGGCCGATGATATTCGTAGGTAAGTTTGGAACCTCACCATGAATACCTGAGGCGGTGGCATTTATGATTAAATCAAAGCGCTGCCCATTCAGGGTCTGCATTTCGGTAACATCAATATCACCCAAATGGTGGAATACTTCAGCAAGCTGCTGCGCACGCGCATAAGTGCGATTAGTAATAACCACCTTGCACCCGTATGAGAGTAAAGGGAGGATAACACCACGGGCCGCCCCGCCCGCGCCCACAAGCAGGATAGTGTCGGTTTCTTGGATCAGGTGCAGCCGTTGAAGGTCACTGAGCAAACCAATGCCGTCGGTATTGTCACCTAATAAGCGGCCATCTTTTAATTGCTTGATCGTATTAACCGCCCCTGCCAATGACGCACGATCTGTCAGTTCATCACATTTTGCATGCGCGCGTTCTTTAAACGGCGTGGTGATATTCGCACCCACTGCACCACGCGCAAAAAAGGACGATAATACCTCCTCAAATGTTTCATTAGGTGCAAGTACCTTACCGTATTGATGCTCTATACCTGTTTGCTCAGCAAAAAGCGCATGGATCCTCGGCGATTTACTGTGCCCAATTGGATTACCAAATACTGCGAACTTCTGATCCATGCTATTTCCTACCCTTGACGAAATTGCTTACCGGTTATGGCGTCTCTGATTTCAGATGGGTTTAAGCGGCCACCAACCTTGCCAAAGAGCACCGGCAGTGAAGGGCCAAACTGTATTCTCACTTCTTCATCTGTACGGCAAGGTTCACGACCACTTAAATTGGCGCTGGTTGAAACCAGTGGTTTGCCATATTGCAAGCAAAGCTGTTGTACAAGTGGGTGGTCACTTACTCTCACGGCCAGTGAATCAAAGCTACCCGTTAGCCAACGTGGTGTTTCAGCTCGAGCTGGAATCACCCAGGTTACCGCCCCTGGCCAACAGGAAAAAATAGTCTCTCGTTGTAAGTCACTTAACGTCGAGTCGTCAATATAAGGTTTTAATTGTTCATAATTGGCTGCAATCAGGATCAAACCTTTCTGCCATGGTCGCTGTTTTAAGGCTAATAGCGCATTCACGGCCTTTTCGCTATCAGGGTCACAGCCTAAACCAAAAACAGCTTCTGTCGGATAGGCAATAACCTCCTCTTGCTGCAGTGCCCGCAGCACATCGGCCAAAACGTCACTCTTCTCTTTCATGCTTACTCTGTTATCACTCACTTGCCACGACCTTCCCACATAACTTGCTGGCGCAAAAACGTTTGACGCCTTGTGCTGTTCTCTTTTCCATCAATAATGGATAGTGGCAATAACCACAGTTTCCGGCAATAGGCTGCTGGTTAATGGTAAATTGGCAATCTGGATAGCGGTTACAGGCATGGAAAACCTTCCCAAACCGTGACTTACGTTGCAACAGTTTTCCTTGACCGCATTGTGGGCAATCGATCGACGTCTCATCAGGTTTATCAATCACTTCAGTATGGTCACATTGTGGATATTGGCTGCAACCAATAAACATACCAAAACGCCCTTGCCGCAATACCATTTCTGAACCACATTCTGGACAAAGTTGCCCATCCAGAACTTTCACAATATGGCCATCAGATTGCGCTTTTAGCGGGCGCATATACTGGCAGTCGGGATAATGCGAACAACCAAGGAATGGGCCATGGCCACCACTGCGAATGACTAAAGCCGATCCACATTCAGGACACGACCCATTATCCTTGGCAGTAACTGTTTTCGTCATAACGCCTTCTGTATCAAAATTATTAGCCCATGATGTTACCACCTAGTGCAAATAACCTTCATTGACTTCAAAAAGTAACTCTTCCATCTGCTGATAGGCAATTTCATAACCCGGTATGTTAAACAACACCATCAGCACAACCCACTTAAGATCTTCCAGATCGATCTCATTAGAATCTAACGCCATAATACGATCGATAACCATTTCACGGGTATCAAAGTGTAGTACCTGAATTTGTTCAAGAAATAGGATAAAACCACGACAACTGGTATCCAGGCGTTGAGACTCTTCCACAGTATAAATACGTAATGCTTGCGGATCGGCGGCATAGAGATAAGGTGCTTTCTGCCCTTCTTGTAAGTCAGCAAGAGCCTCCAACCAGTTCAGGGCGTTGTTGATATCCTCGCGATAGAAACCTGCGTCAGCAAGATCGTCAGTAATCTTATCTTGGTCGACAAGCATTTCCGACTCGTTATGCATATAAGTTTCAAATAAGTAAATTAAAACGTCGAACATGGCCTGCCCTCCTTAATCGGACATAGCCGCCGGGTACAGCTGCGATCCACCCTGCTAACTCCAGTTCGAGCAATTTGCTTACGATCTCTGGTACAGGTTGGCCGGCACGTTCGGCGACGACATCAACGGGTGTCACCTCATCTCCTACGTTAGCCAACACATCAGCAAATGGCAATTCAACTTGCCTCTCTGATGAAGAAATAATTGCTTTCTCAGGTAATGATATCCATTGAAGTGAACCGCCTAGCTGCTCGGCGACCCCTTCTACCGAGCTTGCCAAATAGGCGCCTTGCTGGATCAGCCAATGTACACCTTCGCTGGTTTCACTCCCTAATGGCCCCGGTAAAGCAAAAACATCTCTCCCTTGTTCAATAGCATAGCGGGCAGTAATTAAAGAGCCACTTTTCATTGTGGCCTCAACAACTAACACAGCCGAGCTTAATCCACTAATGATGCGGTTTCTTCTGGGGAAATGAGCGGCAATCGGTAATGCGGTCGTCAAAAACTCAGAGACCAAAGCCCCGCCTTGGTGTTCGATCTCTTTGGCTAACTGACTATGTCGCCGTGGATAGATATTTTCTAATCCGCTGCCTAATACCGCGATAGTCTTACCTTTCGCGCTCAAAGCCGCCTGATGACAAATGCCATCTATCCCCATGGCGAGGCCGCTGGTGATAACTAACCCGGTTCGGGCCAGCTCTGAAGCAAAATGACGGCCCCACTGTTCGCCATAATGGCTAAAATGGCGACTCCCAACCATGGCGACCTGTGGGCGATAGAGAACATCCAGCTCGCCGGAAACAAACAGCACCAAAGGTGCGCCTGAAATATGGGTTAAGCGGGGTGGGTAGCCTGGCTCACCATAGGTCAATAAGTGATGAGAGGGGTGATTCAACCAGGTTAATGTGGCTTCAATATAGTGGGGATCTACCTGATAAAACTGCTGACATTGCTGCGGACTCAGCCCATAAGCGGCTAAGCGCCCAGGGTGAATATCACCACTGGCAAGTAACCGCCTGACCAATCCCCCGCTCTTCGCTACACCAAACCCCTTAACCTTGCTCATCCTGAGCCATAATTCTGCTGCTAACATATCGCCTCCCTGGCTTGCTTTCTAAGCTGGCACCGATTTGTTCAATTGGTAGCCAATGCTGTCAATCCGAGCGAGAAATGTCTAGAATAGAGATTGAATATCATTCACTACTCGGACGCAGATCTAGATATTTATGTCAGTATTACAAGTATTACATTACCCAGATGAGCGGCTGCGCAAAATTGCTGCGCCGGTAAAAGAAGTCAATGGTGAAATCCAGCGCATTGTGGACGACATGTTCGAAACGATGTACGCAGAGGAAGGTATTGGTCTTGCCGCAACACAAGTGGATGTTCACCTGCAAATTATCGTCATTGATGTCTCGGAAAACCGTGACCAACGTCTGGTGCTAATTAACCCAGAGCTGTTGGAAAAAAGCGGTGAAACCGGCATCGAAGAGGGTTGTTTATCAATTCCTGAGCAACGTGCATTAGTTCCTCGAGCCGAAAAGGTAAAAATCAGAGCGCTGGATCGTGACGGTAAACCTTTCGAACTGGAAACTGATGATTTATTAGCAATTTGTATCCAGCATGAGATGGATCATTTGGTTGGAAAACTATTTGTGGACTATTTGTCACCGCTGAAACGTCAGCGTATCCGCCAAAAGCTGGAGAAAATGGCCAAGTTGAATGCCCGTGACAACTAACCCTTTCTAATGCAGGAAACCTACGTGTCTGACTCTTTGCGGATTATTTTTGCCGGAACTCCTGATTTTGCAGCGCGCCATCTCGGCGCGTTGTTGTCTTCCCAGCATCAGATTGTTGGTGTTTTTACTCAACCAGACCGCCCGGCGGGACGAGGTAACAAACTCACCCCTAGCCCGGTTAAAGTATTGGCAGAACAACAGGGTATCCCCGTTTTTCAGCCAAAATCATTACGGCCAGAAGAGAACCAACATTTAGTTGCTGATCTTAATGCAGATATTATGGTAGTGGTCGCTTATGGCCTGATTCTGCCAGCCTCTGTATTGGCAATGCCGCGATTAGGCTGCATCAATGTCCATGGTTCCCTGCTGCCACGCTGGCGTGGCGCTGCACCAATCCAACGTTCAGTATGGGCTGGAGATGCAAAAACTGGGGTTACCATCATGCAGATGGATGTTGGGCTAGATACTGGCGATATGTTGCATAAGATTGAATGTGATATTCAGCCGGAAGATACTAGTGCGACACTGTACGATAAATTGGCACAATTAGGCCCTCAAGGCTTATTGATAACATTGCAACAATTGGCCGAAGGCCGTGCACAGCCAGAAGTACAAGATGAAGCACAAGTGACTTATGCAGAAAAACTCAGCAAAGAAGAGGCTAAATTGGATTGGTCACTTTCTGCGGCTCAGTTAGAACGTTGTATTCGTGCTTTCAATCCTTGGCCAGTTAGCTATTTTGTCGTTGATGAACAGCCGGTTAAAGTCTGGCAAGCAGAGGTACTCCCGGCTGTTGATAATACCAAGCCTGGAACCATCATTCATGCTGATAAGCATGGTATCCAAGTGGCGACAGCCCAGGGTGTGTTAAATATCACTCAACTGCAACCTGCTGGGAAAAAAGCCATGTCTGCTGCTGACTTATTAAATTCACGTCGCGAGTGGTTCACTCCCGGTAACCAGTTAGCATAAAAGATCTCTTTAGTCATATACCCAATAGATTTCATGGTGCAGGAAGGCGGCAAGCAAGAGAATCCCGATGAGCTTACACCAGTAAATGATTCGGGTGACACATCTGCAACTTGAAAGATGACGGGTATAAATTTCATTGCCCGATACTTCATCATCGGGCCTCTTTCCCTTTATTTGCTGACGTTTGTCGGCTTTTTTGGTTATGAAAAACACATATAATCTCCGCAGCATCGCTGCCAAAGCAATTAGCCAGGTATTAGATCAGGGGCAATCGCTCAGTACCGTTTTGCCTGGGCTACACAACACTATTTCTGATAAAGATCGCGCATTGCTGCAGGAGTTGTGTTTTGGCACTTTGCGTGTCTTGCCGCAATTAGAGTGGTGCATCCAGCAGTTGATGGCTCGCCCGATGACGGGTAAGCAGCGCGTCTTTCATTATCTGATTATGGTTGGACTGTATCAGCTAATTTACACCCGTATTCCCCCCCATGCCGCGCTGGCAGAGACAGTCGAAGGTGCTACTGCGCTAAAACGCCCACAATTAAAGGGGCTGATTAACGGTGTATTGCGCCAATTCCAACGCCAACAAGTTGAACTACTGGAGCGTGCGGCAAATAATGATAGCCGCTATCTACATCCAAGCTGGTTATTGGCACGGATTAAGCTGGCTTATCCCGATCAGTGGCAGCAGATTTTGGATGCGAATAACCAGAAACCGCCAATGTGGTTACGTGTTAATCGCCTACACCATTCACGCAGTGAATATCTCGAACTCTTAAAACAAGCCGATATAGATGCTGCCCCGCATGATGCTTATCCCGATGCACTGCGTCTTATCACACCCTGTGCCGTCAGTGCGCTACCTGGTTTTGAACTTGGCTGGGTCACCGTGCAAGATGCATCAGCCCAGGGGTGTGTTGAACTGCTTGATCCACAAAATGGCGAACAGATCCTTGATCTCTGCGCAGCCCCCGGCGGCAAAACAACACATATTCTGGAAGCAGCACCAAAGGCCCATGTATTGGCGGTTGATATCGATGAGCAGCGCCTCAGCCGGGTGAAAGAGAATTTGCAACGCCTGCAACTGCATGCTGTCGTGCGTGTTGGCGATGGTAGAACCCCAGAAGCATGGTGCGGAGATCAACAATTTGATCGTATTTTGTTAGATGCGCCTTGCTCAGCAACCGGGGTTATTCGCCGCCACCCTGATATTAAGTGGTTACGCCGAGACAGTGACATTGCTGAACTAGCTCAATTGCAATCTGAGATCATTGAAGCTATCTGGCCTAAACTGAAAAAAGGTGGCGTAATGGTTTATGCTACCTGCTCTATATTGCCGGAAGAGAATCAGCAACAGATTGCCGCTTTCTTGCAGCGTCATTCTGAAGCCGAGTTGGTTGAAACAGGTACGACTGCAGCACCCGGTAAACAGAACCTGCCCCACCCTGAGGATGGCGACGGTTTCTTTTATGCCAAGTTAATCAAAAGGCTAAGTTGATCGAAAAATAGTCGTGGCTTTTGCTATGCCTCAAACCTAATTTCAGTGTGAAACAGAGAGCGCTATGAAAATAATTATTCTCGGGGCGGGGCAAGTTGGTGGAACCCTGGCGGAAAATCTGGTGGGTGAAAACAATGATATCACTGTCGTTGATGTTGACTCCGGCCGTCTACGCCAGTTGCAAGATAAATTTGATCTACGTGTAGTCCAGGGGCATGGTTCCCACCCTCGCGTGTTAAGAGAAGCGGGGGCAGAAGATGCCGACATGTTGGTTGCAGTGACGAATTCTGACGAAACCAATATGGTGGCCTGCCAAATCGCCTACTCACTATTTAATACGCCAAATCGTATTGCTCGTATTCGTTCAGCTGAATATATCCGTGAAGCCGACAAATTATTTCTTCCGGAAGCCGTTCCTATTGATCATCTAATATCACCAGAGCAGCTGGTTACCGATTATATCTATAAATTAATCGAGTATCCTGGCGCATTGCAGGTGGTCAATTTTGCTGAAGGTAAAGTCAGTATTGCCGCAGTTAAAGCCTATTATGGCGGGCCACTCGTAGGGAATGCATTGTCATCCCTACGTGAACATATGCCGCATATTGATACCCGCGTTGCCGCAATATTTCGTCAAGATCGTCCGATTCGTCCCCAAGGCTCAACTATCATTGAAGCGGGTGATGAAGTCTTCTTTGTCGCAGCCTCACAGCATATTCGCGCGGTAATGAGTGAGTTACAGCGTTTAGAAAAACCCTACAAACGCATTATGATTGTTGGTGGCGGGAATGTGGGTGCAGGCTTAGCCCTACGATTAGAAAAAAATTACAGCGTAAAATTAATTGAACGCGACCAGCAGAGAGCTGCTGAATTAGCCGAAATGCTGCATGACACAATCGTTTTTTATGGTGATGCTTCAGATCAAGAATTACTGGCAGAAGAGCACATCGAGCAGGTTGATGTTTTTATCGCGATTACCAATGATGATGAAGCTAATATCATGTCAGCTATGCTGGCAAAACGTATGGGCGCAAAAAAGGCGATGGTATTAATCCAACGTAGCGCTTATGTCGATCTGGTTCAGGGAAGTGTCATTGATATTGTTATCTCACCACAACAGGCCACCATTTCTGCACTATTAGGTCATGTTCGTAAAGCGGATATCGTCAGCGTATCCTCGCTAAGACGTGGTGTTGCTGAGGCAATAGAAGCGATTGCCCATGGTGATGAAAGCACATCAAAAGTTGTCGGTCGAATGGTTGAAGATATCAAGTTGCCACCAGGTACGACGATTGGGGCTATTGTGCGCGGTGATGAAGTTATTATTGCTAACGGTAATTCCATCATTAAGCAGGGCGATCATGTTGTGATGTTTATTACTCACAAGAAATTTGTTCCCGACGTTGAACGGTTGTTCCAACCAAGTCCATTCTTCTTGTAATGAATAATAGTTAAGCTAACCAAGCTGACTGATAAATTAAAACTAATCCCATGGGAGATTGGGAAAAATTTCCTATAATTATGCTCGTGCCGGGTTTTATTTAGCTAAAATTAAGTCATTCATTTTGAAATGGGGTGTGGGTTATGAGTTTTATGAAGGAGTTTCGTGAATTTGCCATGCGTGGCAATGTAGTAGACTTAGCTGTCGGTGTAATTATTGGTGCGGCATTTGGCAGGATTGTTTCTTCACTTGTTGCCGATATCATCATGCCCCCATTGGGCTTATTACTAGGTGGCGTCGATTTTAAGCAATTCCATTTCGTATTACGTGCTGCCGAAGGGACGATACCCGCAGTTGTCATGAATTACGGTACCTTCATTCAAAGTATTTTTGATTTTGTTATTGTGGCCCTGGCAATATTCTCTGCAGTTAAGCTTATGAATAAAATGCGCCGTGAAAAAGCGGAAGAACCTGCGGCAGCGCCAGCACCAACAACTGAAGAGAAGCTATTAGCAGAGATTCGTGATTTGCTGAAAGCACAGCAATCAAAATAATTTCGATTCGTTCGTACGTTAACGCCATCAAACGATGGCGTTTTTATTACCCTTAAATCAGAAGGCCAGTGGTAAATAATCTATCGACTGCTTACCACTGGCCTCCCAGTTACCGCCTTTTACGTGTTTATCTTTACGCTGATAACTCCCTTTCCCTTTACTACTCTTCTCAATGCGCTGCCTAAAAAGTGGATCATGGAGTAGCGCTTCTAATGCATTATCTTTTATTTTTCCTTTGGTATGGCGATATGTCGTCATAATAGTGCCTCACTGATGATATAGATTAAAAAACCAACAAATGATACTGCTTGTTTGAACTGAGTTAAACCCCCATCTAAAAATTTAGCCTTAAACTAATTCTTCCGCCGCTCCCTGCTCCAATGCTTCCAGAATAGAGCAATAAGTCGTCGCATGTGAACTACCACAACAAGCATTACTGAGACGTTTCAGTGACTCATGCATTTTTTTCAGCTCAGCAATCTTGCTTTCTACATCATGTAACCGCGAATCGACAATTGCCTTGGATTCCTGACAAGTATGATGTGCCGGATCAACACGGATCGACAGTAATTCAGCGATAGTTTCCAATGTAAACCCGAGCTGCTTTGCATAACGGATAAAACGCAAGCGCTGCAAATCTTGTTCAGTGTAAAGTCTATAACCGCCTTCCGTCCGTTCACCATGTTGCATCATTCCCTGTTTTTCATAATAACGGATAGTATCTGGTGTAACATCAGCAAGTTTAGCGAGTTGCCCAATCTTTAACATGTATTACTCCTCTTTAGACAGCTTATCTGCCACTTTATGCTGATACTCGTTGTGCAAAAAATCAGTGCTAAAGCCCGCTTGTCTCAATCGCATCTCTAGCAAGGCCAGCTGCTTATGTAGTTTTGCATGATCATCATGCTGCTTTTCTAGCTGCGATAACAAGTCAACAATAGTAAGTGCTTCCTTGCGGTCCTGTAATTGAGGGGGCAGGTATCCTGCATTTTTCAGTAATCTATACCCGACTCTCAGATCAAGAGGAACAAAGAGATCATCATCGAGTTGTAGTGGCTTGCCATTTCCTGGCAAATTATCGAGTTCGCCATTTTCCAGGGCTTGGATAATGTGTCTTTCAGCCCATTCATCGATTAATACCATGTCACACCCCAGAGAGAAGATCTCTCAAAATTGAAGGTTAGTTAAGATTAATGGGCTCATGGATAAATAATAGGGGGAAAAGAGATAAAGCACGAGAGTATGCATTACGTCATTGAATTATGGACGTAAAAAAACCGGGCAAGCCCGGTTTTTTTACGCGTTTACAGATTACTCTGCAGCAACTACTTCTGCTTGCGATGCAGCACGATCAACTAACTCGATGTAAGCCATCGGTGCGTTGTCGCCTGCACGGAAGCCACACTTCAGAATGCGAGTGTAACCACCGGCACGGCTCGCGAAACGCGGGCCTAGCTCGTTAAACAGTTTTGCCACGATCTCGTTATCACGAGTACGGGCGAATGCCAGACGACGATTAGCTACGCTGTCGGTCTTGGCAAGAGTAATCAGCGGCTCAACAACGCGACGCAGCTCTTTCGCTTTCGGCAGGGTCGTCTTGATTATCTCATGACGAACCAAAGAGCCGGCCATGTTACGGAACATAGCCTGGCGATGGCTGCTGTTACGGTTCAGTTGACGACCACTCTTACGATGGCGCATGACCTTATCCTTCTCAGTAAAACCTTAACCTGTGATCCGGTTACTCGTCAGCAATGCTAGCTGGCGGCCAATTTTCTAGGCGCATGCCTAAAGAAAGACCACGTGAAGCGAGCACGTCTTTAATCTCAGTAAGAGATTTTTTACCCAGGTTCGGCGTTTTCAGCAACTCAACCTCGGTACGCTGTACCAGATCACCGATGTAGTGGATAGCTTCTGCCTTGAGGCAGTTAGCAGAGCGGACAGTCAATTCCAGATCGTCAACAGGGCGCAGCAGGATCGGATCAAACTCTGGCTTCTCTTCTTTAACTTCCGGTTGACGTACATCACGTAGGTCAACGAAAGCTTCAAGCTGTTCAGCCAAGATAGTTGCCGCACGGCGGATCGCCTCTTCAGGATCGATCGTACCATTGGTTTCCATCTCGATAACCAACTTGTCCAGGTCGGTACGCTGTTCTACACGCGCTGCTTCAACATTGTAGGCAATACGCTCTACAGGGCTATAGCATGCGTCTACTAACAGACGACCAATCGGGCGCTCATCTTCTTCCGAATGAATTCGGGCAGAAGCCGGCACATAACCACGACCACGTTGAACTTTGATACGCATACTAATAGATGCGTTTTCATCGGTCAGGTGGCAGATAACGTGCTGCGGCTTGACGATTTCGACATCACCATCATGGGTGATATCGGCTGCAGTCACAGGGCCAATGCCAGACTTATTCAGGGTAAGAATAACTTCATCTTTACCCTGAACTCTCACCGCCAGCCCTTTCAGGTTGAGCAGGATCTCCAGGATATCTTCCTGTACGCCTTCTTTGGTGCTGTACTCATGCAGTACACCATCAATCTCAACCTCGGTCACCGCGCAACCCGGCATAGATGAAAGCAGAATACGGCGCAGTGCGTTGCCGAGAGTATGGCCAAAGCCACGCTCTAACGGCTCAAGGGTCACCTTGGCGTGCGTCGAACTGACTTGCTCGATATCTACCAGGCGCGGTTTTAGAAACTCTGTCACAGAACCCTGCATTGTGTCCTCTCTTTGGTACTAAGCTTTACTTGGAGTAAAGCTCGACGATCAGGTGTTCATTAATGTCCGCAGACAGATCAGTACGTTCAGGAATACGTTTGAACACACCTTCCATCTTGACAGCATCAACTTCCAGCCAAGTCGGCTTTTCACGCTGCTCAGCCAGCTCCAAAGCTGCCTTAACACGAGACTGCTTTTTAGCTTTCTCACGGATGCTGACTACGTCATTCGGAGATACCTGATAAGAAGCGATGTTAACAACGCGACCATTTACCATGATAGCTTTATGACTAACCAGCTGACGTGATTCAGCACGAGTTGCGCCAAAGCCCATACGGTAAACTACGTTATCCAGACGACCTTCCAGCAGTTGCAACAGGTTTGCACCAGTGTTGCCTTTCAGACGTGCTGCTTCTTTATAGTAGTTACGGAATTGACGTTCTAGAACACCATAGATACGGCGAACTTTTTGCTTTTCACGTAACTGCACACCGTAGTCAGACAGACGCGGTTTACGCGCACCGTGCTGGCCAGGTGGTTGTTCGATCTTACACTTGGTGTCAATCGCACGAACACCAGACTTAAGGAATAAGTCTGTGCCCTCACGACGGCTCAGCTTGAGCTTAGGCCCCAAATATCTTGCCATTTTCTCTCTCCAACAAACCTAAAAGCAGCGTTATACGCGGCGCTTTTTCGGCGGACGACAACCGTTATGAGGGATCGGAGTCACATCAGTAATATTAGTGATGCGGAAACCAGCCGCGTTTAACGCACGGATAGTAGACTCACGGCCCGGACCAGGTCCTTTAACCATAACTTCCAGATTCTTGATACCGTATTCTTTCACTGCGTCAGCGCAGCGCTCTGCTGCAACTTGCGCTGCGAACGGAGTAGACTTACGAGATCCACGGAAACCGGAACCACCTGCTGTTGCCCAACCCAATGCGTTACCTTGACGATCTGTAATGGTAACGATGGTGTTGTTGAAAGAAGCATGGATATGAGCCACACCGTCAGAGACTGTCTTTCTTACACGCTTACGTGCACGAATAGGTGCCTTTGCCATTATTCAATCACCCCGATTATTTCTTGATCGGTTTACGCGGACCCTTACGGGTACGTGCGTTGGTCTTAGTACGCTGACCGCGAACTGGTAGACCACGACGATGACGCAAACCACGATAAGTCCCAAGGTCCATCAGACGCTTGATGCTCAGGGTCACCTCACGACGCAGATCACCTTCTACAACGTACTTGGCAACTTCGTCACGCAGCTTCTCGATTTGCTCTTCAGACAGCTCACTGATCTTAACATTTTCAGCAATACCCGCTGCAACACAGATAGCCTGTGAGCGAGTTTTACCGATGCCGTAGATCGCAGTTAATGCGATAACGGTATGTTTCTGATCAGGAATGTTAATGCCTGCTATACGGGCCACTATGCACTCCTACTATTTTATACAGCAATACCATTCTGAAAAGCCCGTTTTCAGGATACTCAAATAGCATTGCAGTCACATACAAAAGATTGGCTGGCTAATCTAGCCAGCTCAACCCAACTTTGCAAGAAAAATATGCAAGATAAATCAGCCTTGACGCTGTTTATGCTTTGGTTCGGCACTGCAGATTACGCGAACGACACCGTTACGCTTAACAATTTTGCAGTTACGACATAATTTCTTGACGGAAGCACGAACTTTCATTTTTACTCTCCGTAACTTCTCAAACATCCCTGATTAGCGGTTATAGCCTTTCAGGTTTGCTTTCTTCAATGCAGACTCGTATTGACTCGACATCATCAGAGTTTGCACTTGAGCCATAAAGTCCATGATGACCACCACTACGATAAGTAGGGAGGTACCACCAAAGTAAAATGGTACTTTCATCGCGTCACGCATGAACTCCGGGATCAGGCAGATGAAAGTAATATACATCGCACCAATTAAGGTTAGACGCGTCATTACTTTATCGATGTACTTCGCCGTTTGCTCTCCCGGACGAATTCCTGGCACGAATGCACCGGACTTCTTCAGGTTATCTGCTGTTTCACGCGGGTTGAAAACTAGCGCCGTGTAGAAGAAACAGAAGAAGATGATTGCAGACGCATAGAGTAACACATAAAGCGGCTGTCCTGGCTGCAAATACATCGAAATAGTCGTCAGCCAGTTCCAACCTGTCCCACCCCCAAACCATGATGCAATCGTGGCAGGGAACAGAATTATGCTGGAAGCGAAGATTGCAGGGATAACCCCGGCCATGTTCACTTTCAACGGTAAGTGTGTGCTCTGTGCTGCATAAACACGACGACCTTGTTGACGTTTAGCATAGTTAACGACGATACGACGTTGACCACGTTCAATGAAAACAACGAAGAAGGTTACTGCAAACACTAATACTGCAACCAACAGCAACAGGAGGAAGTGCAGGTCGCCTTGCCGAGCTTGCTCGATGGTATGGGCTATTGCAGGTGGTAGACCGGCAACAATACCAGCAAAGATTATGATTGAAATACCGTTACCGATACCACGCTCAGTAATCTGTTCGCCAAGCCACATCAGGAACATAGTCCCGGTGACCAAGCTAACAACAGCGGTAAAGTAGAAGGCAAAGCCTGGATTGATTACCAGACCTTGCATCCCAGGCATATTCGGTAGACCGGTAGCAATACCGATCGATTGGAATATAGCCAATACCAACGTGCCATAACGGGTGTACTGACTAATCTTACGACGGCCAGCTTCCCCTTCTTTCTTTATTTCTGCTAACGCTGGATGAACCACCGTTAACAGCTGGATAATAATTGATGCCGAAATATACGGCATGATACCCAAGGCAAAGATAGAAGCACGACTGAGAGCACCACCAGAGAACATGTTAAACATTTCAATGATGGTCCCTCTCTGTTGCTCGAGCAATTTAGCAAGCACAGTGGCATCGATACCAGGAATCGGAATAAAAGAGCCGATACGGAAAACAATAAGCGCACCGATAACAAACAAAAGTCTGCGCTTCAGTTCGCCTAATCCGCCTTTAGCACTTTGAAAATCTAATCCTGGTTGCTTAGCCATCTGCTACTTATTCCTCAATTTTACCGCCAGCAGCTTCGATAGCAGCACGAGCGCCTTTGGTGACACGCAGACCACGAAGAGTTACCGCACGAGTGATTTCGCCTGAAAGCATAACTTTCGCGAACTCAATCTGGGTACCAACAACGTTAGCGGCTTTCAGCGTGTTCAGGTCGATTACGTCGCCTTCCACTAAAGCCAATTCAGACAGACGAACTTCTGCCGTGATCATAGCTTTGCGAGAGGTGAAGCCGAATTTCGGCAAACGACGATATAAAGGCATCTGACCACCTTCAAAACCACGACGTACGCCACCACCAGAACGTGAGTTCTGACCTTTGTGACCACGACCAGCAGTTTTACCCAGGCCAGAACCGATACCACGACCTACACGCTTCGGCGCATGCTTGGCACCATCAGCCGGAGACAGAGTATTTAAACGCATCTGTTACTCCTCAACTTTAACCATGTAGGAAACCAAGTTGACCATACCACGTACAGCGGGAGTATCCTCACGCTCTACAGTATGACCAATACGACGCAGACCTAAACCGATCAGAGTTGCCTTGTGTTTCGGCAAACGACCGATACTGCTTTTTGTTTGAGTTACTTTAATAGTCTTTGCCATGGTTATTTCCCTAGAATTTCTTCGACGGACTTACCACGCTTGGCAGCGACCATTTCTGGGGATTTCATATCTTCCAGAGCTAAAATAGTTGCACGAACCACGTTGATCGGGTTAGTAGAACCATATGCCTTGGCCAATACGTTATGAACCCCTGCAACTTCCAAGACGGCGCGCATTGCACCACCGGCGATAATACCGGTACCTTCAGAAGCTGGTTGCATGAATACACGAGAACCTGTGTGAGCACCTTTAACTGGGTGCTGCAGGGTACCGTTATCCAAAGCAACATTAATCATAGCGCGACGGGCTTTTTCCATCGCTTTCTGGATCGCTGCCGGAACTTCGCGTGCTTTGCCGTAGCCAAAACCAACGCGACCGTTACCATCACCAACTACTGTTAGTGCGGTAAAGCTGAAAATACGGCCACCTTTTACGGTTTTAGATACGCGGTTTACCGCGATCAGCTTTTCCTGCAGTTCGCCAGCTTGTTTTTCGATGTGTGACATCTTACACCTCTACCTTAGAACTGAAGGCCAGCTTCACGGGCAGCATCTGCCAGTGCCTGGACTCGACCATGATATTGGAAACCGGAACGGTCAAAGGATACTTTCGTGATCCCTTTTTCCAATGCGCGCTCTGCAACAGCTTTACCTACAGCTGCGGCGGCATCTTTGTTGCCGGCGTACTTCAATTGCTCATTGATAGCTTTTTCTACAGTAGAAGCTGCTACCAAAATTTCAGAACCGTTTGGTGCAATAACCTGCGCGTAAATATGGCGTGGGGTACGATGTACCACCAGGCGAGTCGCACCCAGTTCTTTGAGCTTGCGGCGTGCGCGGGTCGCACGACGGATACGAGCTGCTTTCTTATCCATAGTGTTACCTTACTTCTTCTTAGCCTCTTTGGTACGCACGACTTCGTCGGCGTAACGGACACCCTTGCCTTTATAAGGCTCAGGACGACGGTAGGCACGCAAATCTGCTGCAACCTGACCAATCACCTGCTTATCAGCGCCTTTCAGCACGATTTCAGTTTGGGTCGGGCATTCGGCAGTGATGCCAGCCGGCAATTCATGGTCAACTGGATGAGAGAAGCCTAAGGCTAAATTCACCACGTTGCCTTTAACTGCGGCACGGTAACCTACGCCTACCAGTTGAAGCTTCTTAGTGAAGCCTTCGGTAACACCAACGACCATTGCGTTAAGCAGTGCACGAGTGGTACCCGCTTGGGCCCAACCGTCTACAGCGCCTTCGCGTGGAGCGAAAGTCAATGTATTATCTTCTTGCTTAACTTCAACAGCGCTATGGACGGTACGAGTCAGCTCGCCGTTCTTACCCTTTATCGAAATAACCTGACCGTTGAGTTTTACCTCTACGCCGGCAGGAATGACGACGGGTGCTTTTGCAACACGAGACATTCTTTCCTCCCGAATTAAGCTACGTAGCAGATAATCTCGCCACCAAGACCAGCTTGGCGAGCTGCACGATCGGTCATAACACCTTTAGAGGTAGAAATAACAGCGATACCCAAACCGGCCATAACTTTTGGCAGCTCATCTTTTTTCTTATAGATGCGCAGACCTGGACGGCTGATACGTTGAATGCTTTCTACCACTGCCTTGCCCTGGAAATACTTAAGTGCTAATTCCAGAGTAGGCTTGGTGTCGCCTTCGATTTTAAAATCTTCAATAAAGCCTTCTTCCTTCAGAACGTTGGCAATTGCCACTTTCAGCTTGGAGGAAGGCATGGTGACCGCAACTTTGTTTGCGGCTTGACCGTTACGGATACGGGTCAGCATATCCGCGATCGGATCTTGCATGCTCATCTGTCTTTACTCCCGTGATTCAATTGGTGACAATTACCAGCTAGCCTTTTTAAGGCCCGGGATTTCACCGCGCATTGCGGTTTCACGGACTTTAATACGGCTCAACCCGAACTTCCGCAGGAAACCATGCGGACGACCAGTTTGGTTGCAGCGGTTACGCTGACGGGACGGGCTGGAATCACGCGGCAGAGACTGCAGCTTCAGAACAGCATTCCAACGATCTTCGTCGGATGAGTTCACACCAGAGATAATAGCTTTTAATTCCTCGCGTTGAGCGCGGTATTTGTTAGCTAGTTTCACGCGAACAACTTCGCGTGCTTTCATTGATTGCTTAGCCATCAGTAACCCTACCTTACTTGCGGAATGGGAATTTAAAAGCAGCCAACAATGCACGGCCTTCATCATCGGATTTCGCAGTAGTGGTAATGGTAATATCCAAACCACGTACACGATCGACTTTATCGTAGTCGATTTCCGGGAAGATGATCTGCTCGCGCACACCCATGCTGTAGTTTCCACGACCATCGAATGACTTAGCGGACAAGCCACGGAAGTCACGGATACGCGGAACAGCAATGGTAATCAGACGCTCAAAGAATTCCCACATGCGTTCGCCACGCAGGGTTACTTTACAGCCGATCGGATAGCCCTGACGGATTTTGAAGCCTGCAACAGATTTGCGTGCTTTGGTGATAAACGGCTTTTGGCCGGAGATAGCTGCCAAGTCAGCTGCTGCATTATCCAGCAGTTTCTTGTCAGCGATCGCTTCACCAACACCCATGTTCAGGGTGATCTTCTCGACCCGAGGGACTTGCATGACAGAGTTGTAGCCAAACTGAGACATCAGTTGTTTGACCACCTCGTCTTTGTAGTAATCATGCAGTTTCGCCATCGTATTACTCCAAATTACTTGATAGTTTCGCTGTTAGATTTAAAGAAACGGACTTTTTTGCCGTCTTCGAATCTAAAGCCTACACGGTCAGCCTTACCGGTTGTCGCGTTGAACAGCGCAAGGTTGGAAACTTGAATTGCAGCTTCTTTTTCAACAATGCCACCTGGTTGGTTCAGGGCCGGAACCGGCTTCTGATGTTTTTTAACCAGGTTGATACCTTCAACAATGACCTTACCAGCAGACAGGACATTCTTTACTTTACCGCGCTTACCTTTGTCTTTCCCGGTTAGCACGATAACTTCGTCATCACGACGGATTTTCGCTGCCATGGTTCGCTCCTTAGAGTACTTCTGGTGCCAGAGAGATAATTTTCATGAACTTCTCATTACGCAGTTCACGAGTTACCGGCCCAAAAATACGCGTGCCGATTGGCTGCTCGCTGTTATTATTTAAAATAACACAAGCGTTACCATCGAAGCGAATGACAGAACCGTCCGGGCGACGTACACCCTTCTTGGTGCGCACCACTACCGCCTTCAGAACATCGCCTTTCTTCACCTTGCCACGAGGAATTGCTTCCTTGATGGTGATCTTGATGATGTCGCCGATGCCTGCGTAGCGACGGTGCGAGCCACCTAGAACCTTGATACACATTACGCGACGTGCACCGGAGTTGTCGGCCACGTTCAGCATAGTCTGTTCTTGGATCATGTTAGTGCTCCGCTAATGTCAACTACTACTTTAGGACCCAGAATAGGTCGTTTAAAAGCCCCAATAACGAGGGCGCAGCATTATAACACCGCTTCCAGATTATGGGTAGAAAAAATAAGCGGCCCACTTTCTGAGCCGCTTATTATGTTCGAGTCAGCTACTCTATTACAGAATCGCTTTCTCTACAACGCGAACAAGCGTCCAAGACTTAGTCTTTGACAGTGGACGGCATTCGCGGATTTCTACCACGTCACCGATACCACATTCATTGTTCTCGTCATGTACATGCAATTTCGTCGTACGACGGATGAATTTCCCGTAAATCGGGTGCTTCACCACACGTTCGATAGCAACAACCATGGATTTCTCCATTTTGTCACTAACTACGCGACCTTGCAGAGTACGGATTTGGTCAGTCATTACGCACCCGCCTTTTCAGTCAGTAAAGTCTTAACACGTGCGATATTACGACGCACTTGTTTCGACAGGTGAGTTTGTTGCAGCTGGCCACTAGCCGCCTGCATGCGCAAATTAAATTGCTCACGCAGCAGGTTGAGCAGCTCAGTGTTCAGCTCTTCAACGCTTTTTTCACGCAGCTCTTGTGCTTTCATTACATCACCGTCTTAGTTACAAAGGTGGTTCCTACAGGCAGTTTCGCTGCAGCGAGCTTAAATGCTTCGCGGGCAGTTTCTTCCGGCACACCAGCCATTTCAAATAAAACTTTTCCTGGCTGGATCAGGGCAACCCAATACTCTACGTTACCCTTACCTTTACCCATACGCACTTCGAGCGGCTTCTCGGTGATCGGTTTGTCCGGGAATACACGGATCCAGACCTTACCTTGACGCTTAATTGCACGTGTCATCGCACGACGGGCTGCTTCGATTTGACGAGCCGTCAGGCGGCAACGGCCACAAGCTTTCAGGCCGAACTCACCGAAGCTAACATCCGTACCTTGCGCAAGGCCACGGTTACGGCCTTTGTGCATCTTACGGAATTTTGTACGCTTTGGTTGTAACATCAGCGATTCTCCTTACTTGCGGCCTTTACGCTGCTGCTTTTTAGGTTGAGCAGCCGGTTCCGGTTGTTCAACAGCAGCCATACCACCCAAGATCTCACCTTTGAAGATCCATACCTTTACGCCGATTACACCATAAGTGGTGTGCGCTTCAGATGTGTTGTAATCGATATCCGCACGCAGTGTATGCAACGGAACACGACCTTCACGGTACCATTCGGTACGCGCGATTTCAGCACCGCCAAGGCGGCCGCTTACTTCAACTTTGATACCTTTAGCGCCAAGACGCATTGCGTTCTGTACAGCACGCTTCATAGCACGACGGAACATAACGCGACGTTCCAGCTGTGAAGTGATGCTGTCAGCAACCAATTTTGCGTCCAGTTCCGGTTTACGGACTTCGGCGATGTTAATCTGTGCAGGAACGCCAGCGATATCCGCTACGACCTTACGCAGTTTTTCGACATCTTCACCTTTCTTGCCGATAACGATGCCAGGACGAGCGGTGTGAATAGTCACACGGATGCTCTTCGCTGGACGCTCGATAACGATGCGAGAAACGGAAGCTTTCGCTAATTCTTTAGTCAAGAATTGGCGAACTTTAAAGTCGCTGTCCAGGTTGTCAGCGAATTCTTTGGTATTTGCGTACCAGGTAGAGTTCCAAGCTTTGACAATACCTAGTCGAATACCATTAGGATGTACTTTCTGACCCATTGCTAGTCTCCAGAGTCTCAGCGATCGGACACAACCACAGTAATGTGGCTGGTGCGCTTCAGGATGCGATCTGCACGACCTTTTGCACGCGGCATAATGCGCTTCATGCTAGGGCCTTCGTCTACGAAGATCTTCGTGACTTTCAGATCATCGATGTCAGCGCCATCGTTGTGTTCTGCGTTAGCAATGGCAGACTCCAGCACTTTCTTAACCAAACCAGCAGCTTTCTTGTTGGTATAGGCCAGAGTTTCCAGAGCTTGCGACACTTTCTTACCGCGAATCAGGTCCGCTACCAAGCGAACCTTCTGAGCAGAAGAACGAGCGTGGCGATGTTTAGCGATAGTTTCCATCTCTTCCTCCTACCTTAGCGCTTTTTAGCCTTTTTATCGGCCGCATGGCCGCGATAAGTACGGGTCGGCGCGAATTCACCCAATTTGTGACCGACCATTTCATCGGAAACAAATACAGGAACGTGCTGACGACCATTATGGACAGCGATGGTCAAACCGATCATATTTGGAAAGACCGTTGAACGACGGGACCAAGTCCGAATTGGCTTCTTGTCTCCGCTTTCCACCGCTTTCTCTACCTTCTTCAGCAAGTGCAGGTCAATGAAGGGACCTTTCTTGAGAGAACGTGGCATGGCTTATCCTCTAATTATTTTTTACTACGGCGACGTACGATGAACTTATCAGTACGCTTGTTGCTACGGGTCTTCTTACCTTTGGTCTGAACGCCCCACGGGGTTACCGGGTGCTTACCAAAGTTACGACCTTCACCACCACCGTGTGGGTGATCTACCGGGTTCATCGCCGTACCGCGAACGGTAGGACGAATACCACGCCAACGACTAGCACCTGCTTTACCCAGGACACGCAGCATGTGTTCAGCGTTACCGACTTCACCTAAGGTGGCGCGGCAATCAGCTAGAACCTTGCGCATTTCGCCGGAGCGCAGACGCAGAGTAACGTAGGAACCGTCACGAGCAACGATCTGAACGTATGCACCAGCAGAACGAGCCAATTGGCCGCCTTTACCTGGTTTCATTTCTACGTTATGAACCGTTGAACCAACTGGGATGTTACGCATAGGCAGGGTATTACCTGCTTTAATTGCAGCATCAACGCCAGATTGAATCTGGTCACCAGCTTTCAGGCCTTTCGGCGCCAGGATGTAACGGCGTTCGCCGTCTTTGTACAGAACCAACGCGATGTTCGCGGAACGGTTCGGATCGTACTCCAGACGCTCAACCACAGCAGGGATACCATCTTTGTTGCGTTTGAAGTCAACCAGACGATAATGTTGCTTGTGGCCACCACCGATATGACGGGTAGTGATACGGCCATTGTTGTTACGGCCACCGCTTTTGCTTAATGCTTCAAGCAACGGGGCATAAGGCTTACCCTTGTGCAGCTCAGGGTTAACCACTTTAACAACGTGGCGACGACCCGGAGATGTAGGTTTACATTTAACAATTGCCATTGTTTACTCCTCCGACTTACTCTGCGCCGCCGATGAAGTCCAGATTCTGGCCTTCTTTCAGGGTGACGTAAGCTTTTTTCCAGTCGCTACGACGACCAACACGCTGACCGTGACGCTTACTCTTGCCTTTAACCAGCAAGGTGTTAACGTCTTCGACTTCGACTTCAAACAGTTTCTGCACTGCAGCTTTAATTTCTGCTTTGGTCGCGTCTTTGGCAACTTTGAGAACGATGGTGTTATTCTTTTCCATCGCAGCGGACGCTTTTTCAGATACATGCGGCGCGCGCAGTACTTTCAGCAGACGTTCTTCACGAATCATGCCAGCATCTCCTCAACTTGCTTCACAGCATCAGCAGTCATAACCACCTTGTCGAAGGCGATCAGGCTAACTGGGTCGATACCGGCTACATCGCGAACGTCAACCTTGTACAGGTTGCGAGCTGCCAAGAACAAGTTCTCGTCCAGTTCACCCGTTACGATCAGCACATCTTCCAGAGCCATATCTTTCAGTTTCTGCGCCAGCAACTTAGTTTTAGGTGCTTCAACAGAGAACTTTTCGACAATGATCAGACGATCTTGACGTACCAGTTCGGACAGAATGCTTTTCAGCGCGCCGCGGTACATCTTTTTATTTACTTTCTGACTGTGATCCTGAGGCTTCGCAGCAAAGGTCACACCACCTGAACGCCAGATTGGGCTCTTTACAGAACCTGCACGCGCACGGCCGGTGCCTTTTTGACGCCACGGCTTCTTACCGGAACCTGTTACTTCAGCGCGGGTCTTCTGAGCACGAGTACCTTGACGGGCACCTGCTGCATAAGCAACAACAACCTGATGTACCAGCGCTTCGTTGAAATCACGACCGAAGGTAGTTTCGGAAACAGTCAGCGCGCCTTGCGCGTCTTTCAATACTAATTCCATTGCTATCCCCTTACGCCTTCACAGCTGGTTTAACGATCAGGTTGCCACCGGTTGCGCCCGGTACAGCACCCTTAACCAACAGCAGGTTGCGCTCAGCGTCAACACGTACTACGTCCAGGCTTTGAACGGTTACACGTTCGTCACCCAGGTGGCCAGCCATTTTCTTGCCTTTGAACACTTTGCCCGGAGTCTGGTTTTGACCGATAGAACCCGGAACACGGTGAGACAAGGAGTTACCATGGGTAGCATCTTGGGTACGGAAGTTCCAGCGCTTAACAGTACCGGCAAAACCTTTACCTTTAGACGTACCTGTAACGTCGACTTTCTTAACGTCTGCAAAAATTTCGACGCTAATTTCTTGACCAGCAGTAAACTCTTGACCTTCTGGAAGGCGGAATTCCCACAGACCACGGCCAGCTTCTACGCCAGCTTTAGCGAAATGACCCGCTTCTGGTTTAGTAACGCGGTTAGCTTTTTTAGCACCGGTAGTTACTTGCACAGCACGGTATCCGTCGTTCTCCAGGCTTTTGACCTGAGTTACGCGGTTCGCTTCAATTTCGATAACAGTTACTGGGATTGAAACGCCATCTTCAGTGAAGATACGAGTCATGCCCACTTTTTTACCGACTAAACCAATCATTGTTTCAACCTCTCAATCGCTCAATGACCTGATTAACCCAGGCTGATCTGCACGTCTACACCGGCAGCCAGATCCAGACGCATCAGAGCATCAACGGTTTTCTCGGTTGGCTCAACGATGTCAACTAGACGCTTGTGAGTGCGAATTTCGTACTGATCGCGCGCATCTTTATTGACGTGCGGAGAGATCAGAACAGTAAAGCGCTCTTTGCGAGTTGGCAGCGGGATCGGACCACGAACCTGCGCACCAGTGCGCTTGGCAGTCTCGACGATTTCCGCAGTTGATTGATCGATCAAACGATGATCAAACGCTTTCAGGCGGATACGGATTCTTTGGTTCTGCATGAGACCAGAGCTCCAATTATTTATAAACGTAAATGATTACTCCTCGCACCCATTTCGATTGATGGGGGAGTGTAATCGTTCAACATATAACCCCCATATCGGGAGTATTGTTCAGTTACAACACTAGGCTGTGACTGACAGATTAGTTTCAATCTGACCTATCAAGATTAGGTAGGCCCGCGCATTATACGTAAATAACAGCAGGAAGCAAGCCACTGTTGGAAATCTATGCGGAAACTTACAAATTTGGCAGAATGCCGTTAGTTTTAGTGAATTTATTTATTATCACACAGGGTTACTATTGGTTGGATTGAAAGGAATTCTGGTAAAGCCAGGAAGTGGAACGGTGAACTTCACCGATACGCACAAAAGGATTCATCTTATGACCCACTATCACTGTCAGAGTATCTTATTACTGCTTATGACAAGCTGTATCACCAACGTCGCCGTCGCAGCAGAGTTACGCTCACTGTTTCCACTACAAGCTTACACGCAAAACGTCACTTACTGGTTTCCAGAAAATAGCCCTAGTTATAATCAACCTCTGGTATCTGCTGAGCTACAGCAGCGCGCATTAGCTAATCTACTGGCGCAATATTTTGGTGGCATGCCAACGGATGCTTCCCCTTGGGAAGAGCGTTATGTCCAGACGCACCTGCAGCCAAGTGGGGCAGGCAGTATTGCTCTCTACATCAAACGCAAGTTAGATGATTTCGACAATGCATACCGCCAAAAAGATATTATTAATTACGGTAGCAATTATCGTCCCCACGGAATTCAGTGGTTGGATACTATCCGTAATAACATTCAGCTCGTGCAGTTCAACAAATTACACTTTCAACCGGAACAACGAGGAATTACGATAACTGATACCTCAGTGAGGGTTTTACCGACGTTTGATCCTAGTTTTTATAGCGACACCATAGCAGGTGAGGGTTATCCTTTTGATAACTTACAAGAAACTCATTTACATTTGGCGACGCCAATTTATAGTCTAGGGTATACACTTGATGGGCTTTGGACGTTTATTTTAACCCCCGATGTACTGGGATGGGTTCCTTCGAATTCGATTGCTTATACCGATAAGGCTTTTATCCACAAATGGCGACAAGCTGCCCACCATAAAATGGCTGCAATCATTGATGACAATGTATCTCTCGCTGGGTCAAAGTTATCTCGAATTTATAAGCAGGGTAGTATAGGCAGTCTTTTTCCGCAGCTTGATGATCAACATGTTCTGATTCCTGTAGTAAATGATCAGCAACAGGCGGTGGTTGCAGTCGCTAAGGTTCATCCTGGTAAGATACATTCCCTGCCATTCACAGCAACTTATCGAAATTTCTCATCGCTCATCAAGCGTAGGTTGGGAAAACCTTATGGGTGGGGTGGGTTATATGGGCATAACGATTGTTCAAGTGAACTAAAAAACTTGATGTTACCTTTTGGCTTTTGGCTGCCTACCCACTCTTCTCAGCAACCCTCTCAGGGGAAAATAATTGAGTTAAGTGACCAGAAACCAGAGGATCGCTTAAAGTTTCTGGCTAGCCGAGGTCGCCCTTTTATGACGCTGATTCATATTAAGGGGCACATAATGCTATATGTCGGTAATACTGCTGAGGGACACCCGTTAACATTCCAAAATATATGGGGATTAAGCCCAGCAGATCGAAGTCGAAGAGCCATCATTGGGGAAGCGGTACTGTTCCCATTGCTGCTCTCTTATCCTGAAGATAAGTCGTTGGCATCTTTAGCTGCTGGCGCTCAATTCCAAATCAGCTATCTCGATCAGCCAACTTATCTTGATGAGTTATCAACCAAAGAAAATGGGATACACCCGATGAGGGTAGGAAACAGTAAACTCTAAAACTTCAAAAGTGAGTTCCTGACGGATACTCACTTTAGTTTATGCTTTGCAGGTAAATAATTGTCATTCTTTCGCCAGTTGGGCCTGTGAGTAGTTTTGTATCCCCAAGCGTTCGATCAGGCTGAGCTCTGTTTCAAGCCAATCAATATGACCCTCTTCTTCCGCCAAGATCTCTTTCAATAAATCTCGGCTGACATAGTCATGGATTGAATCGGCATACGCAATACCTTCGCGTAAGTCCTTCGCCCCGGATAACTCGAGAGCTAAATCAGATTTCAGTATTTCTTCTACATCTTCACCGATATTCAACTTGCCCAAGTCTTGCAAGTTAGGAATACCCTCGAGAAATAAAATGCGCTCAATGTATTTATCCGCATGCTTCATTTCATCAATGGATTCGTGATACTCCTTATCATTAAGGCGCATCAGCCCCCAATTTTTAAAAATTCGGGCATGAAGAAAATATTGATTGATAGCAACCAGCTCGTTTCCGAGTAGTTTATTAAGATGTGCAATTATTTTTTTATCGCCTTTCATAGTTATACCCTCCGCTTCCAGTACTAAAAGTGTAGTACCAGATGGCAAAGTGTGGGGAAAACTTATCCCTGCTAACTATTAGGCAACATCATTCATTTCTGGAATGTTAGCGCGTTCCTCGATCAAGATTTCTCTGGCCTGTCGAATGCACTTTCCGCAATCTGTACCGATAGGTACTAGCTGACGCAACTGCTTAATGGTATGTGGGTGGTGCTGACGTACGACTTTACGGATAACTTTGTCAGATATCGCATTACACAGACAAACGTACATAGAGAGACTCACTTCTTAACCAATTCCTCAAGTGTAAATAAGAATACGAGTTATTTCAATTAAGATTATTTAGCACATTAATAAAAAAGGGTGCCGAAGCACCCTTTTACTTGATCAATAAAGTAATTAATCAATAATGCAATTAAGCGATAACTTTAGCAACAACACCAGCGCCTACAGTACGGCCGCCTTCACGGATTGCGAAACGCAGACCGTCGTCCATTGCGATTGGGTGAATCAGAGTAACAACCATGTTGATGTTGTCACCTGGCATCACCATTTCAACGCCTTCTGGCAGTTCGATGGTACCTGTTACGTCAGTTGTACGGAAGTAGAACTGAGGACGGTAACCTTTGAAGAACGGAGTATGACGACCGCCTTCTTCTTTGCTCAGAATATAAACTTCTGAATCAAAGGTAGTGTGTGGTTTGATTGAGCCTGGTTTAGCCAGAACTTGACCACGTTCGATGTCTTCACGTTTGATACCACGCAGCAGAACACCAACGTTCTCACCAGCACGACCTTCGTCCAGCAGTTTGCGGAACATTTCAACGCCAGTACAAGTAGATTTAACAGTATCTTTGATACCAACGATCTCTACTTCTTCACCAACTTTAACGATACCGCGCTCTACACGACCAGTTACAACAGTACCACGGCCTGAGATAGAGAATACGTCTTCGATAGGCAGCAAGAATGGCTTATCGATAGCACGTTCTGGCAGTGGAATGTAGCTATCCAGTGCTTCAGCCAATTCAATGATTTTAGCTTCCCACTCAGGAACGCCTTCCAGTGCTTTCAGCGCTGAACCTTTGATTACTGGGATGTCGTCGCCTGGGAAATCGTAAGCAGAAAGAAGTTCACGAACTTCCATTTCTACCAATTCCAACAGCTCTTCATCGTCAACCATGTCACATTTGTTCATGAATACGATCATGTATGGAACGCCAACCTGACGGCCCAACAGGATGTGCTCACGAGTCTGTGGCATAGGGCCATCAGTTGCAGCAACAACCAGGATCGCGCCGTCCATCTGAGCAGCACCGGTGATCATGTTTTTAACGTAGTCGGCATGCCCTGGGCAGTCAACGTGCGCATAGTGACGAGTCGGGGTGTCATATTCAACGTGAGAAGTGTTGATGGTGATACCACGTGCTTTTTCTTCTGGTGCGTTATCGATCTGATCGAAGGCACGAGCACTACCGCCGTAGGTTTTAGCCAGTACGGTGGTGATTGCAGCAGTCAGAGTTGTTTTACCATGGTCAACGTGGCCGATAGTACCGACGTTTACATGGGGTTTGTTACGTTCAAATTTTTCTTTAGACACGACTATATTCCTTACTCTTGTGCTCTCCCACTTATGAGAGAGCACTGGATCATTGTTTTAAACCCGAAAGCTTATTTGCCACGGGCTTCGATAACGGCTTTAGCGACGTTACTAGGTGCTTCAGCATACTCCAGGAATTCCATGGAGTAAGAAGCACGGCCCTGAGTCTGAGAACGCAGGTCAGTAGCATAACCGAACATTTCAGACAACGGAACCTTGACGCGAACGGTTTTACCGGTAGCTGTATCTTCCATACCTTCGATGATACCGCGACGACGGTTAAGGTCGCCCATTACGTCACCCATGTAATCTTCTGGGGTTTCGACTTCAACCTTCATGATAGGCTCAAGCAGAACTGGTTTAGCTCTTCTGAAACCTTCTTTAAAGGCGATAGAACCGGCTAATTTAAATGCCAATTCTGAGGAGTCGACGTCATGGTAAGAACCGTAGTGCAGACGCACTTTAACGTCAACAACCGGATAACCTGCCAGAGGGCCGGATTTCAGTTGTTCCTGGATGCCTTTATCAACAGCAGGGATGAACTCTTTAGGAATAGAACCACCAACGATTTCGTTGACGAATTCATACCCAGCGCCACCCGGTGGTAACGGAGACATGTCGATAACAACATGACCGTACTGACCACGACCGCCTGACTGCTTAGCGTGCTTACCTTCCACGTCCTTAACGGTGTCGCGGATAGTTTCACGGTATGCAACCTGAGGTTTACCGACGTTTGCTTCCACGTTAAATTCGCGGCGCATACGGTCAACCAGGATATCCAAGTGCAACTCACCCATACCAGCGATGATAGTCTGACCAGATTCTTCGTCAGTCCAAACGCGGAATGATGGATCTTCTTTTGCCAGACGACCCAGAGCCATACCCATTTTTTCTTGGTCGGCTTTGGTCTTTGGTTCAACTGCAACAGAGATTACTGGCTCTGGGAACTCCATACGTTCCAAGATGATCGGATTCGCTGGATCACACAGAGTGTCACCCGTCGTCACATCTTTCAGACCGATCGCTGCTGCGATGTCGCCTGCATGAACTTCTTTGATCTCTTCGCGTTTGTTTGCGTGCATCTGTACGATACGGCCCAGACGTTCACGCTGTGAACGAACTGAGTTCAGCACGGTGTCGCCGGAATTTACAATACCCGAGTACACACGGAAGAAGGTCAGGTTACCAACAAACGGGTCGGTAGCAATTTTAAATGCCAGCGCAGAGAACGGCTCTTTGTCAGATGAGTGACGAACCGCCGGAGTATCTTTACCGTCGTCCAGAATACCGTTGATTGCTTCAACGTCAGTCGGGGCAGGCAGATATTCGATAACCGCATCCAGCATTGCCTGTACGCCTTTGTTTTTAAACGCAGAACCACAGGTAACCAAGATAATTTCGTTGTTCAGAACGCGTTTACGCAGAGCTTTCTTGATCTCTTCTTCGGTCAGCTCATCGCCACCCAAGTACTTATCCATCAGCTCATCTGACGCTTCTGCAGCAGATTCAACCAGGTTCTGGTGCCATTCAGCAGCCAGCTCAACCATATCAGCAGGGATCTCTTCGTATTCGAAGGTCACGCCCTGATCGGCTTCGTTCCAGTTGATCGCTTTCATTTTCACCAGGTCAATAATACCGGTGAATTTCTCTTCCGCGCCGATAGCCAGTTGCAATGGAACTGGATTCGCGCCCAGACGAGATTTAATCTGACCAACAACTTTCAGGAAATTCGCGCCCATACGGTCCATTTTGTTAACGAACGCGATACGCGGAACTTTATATTTATTCGCCTGACGCCATACGGTCTCAGACTGTGGCTGAACACCACCAACTGCACAGTAAACCATTACCGCGCCGTCA
The DNA here is from genome assembly GCF_013282745.1 of Yersinia bercovieri ATCC 43970. Taxonomy (NCBI): domain Bacteria; kingdom Pseudomonadati; phylum Pseudomonadota; class Gammaproteobacteria; order Enterobacterales; family Yersiniaceae; genus Yersinia; species Yersinia bercovieri. The sequence continues at coordinate 1,097,104 of NZ_CP054044.1, forward strand.
AGAACACGCATAGAACGTTCTACTTCGATGGTGAAGTCAACGTGTCCAGGGGTGTCAATGATATTGACGTGATGTGGTTCGAACTGTTTAGCCATACCAGACCAGAAGCAGGTAGTAGCCGCAGAAGTAATGGTAATACCACGCTCCTGCTCCTGTTCCATCCAGTCCATGGTGGCTGCGCCGTCATGAACTTCACCGATTTTATGGTTTACACCGGTGTAAAACAGGATACGTTCGGTAGTGGTTGTCTTACCGGCGTCGATGTGAGCGCTGATACCGATATTACGATAGCGCTCAATGGGTGTTTTACGAGCCATTTGATTCCTCTATTCCTAGGGCGTTCATTCGGTTAACCCATACGGGCTTTCAAGAAGATAGCCCGTATGGTTAGCATGACTACTGCGTGGTAATTACCAGCGGTAGTGGGCGAACGCCTTGTTAGCTTCGGCCATACGGTGAACGTCTTCACGTTTCTTAACAGCAGAACCTTTGTTCTCTGCTGCGTCAGACAGTTCATTCGCCAAGCGCAAAGCCATGGATTTATCACCGCGTTTACGAGCAGCATCAACGATCCAACGCATTGCCAAGGCATTACGACGAACCGGACGAACTTCAACTGGTACCTGATAAGTAGAACCACCAACGCGGCGAGACTTAACTTCGACAGTCGGGCGCACGTTATCCAGAGCTACTTCGAAAGCTTCCAGAAAATCTTTACCAGAACGCTGAGCCAGGGTTTCCAGCGCGGTATAGACAATTGCTTCTGCAGTAGATTTTTTACCATCTACCATCAGGATATTTACAAATTTAGCCAGCAATTCAGATCCGAACTTAGGATCTGGTAAAATTTTACGCTGACCAATTACACGACGACGTGGCATGGAAATACTCCGTTGTTAATTCAGGGTTGTCCAAAACTCTAAGAGTTTATTTTGACATTAATGTGAAAATGTTTGGCCTTACTTAACGGAGAACCATTAAGCCTTTGGCTTCTTCACGCCGTACTTAGAACGTGATTGCTTACGGTCTTTAACACCTGAGCAGTCAAGCGCGCCGCGAACGGTGTGGTAACGCACACCTGGCAAGTCTTTAACACGACCGCCACGGATCAGGATCACGGAGTGTTCCTGAAGGTTATGACCTTCACCGCCGATGTAGGAGGTGACTTCAAAACCGTTAGTTAAACGCACACGGCAAACTTTACGCAGTGCGGAGTTAGGTTTTTTCGGGGTGGTGGTATATACGCGGGTACATACACCACGTTTCTGCGGGCATGCTTCCAGAGCAGGAACGTTGCTTTTAGCAACCTTCATGCTGCGTGGCTTGCGAACCAGCTGGTTAATCGTTGCCATTATTAAAAAAGCTCCTGGTTTTTTGCTTCGTAAACACGTGATAAATCCCCCTCGTTTGCACTACTGGCAGAGAACGAGGACGCAGAATTTTATGGCTGACTATCTAAGGTGTCAAGAAATATACAGCATTGACTGCATTACCATGCCAGTTGTTGCTGATGTTTTAGGGTCAAATCCACGAAGTGAGTATAGCTGATTAGTGTAGCGCTGTCTGAAATTTGACCAGACAAGCCGCGTGCAATAACATCATCTTCCAAAACAAAGAGAGAAGCGGGGTTATTTAACAACAGCTTAAGGCTCTCACTGTTTTTCAAAACAGTCATCACCCCATCTTGCAGAAAGAGAATCTCATCTTCCGATGTGACTAATCTCAACAACGCAGATAAATCGCAACGATAAGGAGAATGACTGACGGTATAGAGCATTATAGCGACCCAAATCTCAATTAAAAAGTCAGCACAACATCATAAGTCGACAGTTGGCGACCAAAATCCACCGGAGATAGCACCTCAACATCGAGGACCCAATCTGTTACTTCGCTCAACCCGCGTTGCTGTACCGAGGCTTCGCAGAGATAACAATTCTCGACATCGTATAGAGGTAAGACACCGAAAGTCGCAATATAGTTTCTCGCGAGAATTATTTCAGGTTGCTGCTGAGGTAGCAGTTGCAAAACACCATCTGAAAGGAAGAATGCGCCGATCTCTTCGCTCAGTGCCGAAGCCGCCAGCAATGCATCCAGCCCTTCCCGCCCAGCGGAACTGCCGTGCGGACCTTGGGTGAAAACAAAAGCAATGCGTTTCATCGTCATTAAAATTGTACCATACGGTCACACGTCAATGCCGCTTCAGCCAATGAACCCAGACCACTCAAAGTAAAGCCCGGTTGCAGATTCGCCGCCGCCAAATTGAGTTGCTCTGCTTCATGTTGGTCGGTCACACCACGACGTAACGCCGCCGCTACACAGACATTCAGCAGTACACCATGCTCAGTTGCCAATTGTTGCCACGCCCGAACCAGGTCAAACTCATCACTGGCCGGCGCAGTTAATTGGTTCGCATTCAGCACCCCTTCACGGTAGAAGAAGATGCTGACTAAGTGATGACCTGAATTGATAAGGGCTTGCGCGAATTGGTAAGCGCTACTGGCCTGCTGGGTGCCATAAGCCGGCCCCGTGACCATCAGGCAATATTTCAGGCCCGACATTAACGATCATGCCCCACAAGATCACCGCTCTTAAACTGGCGAATATAGAGATAAACCGTGTGTTTAGAGATATTTAGCCGTTCGGCAACCTGATTGATAGCATCTTTGATATCAAAAATACCTTTTTCATACAGATTGAGAACGACTTGACGGTTCTTCGCATTATTCGAAACATTGCGGTCGGCATTAACCTCTTCGATGGTGAATTCCAGTGTTTGTGCCACCAGATCATCGACCGAAGAGGCAAAGTTAACCGAAGAGGCCACTTCTTGTGTTTCCGGCGGCATAAAGGTCTGAATGATTTGCGAGAAAGGAACATCCAGATTCATGTTGATGCACAGCAGGCCAATAACGCGCTGGTCGCGGTTACGGATAGCGATAGTGACGGACTTCATTAACACACCGCTTTTGGCACGCGTGAAATAAGCTCTCGAGACACTGCTGTCAGCACCCGCCATATCGTGCAACATCCGCAGAGCCAGGTCAGTTATTGGCGAACCAATTTGCCGCCCGGTGTGTTCACCGTTAGCAATTCTTACCGCTGAGCTTTTCAGATCTTCCAGTGAATGCAGCACAATTTCACAGTGGTTGCCGATAAGCATCGCCAAGCCATCGACGATTGCTTCGTATGATTTTAGTATTTCATGATCCGTCTGACTGAACGGACGTTCATCCAGTAAATCCAGTTCACTGGTTTCGCTACTGAGAAGCGAATTAGACATCGAAGACACCATCCTCTAGGTAAAGCCTGTCTCAATATCGTTGGCAGACTCATAACTCAATATCTTAGATTTTAAGTCTAGCAAATATGCTGAGATAAAATCCTTGCGTTTGCGCGTGATATTGACGTTAAGCCCACAAGCCATAAACCGTCAAGTTATCAACGAGCAGAAGTGCAAATTGATATATGTGCTACAAAAAAAACCGCCACGACAATTATCGCAGCGGTTATCAGCAGGAGCGGTAACGAAGCTAAGTTACTTCTTCGCTTTGGTGTCCGCAGCAGCAGGTTGCTCTTCTGGCGCGTCAGCTTTAGGTGCCGCTTTCACATCCAGCAGTTCTACGTCAAATACCAACGTAGAGTTAGCAGGGATACCTGGGACGCCAGTTTTACCGTAAGCCAATTCTGGTGGGATAACCAGAGTGATCTTGCCGCCTTTCTTGATCTGTTTCAGGCCTTCAGTCCAACCTGGGATAACGCCATCCAGACGGAAGGAGAGTGGCTCACCACGTTTGTATGAGTTATCAAACTCACTACCGTCGGTCAGCGTACCTTTGTAGTTCACTACAACGGTGTCGCTATCTTTTGGTGATTCACCGCTACCGGCCTTCTCAACTTTGTACAGCAGGCCAGATGCCGTTTTCTTCACATCTTTTTCTTTAGCGAAAGTTTCGCGATATTTAGCGCCTTTATCGGCATTTTCTTTCGCATCTTGCTCCATTTTGGCTTGAGCAGACGCTTTTACGCGCGCTTCAAAGCCTTGCAAGGTTTTTTCGATCTCTTCGTCGGTCAATTTGCTTTTGCTAGCGAAAGCATCTTGTACACCAGCGATCAACTGGTCTTTGTCCAGCTTGATCCCCAGCTTTTCTTGTTCTTTCAGGGAGTTATCCATGTAACGCCCCAATGATGCGCCTAAAGCATAGGCAGATTGCTGGTCATCATTCTTAAATGCGCTATTTGTCGTTGCTGGTGCAGCTGCAGTGGCAGTTTTTGCAGCTTCTGCAGCGAAAACCGCAGAGGTATTCAGGGTTAGCGCCATGGTGGTAGCCAGTAGCGTTACTTTAAACAGTGATTTCATCCATTTCTCCATTGGCTTAAGGACTCTTACCCCAAGCAACGATTTTTAAGAGTAATTGGTACTATAACTGCCTGTGTGAACACAAAACAATCTCAGTACTCATGCTATTAAGTGATATTAAGACTTTTTTTACTACAAGAAGTTTCGTTTTTATAGATATCTTGACGCTCGCAGGGTAATCATACGCTTTTACAGGTAGAATCTAGCGTGTACTGCTATTTTAGCTATACTGCCATCGAGTGGAAAATAGCCAAAAGGTATGGTTTGCAGCTATGCCACATGTAGCTGCATCGTTTGCAGTCATGAGAGGAAATAAAATGGAACAATCCCTGTTTGAGCAACGACTGGAAATGCTAGAGAGTCGTTTGGCATTTCAGGAAGTGACGATTGAAGAACTGAATTTGATCGTGACGGAGCATCAGATGGAAATGACCAAACTGCGTGAGCATTTACGCCTACTGACCGACAAATTGCGGGAATCTCAATCTTCAATGATGGCATCGCCAACAGAAGAAACACCCCCTCCCCACTATTAGTTTTGTTAGCACTACCAGTTGATTAGCTAGCACTGATCACCACAATGAGCTAATAGCAAAAAGCCAGCCGCAAGGCTGGCTTTTGACTGACAACGTCAGATTTTAGTGGCAGCCACAGCCGCCTTTACCACAACCACCGCCTTTACCATGCTCGTGACCTTCGTCATGATCATCGTGGCCATGGCCGCCGCAGCAACCGTCACCGTGTTCGTGGTGATGGTCATGCTCACCATGGACGTGGCCATGTTGCAGCTCTTCTTCTGTCGCTTCACGGATAGCAACCACTTCAACGTGGAAGTTCAGATCCTGACCCGCCAGCATATGGTTACCATCAACCACAACGTGCTCATCTTCCACCGCAGTGATTTCGACCGGCACTGGGCCTTGATCGGTATCAGCCAGGAAACGCATACCCACTTCCAGCTCGTCAACGCCCATGAAAACGTCTTTCGGTACGCGCTGCACCAGATTTTCATCATAGCTGCCGTAACCTTCGTCTGCATTGACGCGCACATCAAAGCTGTCGCCTGCGGCATGGCCTTCAAGCGCTTTTTCCAGACCTGCGATCAAAGAACCGTGACCGTGCAGGTAGTCCAACGGCGCGCTCACCGGAGACTCATCAACTAAAACACCGTCTTCTGTACGTACCTGGTAAGCCAGGCTGACCACCAAGTCTTTTGCTACTTTCATGATATCTCCTACCCTTGGAACAAAAATTGGCACAGATTGTAGCGGAAATCTGCACCGCTGTACCCTCCAGCATAAAAAATCGCGAAGGATAACGCTACTTCGGATTGAAAATACCGATCACTTGTTCATTCTGGCGGACATGTTGACTAACCTGTTTGTCGGTCTGACGCTGATGGTGGCCGCACTTCACACACTCCACCACTTCAACCTGATCTTCACGCCATAAAGCCAATGTATCCAATGCATTGCATTGCGGACAAACAGCACCGGCGATAAACCTTTTGCGGGTGTTTGCTCTGTTATTTAGCGCCATTGTCATCGTTTTCTCCGACATTATTCGTATTCATCCCACCCATCTAACTGCCGACTTTCATGCAGCATTTCCCGTTGGAAAATATCTTCCAGTTCACGGCGGGCCTCTTTAACTCGAGAGATCTGCGCCACATCGCCGTGATGCTGTGGCACCAATTCACGTAGCATACGCATATCGAGACGGCGAAAATGTTGTTGCGCCCGATAGGCTTGGTGGGGATGCATCCCCAAGCCCAATAGGGTTTTGCGGCCCAACTCCAGCGCACTGGAAAATGTCTCGCGGGTGAAGTCTTTGACGCCGTTTTGCAGCAGTTCATGGGCTTCAACACGCCCTCTGGCACGGGCCAAAATGTGCAAGTTCGGAAAGTGCTGCTGACACAAATGCACTAGCGTCATGGTGTCTTCCGGCTCATTACAGGTGATCACGATGGCTTTGGCTTTCTCCGCTCCAGCGGCACGTAACAGCTCTAGCTCGGTAGCATCACCATAGTACACTTTGTAGCCATATTTGCGCATCACACTGACGGCACTGACATCGCGCTCCAACACGGTAATCCGCATTTTATTCGCCATCAGCAAGCGGCCAATCACCTGACCAAATCGCCCGAAGCCAACAATAATCACCTGCGGATCATTGTCCTCAACAAATGGCTTTTCGTCGCTCTCTTCCTGCGCATTGTAACGGCGGGCTAAAATGCGGTCGATAAGCTGCATCAAGAGTGGCGTGGTCATCATTGACAGTGTAACCACCACCAGCAACAAGGCCAGTTGCTCCGCATTAAAAACGTGCTGAGAGAAGGCAGCAGAGAACAAGACAAAGGCGAACTCACCGCCCTGACTGAGCACCCCGGCAAATTGTAGCCGCACCGAACGGCGCAAACCGAAGGTCCGTGCCAGGCCATACAGCACCGCGCCTTTGATAAACACCAGCGCTAGAACGCCCAATAATACATCCAGCAGGTGGGTGAACAGCACACCAAGATTCAACGCCATGCCAACAGAGATGAAGAATAAGCCAAGCAGCAGCCCTTTAAAGGGTTCGATGGCAATTTCCAGTTCGTGCTGGAATTCACTTTCCGCTAGTAATATTCCGGCGATAAATGTCCCAAGAGCCATTGATAGGCCCAGCGCATCCATAAACAGGGCGGAGCCTAGCACCACCAGTAGCGCGGCGGCGGTGAAAACTTCCCGCACGCCGGAGGCCACAATGTAGCGGAACAGGGGGCGCAGCAAATAGCGGCCACCAATCAACATGCCGGCAAAGGCCGCGACTTTGATGCCAATCTTGACCCAGTCATTAGCCTCACCGCCGCTACCGGCCAGAATAGGGATCAGCGCCAATGCGGGGATAACCGCCATATCCTGAAACAGCAAAACCGAGAAGCCGAGTTGCCCGCCCTCATTGCGGTTCATGCCCTTTTCGCGCATCAGTTGCAGTGCCATCGCCGTCGAGGACATCGCCAAACCGATGCCGCCGATCACCGCCGCCTGCCAGGCGAATTGGGTGAAATAGAGCAGTGCCCCCAACACGCTGGCTGTTATCACCACCTGACCCGCCCCGACACCAAAAATCGAGCGCCGCAGTTGCCAGAGCTTGGCCGGATTCAACTCCAAGCCAATGATAAACATCAGGAAGACGACACCCAGCTCGGAAAAGTGCAAAATTTCGTCAACATCACGAATAAAGCCCAAACCCCACGGGCCGATGGCAATACCGGCTATCAGGTAGCCCAATACCGCGCCGATCCCCAGCCGCTGGGCAATAGGCACCGCCACCACGGCGGCAAAGAGAAAGAGTAAAATGGCAGTCAGTAGCGCCGAACCTTCCATATATCAGTGCCCCCCTGTGGGCAACGGTGACTGCAACCACTGCGCATAAGCTTGCGCATGGCTGGCTAAGACTTCCGGCTTTTGACGCCGCGCCCAGTAAATAATCATCGGGTTCATCCAATGCATATGACACATAGCTGCCGTCAATTCGAAGGGGCGCAGAATCTCCTCCATTGGATAGCGGTTATAGCCACCCACCCGATAAGCGCCCTCCGGCTCACCGGTGGTGATCACTGAGCGCCAGTATTTACCGGTCAGGGCATGTCCGCCGACGCCATTGGCAAAGCCACGCGCCAGCACGCGATCCAGCCACTCCTTCAGCAGCGCCGGACAGCTGTAGGTATAAAGGGGGTGTTGAAAGACGATAATTTGATGCTCACGCAGCAGCTCTTGCTCATGGTGAATATCAATAAAGAAATCCGGATAATGTGCATAGAGATCGTGCACGGTGACATGCTCTAACTGCTGCACCGGTTGCAGCAAAACCCGGTTAGCGACCGAGTCCTGTGATTCCGGATGGGCATACAGCAGCAAAACCTTCGGTGGCTGCGACATCATTCCCCTCCAAAGCGTCGTCAGGGTCCGGTTTTTCCGTTACCATGCTTCGCAAAGACAAAAAAGACTAAGATTTGTACCCGGAGTCATTGGCGTTGTCAGTCGGCAACCTCAAAAACTTAAGGGGATATAATTTAACATATACCCAAAATAATTCGAGTTGCAGGAAGGCGGCAAGCGAGAAAATCCCGATGAGCTTACTCAAGTAAGTGATTCGGGTGAGTGAGCGCAGCCAACACACATGCAGCTTGAAGTTATGACGGGTAAACTCTAAACATACGGCACTCTATGATTGTTTTTTCTTCGCTTCAAATTCGACGTGGTACTCGCGTCTTGCTGGACAACGCTACAGCAACGATTAACCCCGGCCAAAAAGTCGGCTTAGTCGGCAAAAACGGTTGTGGTAAATCCACCCTGCTGGCGCTGCTCAAAGGCGAACTGAGCGCCGATGGCGGCAATGCCACTTTTCCTACCAACTGGGCACTGGCCTGGGTTAATCAGGAGACCCCGGCACTGGATATTCCGGCGATAGAGTATGTTATCGACGGCGACCGTGAATATCGTCAATTGGAGGCTGAACTGCAGGCCGCCAATGAAAAAAATGATGGTCATGCCATTGCCACCGTACACGGCAAGCTCGACGCCATCCATGCCTGGACTATTCAGTCCCGCGCCGCCAGTTTGCTCAATGGGTTAGGCTTCTCCCAAGACCAGTTACAGCAACCGGTGCGCTCCTTCTCCGGCGGCTGGCGTATGCGCCTTAACCTGGCACAGGCGCTGCTTTGCCGCTCTGATCTGCTGCTGCTAGATGAACCGACCAACCACTTGGATTTGGATGCGGTTATCTGGCTGGAAAAATGGCTGAAAAACTACACCGGAACACTGGTGCTTATCTCCCATGACCGTGATTTCCTTGATCCTATTATTGATAAGATTTTACACATTGAACAGCAGACGCTGAATGAATATACCGGTAACTATTCATCCTTCGAACGCCAGCGCGCTACCAAACTGTCGCAACAGCAATCGATGTATCAGCATCAGCAAGAAAAAGTCGCGCATTTACAAAGCTATATCGACCGTTTCCGCGCGCAAGCGACGAAAGCCAAGCAGGCCCAGAGCCGCATTAAAATGCTTGAGCGCATGGAGCTAATCGCCCCTGCCCACGTCGATAACCCATTCCACTTCAGCTTCCGCACGCCAGAGAGCTTGCCCGACCCTCTGCTGCGGATGGAAAAGGTCAGCGCGGGCTACGGCGATAAAACCATTTTGCAATCCATCAAGCTGAACCTGGTGCCCGGCTCACGTATCGGCCTGTTGGGGCGCAACGGCGCGGGTAAATCCACCCTAATTAAGCTGTTGGCAGGCACGCTGGAACCACAGAGCGGCGAGATTGGCCTGTCCAAAGGCATCAAACTGGGTTACTTCGCCCAGCATCAACTTGAATTCTTACGCGCAGATGAATCTCCGCTACAACATATGAGTCGTTTGGCTCCCAAAGAGTCAGAACAGCAACTGCGTGACTACCTCGGTGGCTACGGTTTTCAGGGCGATCAGGTGACTGACCCCACCGCCCGCTTCTCTGGTGGTGAAAAGGCGCGACTGGTATTGGCGCTGATTATCTGGCAGCGCCCTAACCTGCTGCTGCTGGATGAACCGACCAACCACCTTGACCTTGATATGCGGCAGGCCCTGACCGAGGCGCTGATTGATTTCGAGGGCGCATTGGTGGTGGTCTCCCATGACCGTCATTTGCTGCGCTCCACCACCGATGACCTCTATCTGGTACACGATGGTAAAGTGGAGCAGTTCGACGGCGATCTGGAGGATTACCAGCAGTTTCTGGTGGATGTGCAGCGCCAGCAGAGCCAGCAGGAGAATCCAGCCAAGGAGCTTTCGGGCAACAGCGCCCAGCAGCGTAAAGATCAAAAACGCCGCGATGCTGAGTTCCGTAGCCAGACCCAGCCGCTGCGTAAGCAGATTATGACGCTGGAAAAACAGATGGATAAGCTAACAACCGAGTTAGCCGCCATTGAAGAGCAACTGGCTGATTCGGCTCTGTATGATATGGCCCGCAAGGCGGATTTGACCCAATGCCTACAGCAGCAGATTCAGGTGAAGTCCAAGCTGGAAGAGACCGAAATGCAGTGGCTGGATGCGCAGGAGCAACTGGAAGATATCACCAAGCAATTTGAGGCGGAGTAATCAGCATGGCGCCAATTGAAGTCAGTATCATTGTTCCGGTTTATAACTGTGAAACTTATCTCGCCGAGTTGCTGGATTCATTGAGAAGCCAAGTAGGCGTTTCATTTGAAATCATCGCCGTGAATGATGGTTCGACGGACAGCAGCCCAGAGATGCTCGCTGACACTGCCCGCAATGAGAGCCGGCTAGTGATTATCAATCAGGCGAATCAAGGTCTGTCGGCTGCCCGCAACGCGGGTATCGCGCGGGCTACAGGGCAGTGGATCGCCTTTGTCGATGGCGACGACTGGCTCGCGCCCAATGCGCTACAGCGCTGGTTAACCCAAGCCAAAGAGCAGTCGCTGGATTTACTCATTGGCAACGGTTATCGATTCACCACCGATCCTGCGGTACAAACCGCAGCGCCGTTGCTGCATAAACAGCCGTGGGGCGAGGTGTTGGACGGCCAGCAGTGGATCATGCGCAGTGTTGAGCAGGATGAGTGGCCGCACTTTGCCTGGTTGCAACTTATTCGCCGCGAGGTGATCATCGAGAATCAGCTAGCCTTTATCCGCGATATGGTGCATGAGGATATTTTGTGGACCACCCAACTGGCGCGGGTTGCCCGGCGCGTCGGGTTCTGCCAGCAGCCGTTTTACGGCTATCGCACTAATCCGGAATCCATCACCAACTCGCCATCGCCACAAGCATTGCAGCGCCGCGCGAATAGCTACCTTGATATCATTCACGGGCTGGTTGAGATTGCAGCCAATAGCCCACCGGCGTTACGCAAAACGCTACTGCGCCATGCCAACCGCGAGAGTGGCCATCTGCTGGGGCTGATTCGCAAGAAGATAACTGACCCCACTGCGCGCCGTCTGTTAGCAAAACGCTTTTTCGCCCTCGGTTTACCCGCCGCGCTGTTCCGTGGCAGCAGCACCTTCAGCGAGTTTTGGCGGGCTTTACGCTGCAATCTGACCCTGGGGTTTTACACCAAAAAGTAGCGCGTTAAGGCCGGAATACTGGCTTATCGCCTAAAATCGTCGCGCGGTGCATCACCCGCCGCTGCGGCAGATAATCGGCATTGGCATAGTGCTGGGTGACGCGGTTATCCCAGATCGCCACGTCATCCTGCTGCCAGCGCCAGCGCACTTGAAACTCCGGTTTGGTGGCATGAGCAAACAGGAGACGCAATATCGCGTCGCTCTCTTTCGCGCTCAGATCAACAATTCGCGTGGTGAATCCCTCATTGACGAACAGTGCCTGACGCCCGGTCACCGGATGAGTTCGCACCACCGGATGCAACAGCGGCGGATTCCTCTCTTTAGCCAGTAACCAGCGCTGATGCTCCTCCGGCGTCCCACGGTTTTTGTGCTCAGGGAAGGAGTGGGCAAAATCGTGCTCGGCCCGCAATCCCGCTAAAAGCTGCTTGAATGGCGCAGAGAGCGCGTCATAAGCCGCCACTCCGCTGCTCCACAAGGTATCACCGCCTGTGGCGGGAAGTTGCTTAGCGGCCAAAATCGCCCCCAGAGGCGGATGGTCGATAAAGGTCACGTCAGTGTGCCAGTTATCATTGTCCGGCGGATTGTTGTCGTGGGTATCCAGCACGATAATCTCTTCGCACTCTTTGGTGTGTGGATAGACCGGATGGATATGTAGATCACCAAAACGCCCGGCCAGCTCACGCTGCTGCAAGGGCGTAATCGGCTGATTGCGGAAAAATAGCACCTGATGCTTGAGCAGCGCATGATAAAGCTGCTCAAACTGGCCGTCGCCCAGCGGGCGGGCAATATTAATATTCTCAACCAACGCGCCAATATGCGGCCCTAAAGGGGTCACCACCAAACGTTCATTCATTGCTGTGCTCCATACCAAGGTGTTAACCGGCGTTGAATCGCCCGCAAACTTAACTCCATCCCAAAAGCGATAATGGCAATCACGCTGATACCGGCAATCACCACGTCGGTGGCGAGAAACTCACCGGCAGATTGCACCATAAAGCCCAATCCGCGCGTGGCGGCGATTAACTCCGCAGCCACCAAGGTTGACCAACCGACACCCAACCCAATGCGGATGCCGGTTAAGATCTCCGGTAGTGCACTCGGCAACACCACAAAACGTAAAACCTGCCAGCGGCTGGCCCCCAATGCCTGGGCGGCTCTGACACGCACCTCGGCCACACTGCGCACTCCCGCCACCGCGGCCAAGGTCACTGGGGCAAATATCGCCAGATAGATCAGCAGGATTTTTGAGGTTTCGCCGATACCAAACCAGATAACCATCAGCGGCAAATAGGCTAACGGCGGCACCGGGCGATAGATTTCGATCAGCGGGTCCAGTACCGCACGCACCCGGCGGCTGAGGCCCATCGCGATACCGGTCGGCACGCCGAGCGCCACGGCGGCGAATAGTGCAATTAAAATGCGCCCCAAACTGGCGGCCAGATGCTGCCATAAGGTGGCATCCATAAATCCCTGTGGGCTGGCAATCACCAATAATTGATGCAATACCTGCTGCGGCGCGGGTAAAAACAGCGGGCTAATCAGCTGTAACGCCGTCACCAGCCACCATAGCGCCACCACAGTAATCACCGTGCCAATGCTGAGCCACAAACCATTCACCGCCGACCAACGGCGGCGCGGCTTAGCGACCAGCAGCGCATCGGGGGCCGACGAATGAGGTAACGCGCTGTCAGGTAATGCACTACCGCGTAATGCAGTGTCGCGTAAAGTACTGTCGCGTAAAGTCCCGTGTAGACTCATACCAGCGCCTCCCGCTGTTGGAAGACTCTGCCCAGCACGTATTCACGGCGGGCGATAAATTCAGGATCAGATTTGATGCTGCGGCAAGGTTCGCCGTCGCCGTAGCGCTGACCAAAGTTCAAAGATAGCCGCTCGACCACCTGTCCCGGCCCCGGTGACAACAGCAACAGCTCACTGGCCAGAAACACCGCCTCTTCGATATCGTGGGTAATCAGCAGGATCTGTTTGCCAGTATCGCGCCAAATCGTCAGTAGCAGCTCCTGCATCTGCTCGCGGGTAAAGGCATCCAGTGCACCGAAGGGTTCATCCAGCAGTAATAAGCGCGGATCGACTGCCAGTGCGCGGGCAATCCCCACCCGTTGGCGCATACCACCAGACAGTTGCCAAATGTGGTGATGCTCAAAACCCGCCAATCCAACGCGGTTAAGCATTTTCAGCGCCGTGGCCCGCCGCTGTGAGCGGCTTAGCCCCGCCAGTTGCAGGCCAAACTCCACATTGCTGACCACATCACGCCACGGCAGTAAACCCTCATGCTGGAACACCACTCCCCGCTCGGCACTCGGGCCGTGAACCGGTTTGTCATCCAGAGTGATGCTGCCAGCTGAAGGCTCCATAAACCCGGCAATCAAATTCAGTAATGTGGTTTTGCCGCAGCCCGATGGCCCCAATACCACGACCAACTGGCCCGATGCGATCTGTAGCGACACATCCTGTAAGGCAGGTTTGCCCTGATATTCGGCCCACAGGCCGCGCACGTTTAGCATGATGACTCCTAAGACTGCGGCGTGGCCTGAACTTCTTTCACAAAGCGGTCAGTGACGAAATCACGGTAATCACTCGCCACTTGCGGGATCTTGCCTTGCTGCTTGAGGAAGGCGGCGGTGTCGCGAATAGCCTGATCCACTGGCTGGCCGAGCTGGGTTATCTGGTCAGCCACCGGCAGATAAGTGTTGCCCTGCACCAACTCCGGCACTTGATCCGTCGACACACCACTTAAGCGCGCCAGCTGGCTGAGATTTTGCTGGTTTTTGAGCCACTGCTCCGGCTGCGCCAGATAGGCCCCTTGGGCGGCTAAGGCAGTGCGGGCAAAGGCGGTCACCACTTCAGGATGGGCTTGAGCAAAGTCTTTGCGCACCACCCAGACATCCAGTGTTGGCGCACCCCATTGGCCCACTTGGGCGGAATCGGTTAGCACAGTACCGGTTTTCGCGAGTTCATTAACGGCAGGTGCCCAAACATAAGCGCCATCAATATCCCCGCGCTGCCAAGCCGCCGCAATGGCGGGAGGCTGCAAGTTGAGGATAGTGACCTGATCCGGCTTGATGCCCCAATGTTTCAGGGCCGCCAGCAGGCTGTAGTGGGTGGTGGAGATGAAAGGCACAGCAATGCGTTTGCCAATTAAATCTTGTGGCGTTTTGATCTCTTTTTTCACCACCAGCGCTTCCGAGCTACCCAGTTGTGAGGCTAGCAGGAAGACCTCAATCGGCACATTTTGACTGGCAGCCACCGCCAGCGGGCTGGAGCCGATATTACCAATCTGTACATCACCGGAGGCCAGCGCCCTGACGACACTAGAGCCGCTATCAAACTTGCGCCAATCGACATTAGCCCCGGATAGCTTGGCAAAACTGTTATCCGCCTGAGCAACTTTGGCCGGTTCAGCCGAGGTTTGGTAGGCTACCGTGACATCAACCGCATGGGCAGTGGTTGCCAGCAGTGACAGGGCCAGAAATGCGCCAGTTGGCCGTAAGAAACCGCGAATTACGGTGGCAAGATGTGCAGTAGAAAAGGTTATCGCCATTGGTTGACTCCGCTCAGTTAACTCTCTTATTCGCTGTTGTTGCGACCCGAAGCGCACCCGGCGCTGTGAGATGACAGTGTTACCTGAAGGAGCTGACAGACAAAAGGAATAAAAAAATATTCTTTATTCCTTTTAGTGATAATTAGGTGGTGCAGGAGCGCCTATGGCGCTCACTTAGAGAGCGATGTTACCACTGATAAAAATATGGGAATCTCCGGCAATCAGGGTGCGATCACCCGCTAACGTGCAGAATAACTCACCGCCTCGTGCTGATATCTGGCGGGCATGTAGTGACGCCCTGCCCAATCGGGCCACCCAGTAGGGCATCAAGGTGCAATGGGCGGAGCCGGTCACCGGATCTTCATTGCTGCTAAGGGTAAAGTAGCGCGAGACAAAATCCACCTCATCACCGGGCGCGGTGACAATCACACCACGGCCGGTATAGGCAATCAGCGCGGCAATATCGGGCTGTAACTGCCGCAGCTGTTGCTCTTTTTCCAGCACCACTAGCAGAGATTTTGCCTGCCACAACTGCTGAATATCAGCACCGATCAGGGCTTGCAGCGCTGCCGGGATCGCGATTTGCTCAGGGGGCAATGCGGGGAAATTCAGTGCCAAGCGGCCAAAGTTATCGGCATCACGCGTGACATACAGATCACCGCTGGCGCTCCGAAAGCAGATATCATGCAGGCCGGGATTTACCATGCTAAATATCACATGTGCCGCGGCCAGGGTGCCGTGACCACATAGATCCACCTCACGCTCTGGTGTAAACCAGCGGATCGCCGATTTATCCCCCTCATCCCAGACAAAACTGGTCTCGGGCAGATTAATCTCAGCGGCGATACGTTGCATCTGCTCAGCAGAGAGCGGTTTTTTCAGCAAATAGACACCTGCAGGGTTACCGGAAAGTCCCGCGCCGACAAATGCATCAACATGATAATAGTTACAGGCCATCAATTAGCTCCAGTGATTGATCAATGCCAAATCAGCGCTCGATCAATGCCAAATCAACAGTACACAGGCTGCCGTCAGTAAGCCCATTGAGATATTAAAGGTAAACCAGGCGCGACGGCTGCGCAGTAAGCGGCCAATCAAAGTGCCAAAACCGAGCCAAATAATGCCCGCCACCAGATTCACCATAAACATACCCAAGCTAATCATGACGATAGAGTGGTTATAGGCCGCGCCAGCTAGGCTGAAGCTGGCGACTGAGCCTAATCCCATCAGCCAGGCTTTTGGATTGAGGAACTGCAATAACCAGCCTTGATACAAACGCAGCGGCTTTGGCGGCACGACATTGGTTTCTAACTTTTCATAGGCGGAAGTGGCAATTTTCCATGCCAGCCACAGCAGATAGAGGCTACCCAATATTTTCAGCATCAGGTGGATGGAGGGGTAGATCAAAATCAGGCCGCCGACACCAAAAGCCACCAGCAGCAACATGCTCTGCATACCTAACATAATGCCTAACATCAGCCAGATAGAGCGCATAAAACCAAAATTGGCCCCCGCAGAGGTGAGCAACATATTATTCGGGCCAGGGGTAATAGCAGCAACCCAGAGAAAACCTACCATTGAAAGAAATAAACTCAGTTCCATGAGACGGGTGCCTCCCACCCAAAAATGATGCGCGATATACCCATGAAGCTAACAGTGTGCTATTGATCACACAAGAGCAACAACATGATTTCCATTCACTATATGCATGAATTATTTCGTCCGCTGGCCGGAGCCAGTAACCCACATCTACAAACGCTGCTGCCCCGGTTGGTCAGGCGTCATGTGCAGTTGCAGCCTTTTTGGCAGCGGCTGGAGTTGCCCGATGGCGATTTTGTCGATCTGGCCTGGAGTGAAAATCCCGAACTGGCGCGGCATAAGCCCCGTGTGGTGCTGTTCCATGGGCTGGAGGGGAACTTCTACAGCCCCTATGCCCATGGCTTGCTGCGCGCCTGGCAGGCCGAAGGCTGGCTGGGAGTGGTGATGCATTTCCGTGGATGCAGTGGGGAGCCGAATCGCAAGACTCGCATTTATCACTCCGGTGAAACAGAAGATGCGCGCTTCTTTCTGCGCTGGCTGCGGGAGACCTATGGTCAGGCACCCACCGCGGCGGTAGGAGTCTCATTAGGCGGCAACATGCTGGCGATCTATCTGGCAGAACAAGGGCAGTTGGCGGAGCAAGGAGAGGAGAGTCTGCTGCAAGCGGCGGTGGTAGTTTCAGCCCCGCTGATGCTGGAGCCTTGTGCCAACCGCATGGAGCAAGGTTTTTCGCGGGTCTATCAGCACTATTTACTGGGGCAACTAAAGTTAAACGCCACCCGTAAGCTGTTACGTTACCCCGGTAGTCTGCCGCTGGGGCTGCCGCAATTGAAAGCATTGCGGCGAGTCAGAGATTTCGATGAAGTAATCACCGCTAAAATTCATGGCTTTAATGATGCGCTAGACTATTATCGCCGTTGCAGTGCTCTGCCGCTATTGCCGCAGATTAAGATCCCACTGCTGATCATTCATGCCAAAGATGACCCCTTTATGACGGCGGAAGTCATTCCCAATATCAATACACTGCCGGGCAATATTGATTATCAGTTAACCGAGCACGGCGGCCACGTCGGTTTTGTCGGCGGCTCCTTGAAACACCCAAAAATGTGGCTGGAGCAACGTATTCCCGCCTGGCTCACCCCCTATCTGGAGCAACATTCATGATCATTCCCTGGCAGCAGATCGACGGTGAAACGCTGGATAATCTGCTGGAAACCTTTGTGCTGCGTGAAGGTACAGATTACGGCGAACATGAGCGCTCATTAGCGCAAAAAGTCGAGGATGTCCGCCGTCAGCTGCTGAGCGGTGACGCGGTTTTAGTCTGGTCTGAGTTACACGAAACCATCAATATCATGCCGCGAGGCTCTTTCCGCGCCGACGCCGAAGAGCAGCCGTAATCTTCACCGTCTCGCAAAGAGATTTGATGAAAATCAAGGTGACAAGCCGGAGACTTTGCCCTAAAAATAACCTTTACCGATAAGATGAACAGGCAAATTCCGCCCGGCCACTGAGGATCTCACCCCATGGAGTTACCGCTAATATGTCAACTAAACATCCGGTTATAGCCGTTACCGGCTCAAGTGGCGCAGGGACTACCACCACCAGTCTGGCGTTTCGTAAAATCTTTCAGCAGTTGAATATTCGCGCGGCGCAAATTGAAGGTGACAGCTTCCATCGCTATACCCGCCCTGAAATGGATGCCGCCATCCGTAAGGCGCGAGATCAAGGTCGGCATATCAGCTACTTTGGCCCTGAAGCCAATGATTTTGGTCAGTTGGAGCAAAGTGCAGCGGAATATGGCAAGCACGGCACTGGGCGCTCACGTAAGTACTTACACACCTATGATGAAGCGGTGCCTTATAACCAGATCCCAGGAACCTTCACGCCATGGGAGCCACTGCCAGAACCCACCGATGTGCTGTTTTATGAGGGGCTACACGGCGGCGTCGTGACCGAGCATCATGATGTGGCGAAGTACGTGGATTTATTGGTGGGCGTGGTGCCTATCGTCAATCTGGAGTGGATTCAAAAGCTGGTGCGCGATACTGGCGAGCGCGGTCACTCACGTGAAGCGGTGATGGATTCTGTCGTGCGATCAATGGACGACTACATTAACTACATTACGCCACAGTTCTCGCGCACCCATATAAACTTCCAGCGCGTGCCGACTGTCGATACCTCCAACCCTTTTGCGGCTAAAGCCATTCCGTCGCTGGATGAAAGTTTTGTTGTCATTCATTTTCGAGGTTTGGACCAGATCGACTTCCCCTACTTGCTGGCAATGTTGCAAGGGTCATTTATCTCTAATATCAATACATTGGTGGTGCCGGGTGGAAAGATGGGGCTGGCAATGGAGCTGATTATGGCCCCGTTAGTGCAGCAACTACTGGAGGGCAAGACGATCGGCTAATCTCCTTCGTTTCTGGCGTTGCGATGATGCTGGCTGCAACACCAGGAACGTTGAACATCACTAGGGTGCTGATTAACTAGGCAATTTCACGAATTTCAAAACTGTGGGTAATGGTCGCCGCTTTACCCAACATCAGGGAGACGGAGCAGTATTTCTCTGCTGACAGCTCAACCGCACGCTCAACAATTTTGTCAGTAAGCCCCTTACCGCTGACAATAAAGTGCAAATTGATTTGCGTAAACAGACGCGGTGCTTCTTCGCGACGCTGAGAGGTTAACGTGACCTCACAATCGCGCACATCGTTACGCCCTTTTTGCAAAATAGAGACCACATCAATCGCGCTGCAGCCACCTGCTGACATCAACAACATCTCCATCGGGCTAGGTGCTTTATCACCGGCATTTCCATCCATCAAAACTTGATGTCCTGACGCCGATTCACCCAAAAATGTCAGCCCCTCAACCCACTTTACACGTGCCTGCATAACACTCGCTCCCAGTTAATTTTTCTGATCCAGACTACCCTTTCATTTAGAAACTGGCAATGTAACCCGATGTTCATCATGCTGAAGCGATACAACACAAGACACTGACCTCATCCTGTGCTACAAACAGAACCGAAAGTGTTGTTTCTAGAATTAAATAGGGTAGCTCCCAATACTCAGTGAAGGGTTTCTATCCAGTACGTATCTTGGCTATACCTTTCGGCAATTGAGCAAATTAATATGCTAAAAGAAAGTGTATTTTAAAAGCACGCCGTACAGGGAACTCTGAGCCCTGTTAAGTTAGGCAGCGATAACAACAGAGGATAACAGCGAATGGTTCTCGGCAAGCCACAAACAGACCCGACTCTCGAATGGTTCCTGTCTCATTGCCATATCCACAAATACCCATCGAAGAGTACGCTAATTCACCAAGGTGAAAAGGCCGAAACGCTTTACTACATCGTGAAAGGCTCCGTTGCGGTGCTGATTAAAGATGAAGAGGGTAAAGAGATGATTCTCTCCTATTTAAACCAAGGGGATTTCATCGGCGAGCTTGGATTATTTGAAGAAGGCCAAGAGCGTAGTGCCTGGGTTAGAGCAAAAACCGCCTGTGAAGTGGCTGAAATTTCTTACAAAAAATTCCGTCAGTTGATTCAGGTAAATCCAGATATCTTGATGCGCCTCTCTTCACAAATGGCGAACCGCCTTCAGATTACATCCGAGAAAGTGGGTAACCTCGCTTTCCTTGATGTCACTGGGCGCATTGCACAAACGCTGCTTAACCTGGCAAAACAACCTGATGCCATGACCCACCCAGATGGGATGCAGATTAAGATTACCCGCCAGGAAATTGGTCAGATAGTTGGCTGTTCCCGCGAAACTGTGGGGCGGATACTAAAAATGCTGGAAGATCAGAACTTGATCTCCGCACACGGTAAAACGATTGTCGTTTACGGCACCCGTTAATTCCCTATAAACCGGTGCCGATACCCTCGGCATCGGTTTTCTCAATCTTTTGTGATTAATAAATTTCTGGGGCCTAAATGAAGTGGCAACGGGTTATTTATCATCCTGAAGTAAACTATGCATTACGCCAAACATTAGTTCTCTGCCTGCCAGCAGCCCTAGGCTTTGCTATCGGCGAGCTGCGACTCGGACTGATGTTCTCCCTGATACCCGCGTGTTGCAATATTGCCTCGCTGGATACACCGCACCAACACTTCTTCCGGCGGCTGATTATTGGTGGCGCGCTCTTTACACTGAGCAGCTTCCTGACCCAGCAGCTGTTGCTGTGGCACATTCCCTTGCCGTGGATCATGCTCGGGCTAGCACTGGTGCTCGGTGTCAACGGCGCAATCAGCCCCCTCCATGGCCACTTGTTGCCCGCCGCGTTAATCGCCGCAATATTCAGCCTAAGTATGGTTGGTCGCGCACCTATCTGGCAAGCACCCCTGTTGTGCGCTGTCGGAACACTCTGGTACGGCCTCTTTAACTGGCTGTGGTTCCGGTTATGCAGAGACCAGCCGATCCGTGAGCCACTAAGCCAGCTTTATCATTTACTGGCAGATTATTGCGACGCTAAATACAACCTACTCTCCCAGCATGTAGAGCCGGAAAAGGCGCTCCCCCCGTTGCTTGATCGGCAACAGGGGATAATGGACAAAATTAATCAGCTTTATCAGCAATTTAACTTAATCAACAATGCCACCAAGGCGGAGCGCAAACGGCTATTGGGGCTATTTCAGATGGCGCTCGACCTGCAAGAGCACATTACTGCGGCGCTGAATCAGTCAGATAGAGTGCGAGACCTCTTGGAGCATAGTCGGATAGAGGAGGTACTTCGCCGCAATACGCAGATTATCTCAGCCCAAATGCGCGTTATTGCCGATGATATTCTCTATCACCACCGTGCTAAGCGAAATTTCACCGCCGGCGATGCGCTGGTTGAACTGGAAGAGATAGCCCAGCAGCACCCCAATAATCCAGTGGCGCAATTTTGCTACTACCATACCAGCCACGTTATCCAGATCCTGAGTGACCGACGCCCGCTGTATGAGCGCGAGTTGATCTCCAGTCAGCAACCGCAGCCATTTTGGCCCGCCCTTGTCAGTTACCTCTCATTTAAGTCTGGTGCGCTGCGCGCTGCCGCACGACTGGGGGTGACACTGGCCGCAGGCAGCTATATTGGTGCCTTGATGCACCTGCCAAAACCTTATTGGATCTTACTCACCGTGATGTTGGTGGTACAAAACGGCTATAACGCGACTAAGGTGCGCATCTATCACCGCGCCCTCGGGACACTGATCGGGCTGGTGTTGGCGGCAGGTTTGCTGCATTTACAGATGCCGGAGGGGGTGACACTGGGCATTATGTTGCTGATCACACTGGTGGCCTATCTGGTGCAACGTAACAACTACGGGCTAGCGGTTATTGGTCGAACCATCACGGCGGTGTATATCTTGCAGCTATTAACCGGTGATGGCGCTGACTTTTTAGTCCCACGTCTGCTGGATACCTTAATTGGTTGTGCGCTGGCCTTTGCCAGCACCTTATGGCTGTGGCCTCAGTGGCAGAGCGGGTTGCTGCGTAAAAATGCCCATCAGGCACTCAGCGCTTACCAGCAGATCCTGCGCTTGTTGCTGGCCCCACACCCTGATATTACCCAGCTCTCCTATGAACGTATTGAGGTGAACAAAGCCAGTAATACCGTCTTAAGCTCACTGAATCAGGCGATGCAAGAGCCGGGATTCAACTCAAAATATTTAGCGGATATGCGGCTGTGGGCGACCCATAGCGAGTTGATTGTTGGACATATCAACGAAATGACTATTCTTACGCGGGAACATCCATTAACTGAATCAACCACGCCGCCTGAGGCGGGTCACAACCTCATGAGTGTCGCGCTAGCGACAGAGTATTTGCAGCTATGTGAGATGGCGATTCAGCAGTGCCAGCAGCGGCTAGAATCAGACAGCTGCGAGGGGAGTGATGATTTTGTGCAAGCACCGGATGTGGCCGTCGACACGCAAATATCTGAACTGGAACGAAATTTGCGGCGTATCCTGTCACATTTAAGTGTTATGCATACCGTGTCGTCGATGGCCTGGCAGCAGCAGCCCCACCACGGTATTTGGCGCAGCCGGAAGTTGCGGGATCAGACGTTTACCGGAGAGTAAATTTAGCTCTCATTCACCAGGCTGGCGATAGCGCTCTCTAAACGCGCCACTCCTTGCTGGATATCATCCAACTCAATCACCAGCGAAGGCGCTAAGCGCAATACATCTGGCCCGGCATTGAGGATCATCAACCCATTTGCCGCCGCTGCGGTCAGGAACTCCCGCGCCCGGCCACGGTATTGCGGTGCTAACTCAGCACCAATCAGCAGCCCCATGCCACGGATATCACTAAACACCGAGTACTTGCGGTTAATCACTTCCAGCGCCTGCACAAACAGGCCATGGCGCTGTTCAATACCCTCAAGGACCTCTGGGGTATTAATCACATCCAGCGCGGCTTCAGCAACTGCACAAGCCAGAGGATTACCACCATAAGTGGTGCCGTGGGTGCCGACGGCCATCACCGAGGCAATCTCTTCGGTGGTCAGCATCGCACTGATCGGGAACCCGCCACCCAAGGCTTTCGCCGTAGTGAGGATATCCGGCGTCACGCCATAGTGCATATAGGTGAACAACTTGCCGCTACGGCCCATGCCACTTTGCACTTCGTCGAACACCAACAGTGCCTTGTGTTGAGTACAAAGCTCGCGCACACCTTGCAGGAACTCAGGTGTCGCGGCGGTAATCCCGCCCTCCCCTTGGATCGGCTCCAGCACCACCGCGCAGGTGTGGTCATCCATCACCGCTTTCACTGCGGCCAGATCATTAAACGGCACATGGATGATGTCGGCCGGTTTCGGGCCAAAACCATCGGAGTACTTTGGCTGACCACCGACGGATACGGTAAACAAGGTGCGACCATGGAATGCATTATGGAAAGCAATGATTTTGGTTTTATACGGGCTATGGCGCTCAATGGCGTAATGACGGGCCAACTTAAATGCCGCTTCATTCGCTTCACCGCCCGAATTGGCGAAAAACACCCGATCGGCAAAGGTGGCGGCAATCAGTTTTTGCGCCAAACGCAGCGCTGGCTCGTTGGTGAATACATTACTGGTATGCCATAACGTCTCACCCTGCTGATGCAGGGCCGCCACTAGCGCCGGATGGCAGTGGCCAAGGGCAGTAACCGCGATCCCGCCAGCAAAATCAATGTATTCCGTGCCCTGCTGATCCCATACTCGGCTACCTTTCCCTTTTACCGGGATAAACTGCGCTGGTGCATAAACAGGCAAAATAACCTGATCGAATGTACTGCGATTAACTGTTAGTTTATCTGACATTGCCCTGCCCACCTCTAATTATCCATTGAGCCGCCAACTACTGACGAATGAAAATATAATCACAAAATATGCATAAAAAATCACAAGCAAGCAAACAAAAAAATTACTTTATTGATGGGGGAAACTTAACCTGCTAATTTTTAAGGAAATTAGCCAATAATTGATGTCCCTGCTCGCTGAGAATGCTCTCCGGATGAAACTGCACGCCCTCCAGTGGCAAGGTGCGATGGCGGATACCCATGATTTCATCCATTGCGCCCTCTCGCTCCGTCCATGCGGTCAGCTCAAAACAGGCGGGTAGTGAATCGGCGTCAATGACTAATGAGTGATAGCGAGTCACCGTCAGCGGCTGATTCAGCCCTTGGAAAACCCCTTGATTATTATGGCAAATCGCGGTGGTCTTGCCATGCATCACCTGCCGCGCCCGCACAATACGCGCACCAAAAGCTTGCCCTAGCGCCTGATGGCCCAGGCAAACCCCCAGTATTGGTAATTTACCGGCAAAATGGCTGATAGCCGCCAACGAAATCCCCGCCTCATTCGGCGTGCAAGGGCCGGGCGAGATCACCAAATGTGATGGCGATAACCGTTCAATATCAGCCAGTTGCACCTCATCATTACGTTTAACCACCACCGCAACCCCCAGTTCACAAAAATACTGGTAGAGGTTGTAGGTAAATGAATCGTAATTATCGATTAATAACAGCATTTCATATCCAAAAATTCAGCCTAGCGCTTACGCCCACCGGTAATTGACCCCAGAACGCCGCGCAGAATTTGTCGACCCAAGTCGCGTGCCATGCTTTTGGCGGCGGTTTGGACAATTCCATCACGCTTGCCGCCCCGTGGGCCAGTAGAACCAAACAGTAAATCATTTAGCCCCCCCATCAAACCGCCGCCACTTTGCTGTTCAGTGGGTTGCTGAGGGGCCGCCGCCTCCCCAGGTGCTGCACTCCCCATCGTGGAGAAGCCGCCTGCGGATAATTTCTCATAGGCAGATTCGCGGTCGACCATCTCTTCATAGCGGCCATAGAGTGGGGAATGATTGATGGCGTGATTACGTGCTGCTGCATCCAATGCTCCCATTTTTGATTGTGGGGCGATAACCATGCCTCGCGCCACCACATTGGGCCGCCCTTTCTCGTCGAGGAAGGAGATCAGCGCTTCACCGACAGCCAACTCGGTAATCACTTGTTCAGCACTGAAAGCGGGGTTAGCGCGCATGGTTTGTGCCGCCGCTTTCACCGCCTTTTGGTCGCGCGGGGTAAAGGCACGCAGCGCATGTTGCACGCGGTTGCCCAGCTGGCCCAGGATCTTATCTGGAATATCTAGCGGGTTTTGTGTCACGAAATAGATGCCGACGCCTTTTGAGCGAATCAGCCGCACCACTTGCTCAACTTTATCCACCAGTGCCGTAGGGGCATCGGTGAAGAGCAAGTGGGCCTCGTCAAAGAAGAAGACCAGTTTAGGTTTTTCGACATCACCCACTTCCGGAAGCTGCTCAAACAGCTCTGCCAACAGCCAAAGCAGGAAAACGGCATATAACTTGGGCTGATTGATCAGCCGATCCGCCGCCAGCAGGTTGATAACCCCCTGCCCATTGCTGTCGGTCTGCATTAAATCGTGAATATCCAGCATCGGCTCACCAAAGAATTGATTCGCCCCCTGCTCTTCTAAGGTCAGTAGACCCCGCTGAATGGCCCCAATCGAAGCGGGGGTGATATTGCCATATTGGGTGCGGAACTGTTTGGCATTGTCGCCGACGAATTGCACGATGGCGCGGAGATCTTTCATGTCCAGCAGTAGTAGGCCGTTGTCGTCCGCGATTTTAAACACTAATTGCAGTACGCCGCTTTGCACATCATTTAGATCAAGCAGACGGCCCAGCAGCAGGGGGCCAAGGTCAGAGATGGTGGCGCGGATTGGATGACCTTTTTCCGCGAAAATATCCCACGGCACAATCGGACATGCCTGCGGCTGCCAGTCAGTGACACCTATCGCCGCCAGGCGGGATTGCAGTTTCTCCGAAGCGACACCTTCAGCACCAATGCCGGAGAGATCCCCTTTCACATCCGCCAGAAACACCGGCACACCAATGCGGGAGAATTGCTCGGCCATCTTTTGCAAAGTGACGGTTTTACCAGTCCCCGTCGCCCCGGTAATCAAGCCATGGCGGTTTGCCAGTGCCGATAAAATCACCAAATCTTGTGCCGGCACAGCTTTCCCGATAAGTAATGTTTCGCTCATAAATTCTTCACCCCATCGCCGCTAGATAATTGATTATAAGCATGCCATTGGCGCAAACGGATTAATTTATGTCGGAATGGGATTTGGGTATGAATCAGCCAGCTTTCGGGGAATGAAAGCTGGCTTAACCAATTAAGGCAACACTTTCGCTGACAGGATAGTGATCGGCTTAACAGGCACATTCTGATACGGGCCGACGTTTTCCGTCTGAACCTGGGAGATTTTCTCTACCACATCCATGCCTTTTACCACTTTACCGAACACGGCATAACCAAAGTCACGTTGGCCATGATCGAGGAAAGCATTGTCTGCTACGTTGAGGAAAAACTGGCTGGTGGCGCTATCTTTATCTGCGGTACGGGCCATCGAGATGGTGCCACGCAGGTTGCGCAAGCCATTATCCGCTTCGTTTTTGATTGGCGTTTTAGCGGTTTTTTGTTTGAAATCAGCGGTAAAGCCGCCACCCTGAACCATAAAACCAGGAATAACACGGTGGAAAATGGTGTTGTTGTAGTAGCCGTTATTGACGTAATCAACGAAGTTTTGTGTTGAAATCG
This sequence comes from Yersinia bercovieri ATCC 43970, assembly GCF_013282745.1. Taxonomy (NCBI): domain Bacteria; kingdom Pseudomonadati; phylum Pseudomonadota; class Gammaproteobacteria; order Enterobacterales; family Yersiniaceae; genus Yersinia; species Yersinia bercovieri. Next base: position 1,123,767 of record NZ_CP054044.1, read on the forward strand.
GGGCCTTCTGGCTATTGAGTTCCAACTCAATATTCCCAACCGACGTCGTTAACAGCACATGAGGTTCACCGGCAGCTAAAGCGGCGGGCGCCACGGCGCTTAGGGAACAAAGTGCGATGAAGGTCACTAAAGTACGTTTGAACATTACCGGTTCCTTTCTGTGGGGTACAAACAGCGGAAAAGCGCTTTGATTCTAGAGAGCTAACCCGCGTAATGCCACCCATTTACCGTTTTTTACGTAACAAAATGCGCATTTTCGCTGAAAACATGTCACTTCTATCAATAAGCGGCACAATAGCGATTAGTTAGCCAAATTAACTCATCATCACATTCCACAGCAACAGTGAAATTCTGCAACTGAGATCACGTATTGCTGATTCTCTGACTCACTCTCTGCCGTTTTTGCGAGAAATATCCCATTTTGTTTCTGGTTAATCGTTAATCTGCCTTCAAATGAGAGCGCTCTCATTTCTAATTCATCCATTTTGAGACCAAATTATGAAAACCTTTAAAATTGCCATTATTGGTGGCGGTAGTAGCTATACCCCTGAGTTGGTTGATGGGCTGATTCAGCGCATTGACCAGTTGCCGGTCACTGAGTTGGCCTTGGCTGATGTCGAATTGGGTCGCCAAAAAGTGGAGATTATCGCCGCCCTGACCCGCAGAATGTTGGATCGGCACGGGTTGGAGCAGGTGAAAGTCAGCGTTCACTTCTCGCTGGATACGGCCATCGAAGGGGCCAGTTTTGTGTTGACCCAATTCCGTGTCGGCCAGCTCCCTGCTCGGGCGGCAGATGAACGTTTGGGGCTAAAATATAACCTGCTTGGCCAGGAGACCACCGGTGTCGGCGGTTTTGCCAAAGCACTGCGCACCATTCCGGTGATGCTGGATATTGCCGCTAAAGTCGAGCGACTGGCACCGGAGGCCTGGATCATTAACTTCACCAATCCCGCCGGGATTGTCACCGAAGCGGTGACCCGTTATAGCAAAGCGAAAATTATCGGTTTGTGTAATGTCCCGATCAGCATGCATCATATGATCGCCAATTTACTGAATGCGCCTTATGAAGATATCCAGCTGCGCTTCGCCGGACTCAACCATATGGTGTGGGTGCATGAGGTGTTGCAGCAGGGTAAAAATGTGACCACCAATGTGATGGATATGCTGTGCGACGGTGCTTCGTTGACCATGAACAATATCAAGGAAGCGCCATGGCCGCCGGAATTCCTGCGAGCAATGGGAGCTATCCCTTGCCCGTATCATCGCTATTTCTACCAGACTCAGGATATGCTGGCAGAAGAGATGGCTGCAGCCGCTGAGCGCGGCACGCGCGCGGAACAGGTGATGCAAGTAGAAAAAGAGCTGTTCGATCTGTACGCTGATCCCCATCTGGACAGCAAACCTGAGCAGCTCAGCTTCCGTGGCGGATCATTTTATTCTGAAGTTGCGCTGGAACTCATTCGTGCTATTTATAATAATTTAGGTACGCAATTAGTTGTGAATACGACAAACCGTGGGGCGATTCGCGGTTTATCCGACTGTTCTGTGGTAGAAACAAACTGTATTGTCGATGCACAAGGTGCTCATCCACTCACTTTCGGCCCCTTACCTGTGGCGATGCATGGGTTAACGCAGCAAGTAAAAGCCTATGAACGTCTGACCATTGAAGCCGCAGTACACGGCGATCGCCGCAGTGCCTTATTAGCGCTAGTGACTAACCCACTGATTGCTAACGCGAGCATTGCTCAGCCGCTACTGGAAGAGGTTCTACAGGTCAATAAACCTTATTTGCCTCAGTTCGCAGATTTGTGATGTTAAGTTAGCTATTGTGGCGACTTTTAAATTGTATACCCAATAGATTTCAAGGTGCAGGAAGGCGGCAAACGAGAAAATCCCGATGAGCTTACTCAAGTAAGTGATTCGGGTTTTTGAGTGCAGCCAACACACCTGCAATTTGAAAGATGAAGGGTAATGGGAGAAAGAAATGGTAACACTGGAAGATGTCGCGGTATTAGCCGGGGTTTCCCGTGCTACGGTTTCCCGCGTGGTCAACGGTGATACCAATGTCAAAGCCCTGACTCGCGAAAAGGTGGAACAAGCGGTAGCGGTATTGGGTTACACCCCAAACCCTGCCGCGCGCGCATTGGCATCAAGTCAAAGTCATACGCTCGGCTTGGTGACCACCTCCTATCGAGGCGGCTTCTTTGGTGCATTGATGGATTTTGTGCAAACGGAAGCTGAGTCTCAGGGTAAACAGCTATTAGTCACTCAGGGGCGGGATAATGCGGATAAAGAGTGGCAGGCTATTCAGCGCCTGTATAACTTACGCTGTGACGGCTTGATCCTCCATGTCCGTTTTCTCAGTGATGAAAGGCTGCGTCAGTTGGCGGTCGCAGACCGCTCATTCGTGTTGCTCGATAGGTTAGTTCCCGGTCTTGAAGCCCGTTGTGTGACCTTCGATCACCGCCGCGCCAGTCAAATGGCAACTCAGGTGCTTATCGATGCGGGTCATCGGCGTATTGCGTGCATTAGTGGTTCCGCGCAGCGCCACTCCAGCGAGTTGCGCCGTCAGGGATTTATCGACGCCATGCAATCGGCAGGTTTGACACCAATCGCCTGTGTTGAAGGGGTTTATGATCTGGAGAGTGGCTATCAGCGTGCTGACGAGATCCTCAATCAGCCCCACTTACCGACGGCCATTTATTGCTGCAATGAAGAGATGGCCATTGGTGCACTGCTGGCTATCAATAAGCACCATTTGCAGGTGCCGCAGGATATCTCATTAATTTGCTACGACAGTGGCGAACGCGCACCTTTCGTCTGCCCTGCATTAACCAGTCTGCATTTTCCCATCGTTGAGATGGCGCAATTTGCCACGCAACTCCTGATTAACCCGCAGACACCACCAGCCAGTTTCCCACCAGCGATTATCATGCGCGATTCGGTGATGCCACCCAACCCGTCCCGCTAATTGAAACAGCGTGGCAAGCAACTGCCACGCCGCTCTCTTGCTAATGGCGACCCCCAACGCCAAGGGGGAAATAAGCCCTTAGAAAGTCACATTTAACTTAGCCCACAGTGTCCTACCCGGCTCATTCACTGGCGTATTGACGGAATAACCAAATCCGCTGTTACCGGCCAGATTGAGATGCTCGCTGTAGGTTTTATTTAGCAGATTATCGATGCCCCCGCTAACCTTCACTTGCGGCGTGATTTTGTAGGCCACATTGGCTGAGAGCACACCAAAGCCCGCGCTGTCGGCGAAATCTTTACCCACCACATTCCCTTCATTAATCGCCACCCGATGCTGACTGCTGACTAGCCGCCAGAGTGCGGTGCTACTCCAGTTGCCAGTTTCATAGGTTAGCCCCAGTCGTGCTTCAAGAGGGGGGATTTGTGGCAGTGGGCGATTATTACTGCTGTTTTCGCCCCACGCATAGGCCAGACTGGCATCCGCTTTCCAGTGGTCGTTGAAGGCATAGCCTGCGCCCATCTCACCGCCCATGATGGTTGCGTTGATATTATCCGCCTGACTAATACGTAGATTTTTGGGATCATACTTGAACAAAATAAAATCATTCACCCGACCCAGATAAGCAGAGACCCAACCATTTAGCTGCTTGCCGCTGTATTGCGCACCGATATCAAGCTGGGTAGTTTTTTCACTTTTTACCCCCTCAAAAGCACTGCTCGACCCTGTTGGCCCGAACGTCGGGGAGAATAGCTCCCAGAAGTCAGGAAAACGCTCGGTATGGCCCACACCGGCATACCACATCACTGGGGCATCAGCCAGATTGTGCTCAAAACGCATGAAACCCGCCGGTAGCGTGGCGGAGCGGGTAGGCTCATCGGCGCGGGTATAATTGGTGACCTGATGATGGTCTAAACGAGTGCCGGTAATCAGTTTATCCTGCTCACTCATCGTCCACGTCAGTTCGCCGAACAGGCCATAGTTTGCGAAGCTGGCATTTTTGTTCCACGTATTTTGTCTGTTCTTGCGATGGGTATTGGTTTGCATGTCACTACCGGCTTCTAGTTTCAGATCCTCCCACAACCAGGTTCCCATGACGCGACCGCCAATGGTGCGACGGTCTAGATTACTGGTCATCGCCATCATCGGCGGGGTGCGTAAGCTATGGTTATCCATAATGTGGTTGACGTAGTTGTAGTAAACCTTAGCTTCAATCTTATCCAGCACTTCACCAATATTGCTTTTCTCGAAACGCGCTCCCAAGCTTTCGCGCAAAAATTGCGAGCCGTCCATACCGCGCCCAGCATAGCTCGCCTCACCATCGCCTTTACCGGCCGTCAGCTCAAGCAAAGTGTCGGCATCTGGCGTCCAGCCCAGCGCGACATCCGCATTCCATTTATCCCACTTCGATGGCACCCGGGTGCCGTCGCCATCCTTATAATTACCCGCTTGCGACTGATTCCCCATCATGCGCAGATAGCCTTGCTCGTTGCCCAAACTCGCATTGAGATTTTTATCCCAGCGCCCGTTGGAACCCACCAGCAAGCTGGCATCGCCCTGGACGCCCGCTTGATCAAAATGGGGCTGCTCGCGCTCAAACAAAATGGTGCCAGCGGAGGCACCCGGCCCCCATAACACCGATTGCGGCCCCTTCACTACCCTCAACAAGTCAAAGCTCTCCGGTGAGATATAGGAGGTGGGCGCATCCATCCGCGACGGGCAGGTGCCCAGTGTTTCGGCACCATCAGTCAGAATTTTGATGCGCGAGCCAAACATGCCACGGAAAACCACATCGCCATTGGTGCCGCCATTACGGATTTGCGAAAAACCGGGGATAGTTTTTAGGTAGTCCGCACCATCACTGGCCGGTACTGGCTGGCGTGGTGTTTTAGGCGAGGTGACGATGGTGAGCGGCGAATGCTGGGGGGCGGTGACCGTAATCACCTCGGCGTCATTGGTTTGTTTATCGCCGCGATTATCGGTGACGTGGTTGGTCGCGTGATCTGCGGCCACCTGATGATCCGCTGCCATAGCATTTAAGGTCAATACCGAGAGTGCGGAAGTGACTGCGCACGCTAATAATGTTTTTTTACCGCCGTTATTCTTACCAGACATAATGATTCCTTGGACAATAGAAATGAGTCCGGTGGATATTTCTCATACCAGAGAGTTCACACCAGATAATCCACAGTAAATAAGTGGTTTTGATTTTTTATTGAGTGATCAGGAATAAAAAGTAGGCGGCGCGCGTGGTTGACTCTCGTAATAGCGCTCTTTGATGAGTTGCGTATAAACAAATAGCGGCGGAGATAACTCAATCCGCAGTAATGCAGAGCGGATATCTGCTTTGAAAGCCGTGTTGAGCAACGGCAGATGGGTCAGTAATACACAATATCCACAGGCGGCATGGTTCATCATCATGCCGTCATGACGATTCCCGTGCTCATCGGAAGTAGTTGTAGTAGCTGTTTTAGCGCCGTGATGGGCCTCTGGTGAGTCATCTGGCCCACTGCGGTGGTGACTCGCCATCTCCATCGCGCCATCAGCCACTGTTATGGCGGGTTTGCTTTGATCGTAAGAAAGCGCCAGTGAGACTGAAACCACCGGTGCGATAAATAGCATCAGGATCGCGGCTATTCCCAGCCAGGCTGAGTAGTGCCTGCTGCGATAAAGAATTTGACCTAATGGCACCGGAGCACCAATAGCACTACAGCAGGAATCCCACTGTTCATCACGATAGTTCCTTTATCTCAATAACAACCAATAGAATACGATTGATTACTCTCTGTTTTATGAACAGTTTTTATTAGCCCTGACCTGTCAAGGCCGCAGAAAGAATCATATCTGAACCTATCTTAATGCAGTGTTAATTCTCATTAAATTAAGGGTATTTCTCATTTTCTCCGAGCCGGAATATGTGACGCCTCACTATTATTCTCCATTCCATTTCACTCATTGCATTAAAAGTTGGATGTAAGTCACAAAAACCCACTATGCCTGTGCTAGGATCCGCCGCCTGAGTAGTGAATTGGTTTGAACCCTTTTTATTAACGTTCTTACTATGGTTGTATTAACTATGGTCGTATTAACTCTATGCTGACACAGGCCCCTCTATGAATAACAGCAATCGCCTTCGACTCACTTGGATCAGTTACTTTTCTTACGCTCTGACCGGCGCGTTAGTTATTGTCACCGGGATGGTGATGGGGAATATCGCGGAGTATTTCAATCTGCCTATTGCCAGTATGAGTAACACATTTACTTTCCTTAATGCGGGTATTCTGATCTCCATTTTCCTCAATGCCTGGTTGATGGAGATCATTCCATTAAAACGTCAGTTGGTATTTGGCTTTATTCTGATGTTGGTAGCGATTGCCGGATTGATGGTGGGCCATAATCTGATGCTCTTCTCAATCAGCATGTTTATCCTTGGGGTCGTGAGCGGGATCACCATGTCGATCGGTACTTTCCTGATAACCCATATGTATGAAGGGCGTCAGCGTGGCTCCCGCCTGCTGTTTACCGACTCATTCTTCAGTATGGCGGGGATGATTTTCCCGGTAGCGGCGGCAATGCTGCTGGCACGCCATATTGAGTGGTACTGGGTTTATGCCTGCATCGGCCTGCTGTATGTGGGGATTTTCGTGCTGACATTAATGTCTGAGTTCCCGGTTCTGGGCCATAAGGCCAGCGATGAAAACAAGCCCGTGGCGAAAGAGAAGTGGGGCATTGGTGTGCTCTTCCTGGCGATTGCCGCACTGTGCTACATCCTTGGTCAACTCGGTTTCATCCAGTGGGTGCCGGAATATGCCACCAAGACCTTCAATATGGATATCAGCCAAGCGGGCCAACTGGTCAGTAACTTCTGGATCTCATATATGATTGGGATGTGGGTGTTCAGCTTCATCCTGCGCTTCTTTGACCTGCAACGCATCGTGACTGTGCTGGCTGCGCTGGCAACACTGGCGATGTATCTGTTTGTCAGCACTGATAATCCGGCCTATCTGAGCTACTACATTCTGGCATTAGGCTTTGTCTCCAGTGCCATCTACACCACACTGATTACCCTCGGCTCGCTGCAAACCAAAGTCTCTTCACCCAAACTGGTGAACTTCATTCTGACCTGCGGTACTGTCGGGACTATGCTGACCTTCGTCGTCACAGGCCCCATTGTCGCGAACAGTGGTGTTCATGCCGCGCTGACAACAGCCAACGGCCTCTATCTGGCGGTATTCGTGATGTGCCTGATTCTGGGCTTCTTCACCAAACACCGCAGCCACGGCCATGCAACACACTGATTGATGGTTTAGCTGAATCAACTGCCCTGCCGCCATTGCGGTAGCAGGGCAGCCCCCTACTTAAAGTTCACCACCTCTTCGTGGCCCAAATAGATCCGACTCTCGGCGGGCTGCGTGCTGGCGATCACCACCCCATGACGAATGGAGTAGCGCACCGGCACTTGTCGCCGCACCGCATCAAAACCACTTTCGGCGGGCAGAATAATCAGATTGGCGCTATTACCTAACTGCAAACCATAATCCGATAAATTCAATGTTCGGGCGCTGTTGTGGGTGATCAGATTCAGCCCATCATTGATTTGGCCGTATCCCATCAGCTGACAAATATGCAGCCCCATATGCAGCACTTGCAACATATTGGCGGTGCCCAGCGGATACCACGGGTCAAACACATCATCATGACCGAAGCAGACATTAATATCGGCCGCCAGCATCTCCTTGACCCGCGTAATGCCGCGCCGCTTCGGATAGGTGTCAAAGCGCCCTTGCAGGTGAATATTCACCAAGGGGTTGGCGACGAAGTGAATGCCGGACATTTTCAGCAGGCGAAATAGCCGCGAGGCATAAGCGCCATTATAGGAGTGCATCGCCGTGGTGTGACTGGCGGTCACCCGCGCCCCCATGTTTTCACGGTGCGCCAAGGCCGCCACTGTTTCGACAAAACGCGACTGCTCATCATCAATCTCATCACAATGCACATCCACCAGCCGCTGATATTTCTGCGCCAGTGCAAAGGCAATATGTAGCGATTCGACGCCATATTCGCGGGTAAATTCAAAATGCGGGATCGCCCCGACCACATCCGCGCCTAGTCGCAGCGCCTCTTCCAACAGCGCCGCGCCATCGGGATAGGAGAGAATACCCTCTTGTGGAAACGCCACAATCTGCATCTCCACCCACGGACTGACCTCCTCTTTCACCTCCAACATGGCGCTCAGCGCCGTCAGGCTGGGATCAGAGACATCCACATGGGTGCGCACATGCTGAATACCATTGGCGATTTGCCATTTCAGCGTCTGCCATGCCCGCTGCTTAACATCCTCGCGCGTCAACAGCGCTTTGCGCTCAGCCCAGCGCTCTATCCCCTCAAACAGGGTGCCTGATTGATTCCAGCTCGGTTGCCCCGCTGTTTGAGTGGTATCCAGATGAATATGCGGCTCGACAAAGGGGGGCAGTGCCAAACCACCCTGCGCATCCAGCACACCCGCGCCTGTTGGTAGTTGATCCGGCTGCGGCGAAATTGCACTGATTTTGCCCTCCGCGACCTTAAGCTGCCAAAGCCCCGTTTGCCCGACCAAGCGCACATTGTTGATGCTCGCCAGTAAATGATTTGTTGCGGATTGCGCTGACATTGATACCTCCATGACCCCTTTGCCACTTTCGGCATGATCTGTTGTTAGCTTATCCGATCAGCAGTCACCCGCCCGATTTTCTTTTTATCGGCGGATTTATCGTTAGATCAAAAAAACAGCCAGAACTGAAACCTTTCAGCTAAAGATGAATGAAATCCGCAACTTATCAAAAAACGTTAAAAATCATCCATCTACCACCTTAGAGGTATATGAAACGCTAATTGATTTACATCAAGAAGTGCCATGTTGGGAAGATTAAGGTAAGCGTAGAAAATTAAAAATTGAGGCAAAAATGAGCAAAGTCAAACTTGCCATCATCGGCAACGGCATGGTCGGCCACCGCTTTATCGAAGACTTACTGGATAAAGCCGATAAAGACCAATTTGAGATAACCGTATTTTGCGAAGAGCCTCGCATCGCTTATGACCGGGTACATCTCTCCTCTTACTTCTCCCACCATACTGCCGAAGAGCTGTCATTAGTTCGTGAAGGCTTTTATGAAAAACACGGCGTCAAAGTGCTGGTTGGCGAACGCGCCATTACCATCAACCGCACCGAGAAAGTGATTCACTCCAACAGCGGCCGTACCCTCTATTATGACAAGCTGATTATGGCGACCGGCTCCTATCCGTGGATCCCGCCAATCAAAGGTAGCGAAGGGCAGGATTGCTTTGTGTATCGCACCATTGAAGACCTAAATGCTATCGAGGCCTGTACCCGCCGCAGCAAACGTGGGGCAGTTATTGGTGGTGGGCTGCTCGGGCTGGAAGCCGCAGGGGCTTTGAAAAGCCTCGGCGTTGAAACCCATGTGATTGAATTTGCACCCGTATTAATGGCCGAGCAGCTTGACCCTATGGGTGGTGACCAGCTACGCCAGAAAATTGAGCGCATGGGCGTCAGAGTCCATACCGGCAAAAATACGCAGGAAATTATTCATTCAGGCCAAAACGGCCGCAAAACCATGCAGTTTGCTGATGGATCGCAGCTGGAAGTCGATTTTATTGTCTTCTCCACCGGTATTCGCCCACAAGACAAACTGGCGCATCAATGCGGTTTAGCCACAGCACGCCGTGGTGGTATTGCTATCAATGATTATTGCCAGACATCCGACCCGGATGTCTACGCCATTGGTGAGTGTGCCTCGTGGCAAGAGCGGACCTTCGGGCTGGTTGCACCGGGTTACAAAATGGCGCAGGTCACCGCCGATCACCTGTTAGGCCGCGAAAATGCCTTTAAAGGTGCCGACATGAGCGCCAAGCTGAAGTTGCTGGGTGTCGATGTGGGCGGGATTGGTGATGCCCATGGCCGCACTGAAGGGGCGCGCAGCTACGTTTATCTGGATGAAAGTAAAGAAATTTATAAGCGTCTGGTGGTCAGCGCCGACAACAAAACCCTGCTCGGCGCCGTCTTGGTGGGGGATACCAGCGATTACGGCAACCTGCTGCAACTGGCGCTAAACAATATCGCGCTGCCAGATAACCCCGACAGCCTGATCCTCCCGGCTCACGCCGGCAGTAAACCGGCCATGGGGGTAGATTCACTGCCAGATAGCGCGCAGATCTGCTCCTGTTTTGATGTCACCAAAGGCGACATTATTCAGGCCATCGGTCAGGGCTGCCATACCGTCGCCGCACTGAAATCCGCCACTAAAGCCGGCACTGGCTGCGGCGGCTGTATTCCGCTGGTCACCCAAGTGCTGAATGCCGAACTCAGCAAGCAAGGCATTGAAGTGAATCATCATTTGTGTGAGCACTTCGCCTATTCGCGCCAAGAGCTGTATCACCTGATCCGGGTTGAAGGGATTAAATCCTTCGATGCCCTGCGGGAAAAATATGGTAAAGGCTACGGCTGTGAAGTCTGTAAACCGACAGTCGGCTCACTGCTGGCCTCCTGCTGGAATGACTATGTATTGGCACCGCAACATACGCCGTTGCAGGACACCAATGACAACTTCCTCGGCAATATCCAGAAAGACGGCACTTACTCAGTCATCCCGCGCTCACCGGGTGGGGAGATCACGCCGGATGGCCTACTCGCAATTGGCCGCATCGCCAAAGAGTATAATCTGTACACCAAACTGACCGGCTCACAGCGCGTGGGGATGTTTGGCGCGCAAAAAGATGACCTGCCCGCTATCTGGGCGCAACTGATTGAAGCGGGCTTTGAGACCGGCCATGCCTATGCCAAAGCACTGCGCATGGCAAAAACCTGCGTCGGCAGCACCTGGTGCCGCTTTGGTGTGGGTGACAGCGTCGGTTTTGGTGTCGCACTGGAGCACCGCTTCAAAGGCATCCGCACACCACACAAAATGAAGTTCGGCGTCTCCGGCTGTACCCGCGAGTGTTCCGAAGCACAGGGCAAAGACGTGGGGATTATCGCCACCGAAAACGGCTGGAACCTGTATGTCTGCGGTAACGGCGGCATGAAGCCACGTCACGCGGACTTACTGGCGGCGGATCTGGATGAAGAGACCCTGATGCGCTACCTCGACCGCTTTATGATGTTCTACATCCGCACCGCCGATAAGCTGCAACGCACTTCGGTGTGGTTGGAGAGCCTGGAGGGCGGCATTAGCTACCTGCGGGCGGTTATCCTCGACGACAAACTGGGCATCAACGATCAGTTGGAAGCCGATATTGCCCGCCTGCGCGACAAAGTGACCTGCGAATGGAAAGCTACCGTCGAGGATCCAGCGGCACAAGTTCGCTTTGCCCACTTTATTAATAGCCCGATGCGCGACCCGAACGTGCAAGTGGTGGCTGAACGTGAACAACATCGTCCGGCCCGCCCGGATGAGCGCATCCCAGTGCGGCTGCTTGAACTGGAGGAGAACCTATGAGCCAGTGGATTCCACTCTGCCTGTTAGACGATATTTTGCCCGGCAGCGGCGTGTGTGGGCTGATCGGCGAGCAGCACATTGCGGTTTTCCGCCCCTACACTGACGAGCAGGTTTTCGCCATCAGCAATATTGATCCTTTCGCTCAGGCCAGTGTGCTGTCGCGCGGATTGATTGCTGAGCATCAAGGTGATCTGTGGGTCGCCAGCCCGCTGAAAAAACAGCACTTTCGCCTGCATGATGGCCTCTGTCTGGAAGATGAAACCCGCTCGGTTGCCCACTATGACGTGCGAGTCCGCGACGGCATGGTGCAAATCAAAGCGTGATAAATAACGGGTTAACTGGCCAGCACCGGATACCTACAAAATAACACTCAATCATCCCCAAAGTGATTGGCGTTGCTGCTAACAGCGCTGCGGCGTCAATACCGAGGGGATTGGGATTAAAAATGTATAGTGACACCATCAACAAATGCGCGGCTAACGCGGCGCGAATCGTCAAACTGGCCAAGGATAGCCCGCTAGGCTTTTGGATTGGTTCTGCCATGGCCGGTGCCTATGTTGGCCTTGGCATTATTCTGATTTTCACCTTAGGAAACCTGATCGACCCGGCTTACCGTCCGCTGGTGATGGGAGCCACCTTTGGCCTGGCACTGACCCTGGTGATTATCGCCGGTTCTGAGCTGTTCACCGGCCACACCATGTTCCTGACCTTCGGCGTGAAAGCGGGCACCATCAAATCCAGCCAAATGTGGGCAGTATTGCCGCAAACCTGGTTGGGGAATCTGCTGGGTTCGGTGTTTGTGGCCCTGCTCTATTACTACGGCGGCGGCAGCTTGTTCACCGTGGATACCAGCCTGATACACACCGCCGCGCTGGCAAAAACCTCGGCGCCCGCTATGACCTTATTCTTCAAAGGTGTATTATGTAACTGGCTGGTTTGTCTGGCGATCTGGATGGCAATCCGCGTAGAAGGCGCGGCGAAATTTATCGCTATCTGGTGGTGTTTGCTGGCCTTTATTGCTTCTGGCTACGAGCACTCAGTGGCCAATATGACCCTGTTCGCGCTGTCATGGTTTGGTCATCACAGCGAGGCCTATACCCTCAGCGGCATTGGTCACAACCTGTTGTGGGTCACGCTGGGGAATACCCTGTCGGGTGCCGTTTTTATGGGCCTCGGCTACTGGTATGCCACACCACGAGAGCAGCGCCCACAGTCTGTGCCCGTTAGCGCGCCACACGCGGTAAAAGAGTAACTTTTTACTGTTCTCCCCCGCCGGCAAAGGCGGGTTTTATCACCCCACCACCTTAATCTGAAGGATTGCCGATGGACTACTTCCCGATTTTCTGCCAACTGCAAAACAAAGCCTGCCTGCTGGTCGGTGGCGGTGAAGTGGCCGAACGCAAAGCTCGGCTGCTGCTGGATGCGGGTGCTGCTATCACCGTCAACGCCTGCGAATTTACGCCACAGTTTCACCTGTGGGCCGAGCAGGAGCAGCTCACCTTAGTCAGCGGCGAGTTTGCTCCAGAGCTGCTGGCAGAGCAGTGGCTAGTGATTGCGGCAACTGATCAGGTGGCGGTGAATGCTTTGGTCTATCAAAGCGCCAACCAACAGCGGGTGTTCTGCAATGTGGTGGATGATCCCAAGCGCACCAGCTTTATCATGCCATCAATCATTGACCGCTCACCCATCATGATTGCTATCTCTTCTGGCGGTAAAGCACCCGTGCTGGCACGGCTGTTGCGGGAAAAGCTCGAGGCGATGCTGCCACTGCATTTAGGGCAGTTGGCACAGTTGGCGGGTCATTTGCGCCAACGGGTGAAGCAACATTTTGCCGCCATGCCCGATCGCCGTCGTTTTTGGGAAAAACTGCTAACCCACGATCGTTTGGCGCAATCACTGGCGAATGACGATCAGGTACAAGTCGAGCAGCACATTGAGCAGTTGTTCAATGCACCGCTCTCTGATCGCGGTGAAGTGGTATTGGTGGGTGCCGGGCCGGGTGATGCGGGTTTGCTGACCTTAAAAGGTTTGCAGCAGATTCAGCAAGCTGATGTGGTGGTGTATGACCGCTTAGTCTCCGATGAGGTCATGAATCTGGTGCGGCGTGATGCCGAGCGGATTTTTGTCGGCAAACAGTCGGGCCATCACAGTGTGCCACAGGATCAAATCAATCAAATCTTGTTGCAGCAAGCACAGCTTGGCAAGCGGGTGGTGCGTTTGAAAGGCGGCGACCCGTTTATTTTTGGCCGTGGTGGCGAGGAGCTGGAAACCTTAGCGGAATATGGCATTCCTTTCTCGGTGGTGCCTGGGATTACTGCCGCCTCGGGCTGTTCTGCCTACAGTGGCATTCCCCTGACCCATCGTGATCATGCGCAGAGTGTGCGGCTGATTACCGGTCATGCCAAAAAAGAGGGCCAGCTGGATTGGGCCAATCTGGCGGCTGAGAAGCAAACACTGGTGTTTTATATGGGGTTATCGCAGGCCGGAGAGATCCAGCAGCAGCTAATTCGACACGGTATGCCGGCCATGACGCCAGTGGCACTAGTGGAGAATGGCACCTCGCGACATCAGCGAGTGGTCAGCGGCGAACTGAGCCAGTTGGCGCTACTTTCCCAGCAGGTCAGCAGCCCTAGCCTGATTATTGTCGGCAGCGTGGTCAGCTTACGTGAAAAACTGAATTGGTTTTCCAGCGCCGAGCACGACAAAGTCGCGGCAAAGGAGCAGGTTGAAAGAGTGGGTTAAGCTGAGTTGACTCAGAAGGGGGAGAGCTCCCCTGAGGTTAATGACAAAGCGACTTATAACTTAGTGAGTAAAAGGTTGACCGCACCTAGGGGCGCTCCGACGGCTTACGCCGTTACGGCCCCAACGGCACGTTTCCCCTTTATTTGACTTTGTCGGCAGTCTGAGGGAGATCTCTCCCCCTTCGGGTTGCTTACTGATTTACTTACGGATGTGCAACAAAACCAATGGCTTGGTAGACTTTCGCCAGTGTCTCTTGGGCGCGGGCGCGGGCCTTGGCAGCCCCTTCACGCATCACTTCCTGCAAGAAAGCCTCATCTTCACGATAAGTGTGATAACGGGCCTGTAGCTCACTCAACATGCCAGAAACTGCCTCGGCAACAGCGCCTTTCAAATGGCCGTACATTTGGCCTTCAAACTGCGCTTCCAGCTCAGGAACTGACTTACCTGTCACGCCAGAGAGAATATCCAGCAAGTTAGACACACCGGCTTTCTTTTCGGTGTCATAGCGGATCACTGCTGGCTCATCAGAGTCGGTCATCGCGCGCTTAATCTTTTTCACTACCGATTTAGGATCTTCCAGCAACTCAATGACATTGTTGCGGTTGTCATCAGATTTGGACATCTTTTTGGTTGGGTCCTGCAACGACATCACCCGCGCACCCGCTTTAGGGATAAACGGCTCTGGAATTTTGAAGATATCGCCATACAGATTGTTAAAGCGGTTCGCGATATCGCGGCTCAACTCCAAATGCTGTTTCTGGTCTTCCCCCACCGGCACCTGATTGGTCTGATACAGCAAGATATCTGCCGCCATCAACACCGGGTAATCAAACAAGCCAGCATTAATGTTTTCGGCATAGCGGGCTGACTTGTCTTTGAACTGGGTCATACGACTCAGTTCGCCAAAATAGGTGTAACAGTTCAGCGCCCAGCTCAGTTGGGAGTGCTCTGGCACATGGGACTGAACGAAAATGGTGCTCTTCTGCGGATCGATGCCGCAAGCCAGATAGAGCGCCAGTGTGTCCAGTGTTCTCTTTCTTAACAGCGCGGGGTCTTGACGCGCGGTGATAGCATGTAGGTCAACAATGCAATAGATGCAATCATAATCATCTTGCATCTGTACCCACTGACGCAGCGCACCCATGTAATTGCCAATGGTCAATTCACCGGACGGTTGCGCGCCGCTAAATACGATAGGTTTATTGGACACAACAGGTTGACCTAATTCAGTGGGGTGACTCATTCTATACTTCCTGATCTTTTAAAGAGGGTAGCCCGATGGCGGGCAACAGATCGGCAAAGTGATCCATCACACAGTCGGGGTGACTGGTGGCAATAGCTTCACCGTAGTTATATCCATAGGTCAACCCAATACTGGGGCAACCGGCGGCCTGTGCGGCCATAATGTCATTGCGCGAATCGCCGACAAACAGCATTTCGCGAGCATGTAGGCCGAGTTTAGCCAACAGCAAATAGAGCGGCGCGGGATGAGGCTTTTTCGCCACCACATCATCACCGCCAATAATGACCGAGAAATAATCAGCAATGCCCAGTGATGCCAGCAAGGGCGCAACAAACGGTGTGGGTTTATTGGTAATCAGCCCCATAGGTAAGCCACTGACCGCCAACTGTTCCAAGGTCGCTTTAACCTGCGGGAATAGCTGACTGCCCTGCTCAACGGTTTTGGCATAATAGTGGTCAAACAGCTCGCGGGTATGGGCAACCGCCTGAGCATCAGGCGCGTGACCGGCCCAACGCAACGCGCGTTCGACGAGAACATCAGCACCGTTACCAATCCAGGTAGACACCCGACCTTGACCCGCCGCAGGCAAGCCTTGATGAGCCAACGCCATATCAATTGCGCTGGCAAGCCCCGGCGCGCTATCGACTAATGTGCCATCCAGATCGAAAGCCACACCACGGATAGCACCAAATTTAGTCATGGGCGGACATCGCCAGTTCGCTGCGCATCGCATCGATAACCGCGGCATAATCCGGTTGGCTGAAGATAGCCGAGCCGGCCACAAACATATCCGCACCCGCAGCGGCTATCTGGCGAATATTATCGACTTTCACCCCGCCATCCACTTCCAGCCGAATGTCATAACCGCTGTCATCGATAAGCTTACGTACCTGCCGCAGCTTGTTCAGTGTCTCGGGGATGAATGACTGACCACCGAAACCGGGGTTCACCGACATCAATAAAATGACATCTAGCTTATCCATCACATAATCAAGGTAACTAAGTGGCGTGGCCGGGTTGAACACCAGACCCGCCTTGCAACCACTCTCTTTGATGAGTTGCAGTGTGCGGTCGACATGCTCTGAGGCTTCAGGATGAAACGAAATATAAGTGGCACCGGCTTTGGCAAAATCCGGCACGATACGATCAACCGGTTTCACCATCAGATGCACATCAATCGGGGCGGTAATGCCATAGTCACGCAGCGCCTGACACACCATCGGGCCGATGGTCAGATTAGGAACGTAATGATTGTCCATCACATCAAAGTGCACAATATCAGCGCCAGCCGCGAGTACCTTGGCGGTATCCTCACCCAAGCGGGCAAAATCTGCTGACAGAATAGATGGGGCAATTAAAAACTTTTTCATCCGCTTCTCCAAACGTATCTCTTTGTTTTATGAAGCATCCATTTTGCAGATTTAACCATCTACATCAAGCTGCCTATTTCATAAACCACTGGGTTTGAATCTTTACCGAGCGGACGTTTCCGCTCAGCTATACAGCGCCAAAAGCTCGTTCACTTTACTACGGCCCAGGATATTACGGCTGATAGTACGGCGCGCTTTCACCACATGCAGTGACGCCTGATGATACCAGTCGCGCGTCAGTTCTGTATCGTGGTTAGAGATCAGAACCGGAATCTGGCTTTCAGCCGAAAGCTGGTAAGCCAGACGCGCCAAATTCTGTTGATCCGCAATGCCAAAATTGTTGGTGTGATATGCCGTAAAATTGGCGGTTGCAGAGAGCGGCGCATACGGAGGATCGCAGTAAACCACGGCCCCTTGCACGGCTTTTAATAAAGTTTCCTGATAGTGCTCACAAACAAAAACAGCATGTTGCGATTTTTCAGCAAACCAATACAGCTCCGCTTCCGGGAAATAAGGTTTTTTGTAACGACCAAATGGCACATTGAATTCACCGCTCAAATTATAACGGCACAGACCGTTATAACAATGGCGATTCAAATAGAGAAACAATAATGCCCGGCGATAGGTGTCGCTACTGGAGTTAAACTCTTGACGTAGAAGGTAAAAACTATCGGAATTATTGAAATCGCCCGTGAATAAAATGCGAGCGTCACGCACAAAGTCATCAGTGCGTTCCTTCACGATATTGTAGAGGTTGATAAGATCACTGTTGATATCGGCCAGTATGTAAGACTCATACTCAGTGTTAAGAAACACCGAACCCGCACCGACGAATGGCTCTATCAAGCAGTCTCCCGCTGGAAGATGGCGTCGAATGTCATCAACCAGCGGATATTTCCCACCAGCCCATTTTAAAAAAGCGCGGTTTTTCTTCATGCCGTCAGTTAGCTACTTAATAATTCAGAGCCGCAGATTGTACTCTGTTTCAAACAGCACATCAGCGCACAAATAAGAATGATTTATTTTTTAAGGTCTTGCTGTACTTGCTGCACAGGTTTAACCCACGGTTTTTTCGCCTGAACATCGGCTGGTAGTGTGGTGATTGCCCTTTTTGCGTCAGCAGAAGAGGCATAGTTACCACTTACTAAAATGTACCAAGGCTTACCATCACGTTTAGTTTCATAGACATGATAGTCAGTTAATTTTTGCTGCTTGGCATAAGCATTCAACGTGTCTGAGCGAGATGCACTGCTCAGCTGTAACGTGAAGTGACTGCCTGGCGCATTTTTCAAAGCACTACTACTGCCACTCACCGAACCAGGTTTAGCGGCCACCGCAGATGCTGCCGGAGAGACCGCCGTGGTCGGCTTTTTATGGCTGCTCGACGGCTGATTGGTGGATAGCGGATTTGTAGATGGATGTTTAGTCGCTACCGTGCCGGGTTTCTGTAATGGATGGGTAGTGGAATCACCCGTCACTGGTGCTTTCGCCCCTTTCGAGCCAGAAACCGTGGCCGGTGCTGTCGGTAAAGTTGATGTCTGACCATCATTCATATTCTGAGACAGTGTATCGACCTGCCCTTGAGTCTGAGAAAGTGCATCAGACATATTTCCCGGTAACTCGACACGCTGAGTCGGGCTGTTCGCTGAAGGCTGTGCTGCGGCTTCAGTTGGGGTCGGCGAAATCGGCGGAACAGTGATATCTTGTGGTTGAGCCGCACTCTGCACGCCGTTGGCATCATGACCATCGCTGGCATTGTTCGCCACACCTGGTTGCGCGTTATTACCACTGGTGAGTGAAGATGAATCAGACAGATTAATATTTCTCGCAGCATCAACATTGGGATTCTGTTGAGATGCTTCATGCTCTGTCGGCGCTTTCAGGGCTGAACCGATGGCAATAATGATCAATAGCAGCACTAAAATGCCGATACCAATCATCATGTGTTGGCGTGAAACAGCCAGCTTCGGCCCCGTTGAGGACTTACGAGCGCGTGTGGGACGACGGTCACTGCTATCTGGTTTCAGATCGTCTTCCGGCTTTAAATCATCCATCTAAACCCTCCAACTAGAGGCAAAAGCCTACCGCATTTATCACTGCAGTCCGGCTGATTGAGTTTACTGACTGCAAACAGGCTAAATCGCCCGCAGCAAAGAAATATGATGTTCTTATGATACAACATCATAGGGCTTATGAGCATAGATCTTATGAAGATAGAATTTATGCATCTCGTACTTATGCCATTTCCTATTGCTGGCAATCAGCGATCGACGCCAACACCATGTCGTGTGCAATACCACTACGGATTTCTGACTGACCGATAGCGGTTGGCAGCACCAGACGAAGCTCGCCTGCCAGCACTTTTTTATCGCGCATCATGTGCGGCAGATAGGATTCAGGTGTCATTTCCTGCGGCCCGCAGACAGGCAGACCAGCACGTAAAATTAGTTTTTTGATACGCTCAACATCACTCGCTGAGAGTTGGCCCAATCGACGGGAGGTATGTGCCGCCATCATCATACCGGCAGCAACTGCTTCTCCGTGTAGCCAGACGCCATACCCCATTTCAGCCTCTATGGCATGACCATAAGTATGACCCAAATTGAGTAAAGCGCGCATCCCGCTCTCTTCGCGTTCATCGGCTGCAACAACATCGGCTTTTAATTCGCAACAACGGCGGATGCAGTAAGCTAACGCTGACATATCCAGTGCGAGTAATGCGTCGATGTTCTCTTCTAACCAATCAAAGAAAGCAGCATCAAGAATAATGCCGTATTTGATAACTTCAGCCAGCCCGGAAGCAAGTTCACGTGGAGGGAGAGTTTTAAGGCAATTAAGGTCAACCACCACCGATGCGGGCTGGTAGAAAGCACCAATCATGTTCTTGCCCAATGGATGGTTCACTGCGGTTTTGCCACCGACAGAAGAGTCCACTTGAGAAAGTAAGGTCGTAGGGACTTGAATGAAGCGAACACCACGTTGATAGCAAGCTGCGGCAAAACCGGTCAGGTCGCCTACTACACCGCCACCTAAGGCGACAAGCGTAGTATCACGACCGTGCGGTTTTTCCAGAAGGGCAGAGAATACCTGCTCCAAAACGCTCAGAGATTTATACTGCTCACCATCAGGTAAAATCACCTGATCAACTTTAATGCCACTTTGCTCCAACACTGCCCGGAGCGAGTCCAGATAGAGTGGAGCCAGCGTTTGGTTGGTTACCAGCATGACCTGGTCACCCGCCTTTAGCGGCTTAAAAGAGGCCGGATCATTGAACAATCCAGCAGCGATCGTAATGGGGTAGCTACGCTCCCCTAACGTGACAGTAATCTTCTCCATGTCGCGCTCAGTAACCTTCTTAACTTACGCCCGTGGGCATTAGTAAAATGCTAAAATCAGTTACTTTCCAGCATGTTGATAATCTGGTTAGCAACAACTTTCGCGCTTTGATCGTCAGTGCGGATGGTGACATCTGCAATTTCTTCGTACAACGGATTGCGTTCTCTTGCCAGTGCTTCTAACACTTCACGCGGAGGCGAATCAACCTGCAACAACGGACGTTTTTTGTCGCGCTGTGTACGAGCTAGCTGCTTTTCGATCGTGGTTTCCAAGTACACCACAACGCCACGGGCTGACAAACGGTTACGGGTTTCTCTGGATTTAACAGAGCCACCACCGGTTGCCAGAACAATGCCTTGCTTTTCCGTCAGTTCATTAATAACTTTTTCTTCGCGATCGCGGAAACCTTCTTCGCCTTCCACGTCGAATACCCAGCCCACGTCAGCTCCGGTACGTCGCTCAATTTCTTGATCGGAGTCGAAAAACTCCATATTGAGTTGCTGAGCTAACTGACGACCAATAGTGCTTTTGCCGGCACCCATAGGCCCAACCAGAAAGATATTGCGTTTCTCTGC
Organism: Yersinia bercovieri ATCC 43970; assembly: GCF_013282745.1. Classification (NCBI taxonomy): domain Bacteria; kingdom Pseudomonadati; phylum Pseudomonadota; class Gammaproteobacteria; order Enterobacterales; family Yersiniaceae; genus Yersinia; species Yersinia bercovieri. The sequence continues at coordinate 1,144,493 of NZ_CP054044.1, forward strand.
CATGTTTTTGGTATTACTAAGACTATTCGTTAATGATAACCCGCCCCGCCAATCAAATTAGCGGCGGGACCTAAACTGAAACCTCATGAGCGATAGTGCGAGATCAGACGGAAAATTATCTCAGCACTTCTGGTAGTTTGGCAACCGAATAAATCGTTGTACACGTCGTGGGAGGGAAACCATACGTTTTTATCGGCGTATCAACGTTATTAAAAACCTCGGCGCTCAATTCGGTAACCCTTGTAAGCTAAATCTGACGCAGCGTCAAATTTAGAAGCCTTCTATCACACAAAAAGTTGTAGAAAGTCACCAAGATTGACCTGTTTTCATAAAACAGTACCTTTAGAGCTCAAGCACTGATCAACCTTGGCGTGATGAAAATCACCAGCTCTCGCCGACTTTGTTGCTTGGTGTCTTGTTTAAACAGCGCCCCCAACCAGGGAATATCGGCCAGGATGGGGACTTTATTCACTGCCTGATTGTTTTTTTGTTGGAAAATGCCCCCCAGCACAATGGTTTCACCATCATTTACTGTTATTTGGGTTTTTATTTCCTGCTTATCTATTAGCAGAGCTTCAGTATCGCCACGTTTAATTGTCATGCCGGGCATATTCTGACTAATTTTCAAGTTTAGAGTAATTTTGCCATTGCGCAGTATTTTAGGTGTGACCTCCATTCCTAATACCGCCTCTTTAAATTCGATAGAAACCGCACCTTTATCCCCGCGCGCGACAGCATAAGGGATGTCAGAACCTTGCTTGATGCTGGCGGTTTGCAGATGAGAGGCCACCAGACGTGGGCTGGCAATAATATCGACCTGATTCTCTTGCTCTAATGCACTCAACTCAAGCTCCAGCAGTCGCCCGCCAATACGAGCGACATTAAATCCTGCGTTAACAACACTGTTAGCCAGCGGTAAATTGACATTGAAATCATTCACTCTCAGCGACGTGGCGTGCTGCGACTCACCCATGCCCCAGCGCACACCCAGCTCCTGCAAGTTTTCGCGGCTCATGGTCACGATATGTGCCGCGAGCTGGACTTGCTGTAAGGGGAGATCCATCTCAGCCAACCAGCCTTTTAATACTGCCAATGATGCGGGAGTATCGCGAATGAGTAATGTATTGGTGCGTTTATCCACCATCACACTGCCTAGTGGAGAGAGTAGTTCACTCTCATCCAAACTATCCGCAACTTGTTCGGCATCAGCGTGTTGCAAAGCCAGTGTCAGATTACTCAGAGAGTCTGGCTCCGTTTTTTGTTTGGTGCGCTGTTGCCTCTCCTCTATATCCTGTTCGGTGAACACCATCATCACCGCCCCTTCGCGTTCTACTTTCAGGTGCCCCATGCGCAAAATGATAGTGAGTGCCTGCTCCCACGGGACATCAACCAGTCGGAGGCTAATATTGCCACTGACCCCTGCCGCAACCACCAAATTCAATTGCTGATAATCAGCCAGCGCCTGTAACACCACGGAGACTGGGGCATCCTGAAACGCCAGTGTGACGGGCGGCCCCCCTTTTGCGCCGAGCAATGCGGTGTTCGTGAACAATAAGCTCAGCAGCATCAGTCTCCGCCCCCACACGAGACTGAATGTACGGGTTAGCCAAGCTGCTGTTTTAATTTTGGCTTTAGTCATATCCATCAGTTCAATTCCTTTTAATTCTGGCTATCATCCATCAGAAAAATAGTTAACTCAGCGCATCAATAGCACCATCGGTGCTGAGAACCCTCCGCACCTCTTATCTAGGTTAATATGCTGTAGAGTCACCTGTTGTGCGCTAATATCGGTAACCTGCCAATTGGGCAGCAGTTGTTGCCCCACTACCAACTTTTGCCCGCTAGCGTCGGGCCACCGCCCCCAAGCGGAGTGGTAATCTGCGCCACTCACCATGCCCTGAAACTGCCAACTGGCTAGCCGTTCTCGGTCACTGCCACAAGACTCTGCCGATACTTTTTGAAAAGGGTTACGCGTCGCCGTGGTCAATAAGGGTTCGGCATACACGGCAGGGGCCAGTGCTACCGTTATCAGTAGCCCCACTATCACCCCTTTGCTGCGATTACTCATTGATGCCCTCCGCGCGGTACTCTTTCAGGACTATTTTCACCATCAGTACCGCTTTATCACTTTTGATTTCAACCAGTTGAGTTTGTATCGGCACTGAGATTTCAGATAATTGGCGCAATAAGTGAAGCAGCCCATAGAAATTGACCCGCAAAGTTGCGTGCCACTGTTGATGCGCCACTGTATCCAGCTCAGCCGCGGCTGCCGGTTCCGATTGCCGCTGCCAATGAATGACCTGCCCGCCAAAGGGCGCAATCAATTCACCGACCAAATGGGCCATAGAGCTACTATTTTGCCGCCAGACGGCTTCCTCAGAACTCACTGCCGCGATTTGCTGGCGAATGAGTGAGAGTTCGGGCAATGTCGCCAAGAGTGACTGTTGATACTCAACTTGCTGTTGATGCTGAATAATTTTATTTTCGCTGAGATGCTGTTGTTGCCATGCAGGGCGCAATAAGATGCCATAAGTCGCGGCGCCAAGTAGCCCCAGAACACCCCATTGCCATAAGCAGAGCTGCCAGCCCGGCCTATCCAACCAGCGTTGTAATGACTTATTCATGATTCGCCTCCCCACTTTGCCAATCAGCCCAAACCGCAAAACGAAAATTACCGTCATCCTGCTGAGCAATTTTTTGTAACTGCACATTCGCGAGGAGAGATTGACGACCTAACTGCACTAAAAAGTGGTTAATTGCGGCATATTCCTGGCTAATCACCTCGAAGAGCAGCCTGTCGCCTTGTGGCATTAAGCTTATCAACCAACAGCTATCTGGAATTTGCTGTGATAGCTGCTGCAATAATGTGGTGTATCGACGGGCAGATTGATGCGCCTGACGGTAAATCTGAACGCGCTGCTCTGTTTGCTGCAACTGCGCCATGGCGTGTTGCACCTCTTGATAATGCTGGCTTAATGCCCCCTGTTGCTGTGTTAGCTCAAGCAAACTGCCTTGCTGGCGGGTCTGTACCCCATGGGATTGTATCAACGCGATCACCAGTGTAATGACCAACAGTGAACACTGGCACAAGCCCGCATTACGCCAAAAACGGTAGCGGGCGAGCAGGTGTTCAGTGCGCCACAATGAAAAGTTAACCTGATACATCAGTAGTCCGCTGGGCGCAGTGCCAGCCCTCCGGCCAGAATGTAGGCGGCAGGTAAAGAGGGAAGTGGCGGTTGATACTGGGTAAATGCCGCGAAAGGTGACCAGTGGGTGCTGTTTTCAGGCGGCGGCTCATCCATCGTGCTGCTGTAGTAGACCCTCATCTGGGCCGTACCCAGTTCGGGATAACGAGTCTGAAGCTGTGCCACCAATGCCGAACGTGATTCTGTTGCATTAGAGTAGTGGCCTTCCGGCACATCATCATCCGCGTCAATAGCTACCACGCCAAACTCAAACGGCATCTCGCTGGAAGAGACCCACAGCCACTCATTCGCCAGGCGATGAATCAGCCAATATGGCCCGGATAACCCTGCCGCTGCCGCCATATAGCGCAAAGCGCAGGGCGTGATATCAATGATATGTGATGGCAAGCCAGCCTGATGTAAGCAGTTTTGCCATTGCTCTATTTCTGACTGACGGGCCGCAGTAATCAGTAGTTCACTGTCGGATCGGAGGGTAGTGCGATAATCCAGCGCCAACTCCTGACTGCTTAGCGGGAATGCCCGGCAAGCCGCCGCATTAATATACCCTGCGCGTTCCGGTTCACGCAGACGCCGGTCTGGTACAGCCATGGCATGTTGCAATATCCGCTGGGCGGGCAGTGCAATACGTAATGAAATATGTCTCGGTAATTGCTTGCGCAATAATTTTAGTTTGTCGCTAACGATATCCGGCTGTTGTAAAATACCGTCGCGCAACGAGCCTGCTGGTAAGGAGTGATGCCACCAGTAGCGCAATTGCCAGCCATGGCGACGCCTGACAACCGCCAGGGCGCGTATGGCCTCCATTTGAATATCCAGCCCAACCTGCCAATATTGTGTGTACATCTTTGTCGACCTCCATGTCGAGAGAGAATAAAAGAACGTATCCATGTTAAGGGCTTGCCTTTATACTACGGCGCGGTTGTTTATAAACTGCCCAATTGACATTGAATGGGAAATCTCAGGTGAAGTTCGTAAAGTATTTTTTGATCCTTACAGTGTGTTGCATTTTACTGGGAGCAGCTTCGATATTTGGTCTCTACAAATATATTGAGCCTCAGCTACCCGATGTTGCCACACTGAAAGATGTCCGGCTGCAAACACCAATGTTGGTGTATAGCGCCGAAGGCGAATTGATCGCCCAATACGGTGAAAAACGCCGTATCCCGTTGACACTAAAACAGATCCCACCAGAAATGGTGCACGCGTTTATTGCAACGGAAGATAGCCGATTCTATGAGCATCACGGTGTGGACCCGGTGGGTATCCTACGTGCTGCCTCAGTTGCCATGGTTTCTGGGCGCGCCTCACAAGGGGCAAGTACCATTACCCAACAATTGGCGCGAAACTTTTTCTTAAGCCCAGAGCGGACCTTGATGCGTAAAATCAAGGAAGCATTTCTGGCTATTCGTATTGAACAGTTATTGAGCAAGGATGAAATTCTTGAGCTGTATCTGAACAAGATTTATCTCGGCTACCGTGCCTATGGTGTCGGGGCGGCAGCACAGGTCTATTTCGGTAAAGAAGTCAACGAGTTGACTCTCAGCCAGATGGCGATGATTGCCGGTTTGCCAAAAGCGCCGTCAACCTTCAACCCACTCTATTCACACGATAGAGCGGTTGCACGCCGAAACGTCGTGCTGTCGCGTATGCTGGATGAGAAGTACATCACCCAAGCACAGTACGATCAGGCGCGCAGTGAAGATCTGGTCGCCAACTATCATGCTCCACAAATTGCCTTCTCAGCACCTTATCTGTCTGAAATGGTGCGCCAGGAGATGATTAAACGTTACGGTGAGAATGCGTATACCGACGGTTATCAGGTCTATACCACCATCACCAGAAAGCTCCAGTTGGCGGCGGTTGACTCGTTACGCGCCAATGTGCTGGCTTATGACATGCGTCATGGCTACCGCGGCCCGTCCAATGTGTTGTGGAAGGTGGGTGAAAGTGCGTGGAGTCGTGAGCAGATTATTGATTCGCTGAAAACGTTGCCGGTCTATGGCCCGCTGCTGCCGGCGGTCGTGACACAAACCAATGCGGAACAAGCCACGGCCCTGCTGGCGGATGGCACTAACGTGACCTTGCCAATGTCCGGTATGCGTTGGGCGCGTGCATTTAAGTCGGATAACGCTCAGGGGCCGACACCGAAAAAAGTCACAGATGTGGTGCAACCGGGTCAGCAGATTTGGGTCAGAAAAGTCGAGGATAACTGGTGGCTGGCGCAGGTGCCGGACGTCAATTCAGCCCTGGTTTCTATCGACCCGAATAATGGTGCGATTAAAGCATTGGTGGGGGGTTTTGACTTTAACCAAAGTAAATTCAACCGTGCTACCCAAGCGCTGCGTCAGGTGGGTTCGAATATTAAGCCGTTCCTGTATACCGCCGCGATGGATAAAGGGCTGACACTGGCAACCATCCTCAACGACTTGCCCATTACCCGTTGGGATGCCGGTGCCGGAACTGACTGGCGGCCAAAAAACTCACCACCCACTTACGATGGCCCGATTCGTTTGCGCCAAGGTTTAGGTCAGTCAAAAAACGTGGTGATGGTGCGGGCAATGCGCGCAATGGGTGTGGATTATGCCGCTGAATATCTACAACGTTTTGGCTTCCCGGCACAAAATATTGTGCATTCGGAGTCACTGGCATTGGGTTCAGCTTCGTTCACGCCATTGCAGTTAGTCCGTGGTTACGCGGTGCTGGCAAATGGCGGTTATTTGGTTGACCCCTATTTCATCACCAAAATCACCGATGATGTCGGTAATGTGCTGTTTGAGACAAAACCCAAAATTGTCTGCCAAGAGTGTAACTTACCGGTCATTTATGGCGACACTCAACGCTCGGTGGTGCTGTCGGACGATAACATCGAAAATGTCGCGACATCACAAACCAACAGCGCCAGCAATGTGCCAATGCCGGAGCTGGAACAAGTCACCCCTGCGCAGGCGAAACTCAATAGCGATGAGCAATATGCACCACATGTAATAAGTACCCCGCTGGCGTTCCTGATCCGTGATGCACTGAACTCCAACATCTTCGGGGAACCTGGCTGGATGGGGACGGGCTGGCGGGCTGGGCGTGATTTGAAACGCAAAGATATTGGCGGTAAAACCGGTACTACCAATAACTCGAAAGATGCCTGGTTCTCTGGCTATGGCCCGGATACCGTAACATCAGTCTGGATTGGCTTCGATGACCATCGCCGCGATTTAGGTCGCAGCTCGGCATCAGGTGCAATACCAGACCAGATAGCCGGGGCTGAAGGTGGGGCGAAGACAGCTCAGCCAGCATGGAATGACTTTATGAAGGCGGCTCTAGAGGGCTTGCCGGAAAAACCTGTCACACCACCGCCGGGTATCGTCAGCGTAGTGATTGATAAGCAAACCGGTAAGCTCTCTACTGGCGGGCCAGGTAGCCGCCCAGAGTTCTTTATCGAAGGCACTCAACCTACTGAGTATTCGGTACATGAGGCGGGGACGACACTGATGGATAATGGTCAGACCCACGAGTTGTTCTGACGAAAGAGTCCTGATCGTCACAAATAAAAAAGCCGGGAGATCGCAAGATAATCCCGGCTTTTTATATGCAGCAACAAATTATTCGGGTGTCACTGATTAAGCCGTGTCGGCGCGATTAAGGAATGCTTGCGCTAAAAACAGTGCGCTGACATTACGGGCCTCACAGAAATCAGGTTCGTCGAGCAGCGCCATCATATTGGCAATCGGCCAACGTACTTGTGGCAAAGGTTCCGGCTCATCACCCTCCAAACTTTGCGGGTAGAGGTTATGGGCGACCACAATATTCATTTTGCTAGAGAAATAGGAAGGTGCCATCGTCAGCTTAGTGAGATAATCAAAACGCTCAGCACCAAAGCCCACCTCCTCCATTAGCTCGCGATTCGCGGCCTCCAGCACCCCCTCCCCAGGATCAATCAGCCCCTTAGGAAAGCCCAACTCATACTCTTCAATACCGACTGCATACTCGCGAATCAGCAACAAGTCATCGCCGATAATCGGCACAATCATCACGGCTTCACGATTGGATGGGCGCATACGTTCATAAACACGTTGCACGCCATTGCTGAATGCCAAATCCACCGCTTCGACAGTAAACAAGCGGGAGCGGGCAACCGTTTCTATTTTAAGAATTTTAGGTTTTTGCAGGTGTTTCATGATAGCCCCAAATTTAAAACTCACTGCCGATCGGACTCACACTGGGATAATCTGGGTCTTATTATGGTGATTTAATCAGCCATTTGCTGCCCACCGCGATTAACCTGATACTTTGTACTGGAATTTATTAGAACTTGATCACATTGTGCGTTAGTGAGAACCTTTATCGCAATGTCAGTTAGATATAATTTATCTGTTTTTAACATGAAGGCGAGTTTAGTCAAGATTCAATCGGTGGAATCTCACCCAATCCCCACTCAATGCACGTTAAAAATTGTGTTTGAAAATAGGATTATGCTGATATTACCGATGTTTTAACCTTGCTATCCTTATCAGTCTACGAGCAGTTTAAGAGCACTGTATTAGTTATTTTGATGAATGATAGCGAATGTCATGCTAATTCACTGAATGACTCTGCTATACGCCTCTGCACTGTATTTACGCATAATATGCATTCTTTCATAGAGTTGACGTAAGTCAGAGGCGCTCGGATGGGGATGGGATGAGCACAATAGTTTTAATATTGGCCTTACTGTTGACCAGTCTGATCGCAGTAGGCTTGCTGTGGTGGTTTAAATTCCGCCATAGCCCGCGTATAGCTGCAACACTGCCATTCGTGAAACCCACTCATCGCCTACTGACGCCGGAAGAGCGGGTTAACATTGAGAATTATCTGCTTGGCCAGCACGAAAATTCTGGTCTCAAAAACCTGTCAGCCTTTGATCCCAACACCCTAATCAACCGTGATCTGTCGCCAGAAAAACTCGTTCTAACGCCCCAAAGCGAAAAGGTCTATTCGGTTACCCGCGCCATTACCCGCTATGGCGTGGCGAGTGACGAACCCAATAAATGGCGCTATTACCTTGATTCGATTGAAGTCCATCTGCCCTCGTCGTGGGAGCAATACATCACTCAGGATAATGACGTAGAACTTATCCAAACCCAGAGCATTCCTTTGGTGATCTCCCTCAATGGTCACACGCTGAAAAATCATCAGCCGGAGATCAGCTATCAGCCTATATCGCCGTCCAGCGCGCAAAATGCCTCGATTCGCAAAGCAGACAGTGAACACATTGAGCTGCTGAATATCCGTAAGGAAACAGCAGAAGAGTATGCTCTACATAGCGCGAATGATTTAAAAGAAGCCGTGGCCATTTGTCTGGCGCTGCTCCTGCTGTTTTTCGCTCTGATAGGCCCCGCGGTAACTCTTCCTTGGCTAGTCATTGTCGCCGCGACATTAACTGGCTGGGCATGCTGGAATATGTTCCGCCCGCTGTCTGAAAAAGATTTACGTGAAGTCCATTGTTTGAGTGGCACGCCAAAGCGCTGGGGGCTGTTTGGTGAATCGAATCAGGGGCAGATGAGTAACATCTCCCTCGGGGTTGTCGATCTGATCTATCCGGCCCATTGGGGGCCATATTTTGCCCATGATCTGGGTAAAAAAACCAATATTGATATCTACCTCAATCGTCAGGTTATCCGCCAGGGGCGTTTTTTATCCCTGCACGATGAGATGAAACACTTCCCATTGCAGCGCTGGGGGAAGAACCTGACGCTGATTGCCGGCTCCCTACTGGTGATGACCCTGTTACTGATCTACGTCCCCCTCAGCTTGCCACTGAAATTGAGTGTTGCCTGGTTGCAAGGTGCGCAAAGCCAGCAGGTAACCAGTATCGAAGCCTTAGAAAAAATGCCACTGCGCATCGGCGATATGTTGAAAGCGCAGGGGACAGGGATGTGTTATGTCCCGCCGAATACGCAAAATCCGCACAGTTTTGTGTTTACGCCGTTTGATTGTTCCGGCATCTATTGGAATAGCGCCGCCCCCCTGCCGCTCCCTGAATCTGACACGATTGAAAAAGCCGCGTCACTGATGGCGACTGTCAATCAGCAGTTGCATCCACAGGGCAGTGATGCCAACGTCAACCCGCAGTTAGCAACCGCGATTGAGAAATCTGGCATGATTTTGCTGAATGATTTTGCGGATATCGTATTAAAAACGCAGGCATTATGTGGTGCTGATAGTGATTGTATTCGTCTAAAGAATGCTTTGGTGAATTTAGGCAATGCCAAGAATTGGCCGGGGCTGGTCAAACGTGCGCAATCTGGCACCTTAAAAGGCATGAATGTGCTGTTACGCCCCGTCAGTGCTGATACTCTAGAAAATCTGGTTAAGACCGCCACCTCATCCTTTGTTTACCGTGAAACACATCTGGCGACTGAAGCATTAAACAGCCCACCGCCGGGCGGCTTCCTGATCACCAGCGATGAAGGTAAGCAGTTAGTGAATCACCCAGCACCCGCCGTGCCACTATTTGATTACAGCGCGCTGGAACAGTGGCGGGAGTTGCAGCGGCTCTCTGGGTTACTGCTCAATACCCCGTTTAAGGCCGAAGGCATCATTACCAATATCACTGTCGACGCCAATGGCACCCGCCATATTGCGCTGCACAGCGAGCCGGACATTATGACACTCAGCCGCTATCTGGGCACCTGTCTGCTGCTGCTGGCACTGATTATCTGCTTAGTGGTGAATACCACTTTACTCATTCAGCGAATACTGCAAAACCGCAGCCGCATGGATAATATTCAGCGCTATTATGATAACTGCTTTAACCAAACCCTCACTCCAACCGCTCTCCTGCGTTAGCCCTTTTTCGTCTATTACGCGTATAATTTATCACCACTGTGGTGATCGTGGAGTCTTTATGCCCCCTGAACTTAATTGGCAAGAAATTGATACTGTGCTGCTCGACATGGATGGCACCCTACTGGATTTGGAGTTCGATAGCCATTTCTGGCTAAAGCAGGTGCCGGAGAGACTCAGCCAACACCGAGGAATTCCGCTGGCGTCAGCGCACAAAATTATTCACGATGAATATCTGGCGGTGCAGCACACCTTAAATTGGTATTGCTTCGATTACTGGAGTGAACGGCTGGATTTAGATATTTACGCCATGACCACTGAGGCGGGTAGCCGCGTCCGGCTGCGTCAGGATACCGAGCCGTTTTTATCCAGTTTGCGGGAGCGCGGTTTGCAAACAATTTTGCTCACCAATGCCCATCCACACAGCCTCGCGGTAAAAATTGAGCATACCGCGCTGGATCAGCACCTTGATTTATTACTTTCCACCCATACATTTGGATATCCGAAAGAAGATCAACGGCTGTGGCAAGCTGTCGCGCAGCATACCGGGTTGGTTCCGGCCAGAACCCTCTTTGTCGATGACAGTGAAGCCATTTTGGATGCCGCGCACACTTTTGGTATTCGCTACTGTTTGGGGATAGAGAACCCAGACTCCAGCTGTGCTGACAAAATTTTTCACCGCCACCCGGCAATCAATGACTACCGTAAGCTATTGCCCGCATTAAAGTTACGATGTGAATAGTGTGGCGTGATGGGCAATAGTGACGCAAAGAGTCAATCAGCCCAATGGCAGGAGTATTCATGAAGGATAAGAGAGCCGCGGACGAATCGATTCGACTGGATAAGTGGCTATGGGCGGCCCGGTTTTATAAAACCAGAGCCATCGCTCGTGACATGGTGGATGGCGGTAAAGTCCATTACAACGGCCAGCGCGGGAAACCCAGCAAGCTGGTTGAACTCAATGCTGAAATTCGTCTGCGTCAGGGCAATGACGAGCGCACGGTACGGGTGTTGGCGTTACAAGGTCAGCGCCGTGGTGCTAGCGAAGCGCAGGCCATGTATGAAGAGACCGAGGCCAGTATCGTCAACCGCGAGAAAGTAGCGCAAGCGCGCAAACTGAATGCCCTGACCATGCCACACCCAGATAGGCGACCGGATAAAAAAGAGCGTCGCGACCTAATCAAATTTAAACAAGGCGAGCCTGAGTAAACCCAAACGGCGGCCTAAATGAGAGAACCCTATGTCTAATCATGACCAATTACACCGCTATCTGTTTACTAACCATGCTGTGCGCGGTGAGCTGGTTTCAGTCAATGAAACCTACCAGCAGGTATTAGCCAATCACGATTACCCTCCTGCGGTAAAAAAACTGCTGGGTGAAATGTTGGTCGCGACCAGCTTGCTGACCGCCACCCTGAAATTTGATGGTGATATCACCGTGCAATTGCAGAGTACCGATGGCCCCCTGACACTGGCGGTAATTAACGGGAATAACCAGCAAGAGATGCGCGGTGTCGCCCGTTTCAAAGGCGAAATCAGTGATGAAAGCACACTAAAAGAGATGGTCGGCAACGGCTATCTGGTGATCACCATTACGCCAGCAAAAGGTGAGCGCTATCAGGGCGTGGTGGCACTGGAAGGCGAGACCATCGGCGCTTGCCTCGAAAGTTACTTTATGCAATCTGAACAGCTCCCGACTCGCCTATTTATCCGTACCGGCGAAGTGGAAGGTAAAGCGGCGGCGGGCGGTATGCTGCTGCAAGTTATGCCTGCGCAAGAGCGCAATGAAGATGAGTTTGATCATCTGGCACAACTGACCACCACCATCAAAGCCGAGGAGTTATTCACTCTGCCGGCCAATGAGGTGCTGTATCGTTTATACCATCAGGAGGAAGTGACGCTTTATGAGCCACAAAACGTGAGTTTCCGCTGCACCTGCTCGCGCGAACGTTGTGCGGATGCATTAGTCACGTTATCGGAAGATGACATCAAAGAGATGCTGGAGCAGGACGGCAATATTGATATGCACTGCGAGTATTGCGGCAATCACTACCTTTTTGATGCGGTAGATATCGCCTCAATCAAGAGCGGCAATAGTGCATCTTCTGAACAAATTCATTAATTATTGTAATATTTAGCTGGGTGCTGACTCGTGCCCAGCGCTTCTGCCGTTTCATACTTGCGACAATCCGTGTTCTATCTCTCATAACCTAGCGAAAAATAGGTCATATGTTGAAATATTTGAACGCTATCGCTGTTAATCAGGGATGAGGATTTACAATCGCTGGTAGAAAATTGACGATCCAGGAGTTATGACATGAGTGTTAAAGGAATTACCCCGCAGGAGCTCGCCGCCTATGGCATCCATAACGTCAGCGAGATTGTTTACAACCCAAGCTATGATTTACTGTTCCAAGAAGAGACCAAACCCACGCTGGAAGGATACGAGCGCGGAACCCTCACCACCACAGGAGCAATAGCGGTCGATACCGGCATCTTTACCGGGCGCTCGCCAAAAGATAAATATATTGTCCGCGATGCTATTACACAGGACACCGTGTGGTGGGCCGATCAGGGCAAAGGTAAAAACGATAATAAGCCGCTGAGCCAAGAGACTTGGAGCCACCTGAAAGGGCTGGTCACCGAGCAACTCTCTGGCAAGCGCCTGTTTGTTGTTGATACCTTCTGCGGGGCTAATGCCGACAGTCGCTTGCAAGTTCGCTTTGTCACTGAAGTGGCCTGGCAGGCGCATTTCGTCAAAAACATGTTTATCCGCCCGACAGACGAAGAGCTGGCCGATTTCGAGCCTGATTTTATCGTCATGAATGGCGCTAAATGCACTAACCCGAACTGGAAAGAGCAGGGCCTGAACTCCGAGAACTTTGTTGCCTTTAACCTGACGGAACGTATGCAGCTGATTGGCGGCACATGGTACGGCGGTGAAATGAAGAAAGGTATGTTCTCGATGATGAACTACCTGCTGCCACTGAAGGGCATTGCTTCCATGCACTGCTCGGCCAACGTCGGTGAAAAAGGCGATGTCGCTATCTTCTTCGGCCTGTCCGGCACCGGTAAAACCACGCTATCTACCGACCCGAAACGTAAGTTGATCGGCGATGACGAACACGGCTGGGACGATGACGGCGTCTTTAACTTTGAAGGTGGCTGCTACGCGAAAACCATCAAGTTATCCGAAGAAGCTGAGCCAGATATTTACCACGCCATTAGACGCGATGCTCTGCTAGAAAACGTGGTGGTGCTGCCAGATGGCACTGTTGACTTCAATGACAGCTCCAAAACTGAAAACACTCGTGTTTCTTACCCGATCTACCACATCGAAAACATCGTTAAGCCAGTTTCCAAAGCGGGCCATGCCACTAAGGTCATCTTCCTGACTGCCGATGCCTTTGGCGTATTGCCGCCAGTATCACGTCTGACCGCAAATCAAACCCAGTATCACTTCCTCTCTGGCTTTACCGCTAAGCTGGCCGGTACTGAGCGCGGTGTCACCGAGCCGACCCCAACCTTCTCCGCCTGTTTTGGTGCAGCTTTCTTATCGCTGCATCCAACGCAATATGCTGAAGTGCTGGTTAAACGTATGCAGGCAGTGGGCGCACAGGCCTATCTGGTCAACACCGGCTGGAATGGGACCGGCAAACGTATCTCCATCAAGGATACCCGCGCCATCATTGATGCCATCCTGAACGGCGAAATTGACAAGGCAGAAACCTTCACCCTGCCAATCTTCGATCTGGCGGTGCCAATGGCATTACCGGGTGTGGATCCCGCCATTCTCGATCCACGTGACACTTACGCGGATATCGCGCAATGGCAGGAGAAAGCGGAAGATTTAGCGAGACGTTTCACCACCAACTTTGATAAATATACCGATACCCCAGCAGGGGCAGCGTTGATGAGCGCAGGGCCGAAGATCTAGCATTAATAAAATAGTTAAGTCGTTTATGCGAACAATGGCGACCTACAAAAGTCGCCATTGTTTTTTACTACTCCTGAAGAGCAAATTGCGCCCCTCTGATATGCAAAAATTATTACTGGGAAGCAACAATCATAGGCATACCTGATGAGCTAAGATAACTATAATCATTAGAGACGGCTGAATCTTTTTTTATTTGATTCTGCATGTTAGCTATATCAATAATTAACTGATCAATATCATTATCCACAAATACATCTAACGAATCAGTCAAATAATCACCTTTCGGAATAGTGAAATAGTCATTATTTTTAGTGAGATTTCTGTGGCCAGGAATTTCAAACGGAGGCTGGTGTGAAATAATAGCCTCAAGAAAATTATATTTAACGATAAAGCATTTTTTATCCTTATCGACCACAAAAAATTCATTAAGGACCATATTACAATCTTCTGGCATAGGTAATTTTATTTTCAAGTAATCATCAGGTAAGTATTTGTGGCTAATGATAGCTTCTTGCTCACCATAAGATATATTTAAAGTTATCTGTAGATCATCCCCACTGATATCATTAAGGTAAAAGGTCTGCTCATTCCCTATAGTCCAATCATGCCGCCCATTATTCGATAACGTTAATGTGTCGTGCTTAGCATTATCGGGTAGCACCATAGTATCAATAATATATTCATCATCACCACTTGACACATATATATTGTCACCTGCACCTAGCTGATGAAATATATTATCTTGTACATTCCCTTCCAATGTATCTGAGCTAAATTTATGCCCGATCAACATTGGATCAATGAATTTTTTTAATACCACATCAACATTATCTATCTTAACTGTATTCACGCCACCTTTTTTAGAGATAAATGAATTCTGAACATGATTATTAGCGTCCGATAGAGTAGATGACTTATTTGAAAATTGATAGGTAGTTAAAGTTGAATTAAAGTCCCCATCATTATAGCTACTCTTATTGACTAACGTCGTCTGCCACTGAGGCTGTAAAATAAATCCATCTTTGGTATAAAATATGAAGTCATTGTTTCTTATCTTATCACCACTCTCAATATCACTGTAAACATCTTTAAGCATCAAAGTGGTAACTGTATTGTTCTCATTATTTAATAAAATGTAAACATCATTCCCAGACAAATAAATATCGTCTATGTTTTGTAAAGAATAATCTAATATGACATTGCTAGTTTCATTTCTCGGTTGTTCGAATAGGGTGACTGAAACCGAATTAGCCTGCTTATTTTGTAAAATCTTATAGTTATCGAAGCCTGCACCACCATAAGCTTCACCAGATTGTAATGAGAGCAGGTCATTTCCACCATAACCTTTCAAGATATCCCAGCCCCCCATCCCATTGATGACATTGACCTGATCATTACCAATCAATATATCATCGGTATCTTCAGAACTGTGTATATGCTCAATATTAGAAATATTTGCCAGCAATCGTGTTGCATTAGTTTTGTTTATCGATGGATGCTTAAAATTATAGTGAACTGTTCCGGACATTAAATCAATTTTATATCCAATAACATTGTGATGATTAACACCCAAAACAGAAATAGTATCCTCTCCTTTCCGACCATCAAGTTGACTTGGCTGGGAGGTTTCTATTAATTCATTACCATGGAGATAGAATACATCATCCAGATCACCGCCATAAAACACTTTTCTACCTTGAGTAATATCAAAGCTGTTTTGTGTATGACGATCAGCAAAGATATAGGCATCTCCCACACCAGTATTAAAATGCTCTTTTTTGTTAGCAGAAGAGCTAAGTAATAAATGTCCCATACGTTCTGATCTTGCTTTATCCAAGGCTAGAATATTATTATATTCTACATAATCATCTGAATATTTACTTTCAAATACCTCCTTATCAAGGATAATGGCAATATCGGTATTTTCACTGACATCAAAGGCATCTTCCAGCCTTGTTTCAACAATATATTCTTTATTTTCTCCGTACTCTTCATACTCTTTGTAACTACACTTTATCCAGCTTTTTTTATAATAGCTCTCAGATACTATCTGACCAGTGTCTTTATTTATCAATTCCCCTTTATGCATAAAAAAGCCATCAACTTTAAAATTTAAAATATCAAGAAGATAATCGTTCTTCTCTTTGTTTATATAATAATATTGTATTTTTTTAACTTCACCATATTTATCATAAGCATAATAATACTCTGTCACTCCTGAGGGAATTAATCTCTTATTCGCTATTTCTTGTGCATATTGATCTATACTTTCACGCATGAGACGCTTCTGCTTTTCATCTAACCGAGCCGCAACACTCTTCTCCAGGTCTGCGCCAAAAGCCAGCCGCGTACCATTATTAATTTCTTCCCAAGGTGTTAAATCAATTTGCTCTTTTATTTTTGCAATTGTCGAGGCTGCATTATAAATCATTGTGGCCAATGAGATACCGATACCAGCAAGAATGCCTATTGGCCCCGCTATAGCAAAGCCTACGGCTAAGGCGGCAGCAGTTAAAATACCCACACCAGCACCTAACGCAGAGAATGTCCCATTTACAATAAGATCCCTTGCGTTATCTGGATCAGTTTCTTTTTCTAACTGGCCATATATTTTAACAACGTTATAAGTATCGAACCCGGCAGAAGCAATATTAAGTATCGCCCCGGCAGATTTTGCAATTTGACTTCCTACACGGGAACCAATCTGGCTAATTCCCTTGGTTAAGGGTACTTTTTTGGCAAAGAACATAGCCCCTTTTTCAAAATAGGGCTGCATAACATCTATGCCAAAATCAACCGAAAACTCACTCCAATTTAAAGCCAATTGCTCATCAATTTCTTTTTTTTCTTGTTCAGTAGTTTCTGGTGAGTTATATATATTCATCATCACTGAGGTCGATATAGATAATCGGGTAAAAGCAATAGCCTGATTAGCTCGTCCTAATTTATTTGTTATTTTAACCAGTCTATTATTACTCATCAGAGATAACCCACTATTTTCCATGGTATCTTTTAACGAAGATAATTCATGTTGAGACGTTTCACTGAGTTTATTATATTTATCAGGATATTCAGAAATATAATCGAATAATGTCACTGGAACGTCTATCTTTTCCTTTAAACTTCGTGAGCGATGATCTCCATCATAGAACCACGTATTGCCTTTCTGTGGTTCAATGTTATCTTGGCTATTGATAATATGATCAATGAACTTTTGCCATTTAAGTGGATCATTAGCCGTTTGTGACAACATTTTAATATCTATTTCACCGTCACTATCAGAAAAGTAATATTCCAGATGTTTTTTATATTTTTCAGCTGCCTCAACTGCATTTATTCTCTCAGAAACAATATCCAGAAGAATATAGGTTACAATTGGCATGTCATTTATTGTTAACTGCCCATCAGATGTAGTATAGTAATCAATCCGATGTTCACTATTTTTACTGTGAAATTCTTCAGATTTATGTACAGTTGTAAGACGCTGTCCATTATCATCAATAACGATCTCTTGACTGTAAGCACGTAATGATGCTTTATCTTTATTTTTCTGCATTAATTCAGCATATTCTAAAGCAAAATGATTTTCTATTCCATCATCTGGATTTACTCCCAATTCACAAGAAAGCAATATGACTCTTTCTGGTTCTATCATATTTCTAGACTTTTTCAGAAAATCAACACCCGCATATATCTCCTCAGCTGAGTAATATTCCAACAAGTGCTGTTCACCATTACCGTGCCCACTTAATATCCACCTAACACGGCTGCCCTGCAATTTATTCGGGTCCCCAAAAACAATCCGTGACTCTTTACTCTTAATGTCGTACTGGATAATAAGTGTTCTATCTGGGTGTTTACTGGCAAGTTGTTCATCACCCTGTATCAGGATATCATCATCAGCAAACTCAATTATTACTTGGTAGTCATAACTCATGTTGGTTGGTTTTGCTAAAGGATTTGCATAAATAGCTTCTGGGTCAGGTGTTTTCCACGTATTGATTACTCTATTTCTATCGGAAGATCCTCTTTTTAATAAATAGTCAGAGAATTTAACTGTATTTTCTACTTCACCATCCAGCATTTTATCAACATAATCATTAAATTCAACATAGTGCTCATCACTATTAATAACCTCATTTAATAATGATAATGAAGTTTCTTTATTATTACCAGGAAGAAAATGGTCAAGAATATCTGCGTACGTTGTTAATGCTTGGTCAATACTTATTCTCTCATTACTAATAT
Source organism: Yersinia bercovieri ATCC 43970 (assembly GCF_013282745.1). Taxonomy (NCBI): domain Bacteria; kingdom Pseudomonadati; phylum Pseudomonadota; class Gammaproteobacteria; order Enterobacterales; family Yersiniaceae; genus Yersinia; species Yersinia bercovieri. The sequence goes on from NZ_CP054044.1 coordinate 1,162,703, forward strand.
CATTAACTAATAGTTGTACTGCTGCAACCTCATTAACCATTATGGGCTGGTTGTCTTTTTTGCTGTAGTCAACACGATGACGTTTATATTTTCTCCTTTGTATATTTCCTCTTTCGAAAGTATGCCGCTCTCCAGTCTCATCAATTTCAATGATTTCTGTATAGGCTCGAACAGAAGCTGTAAATCCATTATCCCATAACAGCCTGGCGGCATTTAATCCGTAATGATCGACACTCCCGTCACTACCTAAACTACAGCCAGCCAGAACAATTCTATTGGGATTAATTAATTGAGTATTTTTTATTCTTAATTTTGCTAAACCCGCCGCCAACTGTTCCGGTGTATAGCCAGCAAAAAGTGTATTTTTGCCATTAACTTCTTTACTTCCATGGGAACTTAATATCCAACGGACATTATCACCCTGCATTTTGTCCAAATCACCATAAACCGTTTTCAACTCACCACTGTTAATATCATATTGCATGATGACTGTTTTATCTGGATGTTTACTAGCCAGACGTTCATCACCACGAACTATTTCTGATTCGCCTGATAATTCAATAATAATTTGATAATCGTAATTCATACCATCAAGGTCAGTATTATTCGCATTTGTAATATCACTTGTATTTATCTTGCTCCAAGTATCAAGTGTATGGGGGGGTGGTTGAATATCTGTATCACCAAGATTATTATAATCCTGATATTTAATATTTCTATCATTACGAGACAATGAAATGGTTGAAATCTCATCGTTATTAGCGTTCACATCATAATTATTACTTTCCATTATATTTCCTTGGCAGTTATATAAGCAAGATTACATTTGTTTATTGTTATCAATAGCCAAGTAATTATAACGATATATAGGTTAATTGGTTAAATAGAAAGTAAACTATAAGGGGAGTAATCTAATTAAATAATAGAATACCCCGTAATTAACGGCGTATTCTATTATTCTTAAAGATGATTTAAATACGAATCTACGACTTATTAGATAGTGTTAAATAATTTAATTGAGGAATATACGCCCGAATCCGTAACCCACCCCGCTCACTGGTGCCGATATCCAACGAGCCGGCGTGGGCATCAATAATCCGCTGCACAATCGCCAGCCCCAGCCCAGTCCCGCTAGTGCTACGGGCGCTATCGCCACGGACAAAAGGCTGGAACAGATGCTTTAACTCTTCTGGCTTGATGCCAGGGCCATCATCTTCTACCTGGAACCACGCCCGCTGAAGCTCGGTGCCACTGCTCACTTTGATCCAGCCATTGCCGTAGCGAGCCGCATTCACCACCATATTTGCCAAGGCGCGTTTGATGGATAACGGATGGATATCCACCAGCACTTCGCCTGCGCAGAGATCCGTTTCAATGACCCGCTCATAACCACTTTCCGCCGCAATCACTTCACCCAAAACTGAATTAAGATCGCTCGGTTCTGTCGGCATCTCCTGTCCGGTGCGCAGATAATCAATGAATTGCTCAATAATAGCGTTGCACTCTTCAATGTCTTTATTGATCGACTCAGAGAGGTAGCCGTCGGCTTCACTCATCATTTCCGTCGCCAAACGAATGCGGGTCAATGGGGTACGCAGATCATGGCTAACCCCGGCCATTAGCAAGGTTCGATCATCTGCCAACAACTTGACGCCAGCGGCCATCTGGTTAAATGCCCGGGTGACCGAGCGCACCTCCGAGGCACCATACTCTCGCAGTGGCGGCGGAATAATCCCCTTCCCGACCTGTAAAGCAGCATGTTCCAGCTCCACCAAGGGCCGATTCTGAATACGGATAAACAACCAGGCGCCGCCAACAGCTAGCAACATAATGGCGAGGGTATAACGGAACAGTGGCGAGAAGTCGCCCTGATGGATCTCGGTTAAGGGCACCCTCACCCAGATATCTGGCGACAACCAGGTTTTCAGCCAGACAACTGGCGAGTTTTTGTTAACTTCGACGCGAACATCGGTTGGCCCCCCAATTGCTGGGCCATTTGATCACTGAGAAATTTGTAGTGCTGCGCCCAACGTAGGCCACTCTCCTCTGCCGCGGCATTGGTATAAAGCGAAATCCCCAATTCACGGTAAATCTCACGCCGGAACGCCGGCGGGACTTCAAGTAGCGTGCCATCTTCCAGTTGCAGCCGATCAGTCATCAGCATACGAACTTCGTAGGCCAACACTTTATTGAACTGCTGCAAACTGGGCAAAATAGCGAAATTCAGCACCACCAAATAGGTAGTGACCAAGCTGACAAACAGCAAGGTCACAATCAGTAATAGGGTGCGGGCAAATGAGCTACGGGGAGAAAAGCGCCAACGCCTCATGCTTTACTGCCGTCCGGCACGAATACGTAACCCAAGCCCCATACGGTTTGGATATAACGCGGGTGCGCCGGATCCTCTTCCACCATGCGGCGCAAGCGCGAAATCTGCACGTCGATGGAACGTTCCATCGCGCTGTATTCACGGCCACGGGCCAAATTCATCAGTTTATCGCGGGATAACGGTTCGCGAGGATGACTCACCAAAGCTTTCAGCACCGCGAATTCACCGCTGGTCAGTGGCATAGGCTCATCTTCACGAAACATCTCGCGGGTGCCCAAATTCAGTTTGAACTTACCAAATGCAATAATGGCTTCTTCTTGCGATGGTGCGCCCGGTAATTCATTAGCCTGACGTCGTAATACTGCGCGGATACGTGCCAGCAGCTCGCGTGGGTTGAACGGCTTCGGAATATAGTCGTCCGCACCAATCTCCAGCCCAACGATACGGTCAACCTCTTCACCTTTCGCCGTCACCATAATGATTGGCATCGGGTTGCTTTGGCTCCGCAGACGGCGACAGATAGAGAGGCCATCTTCGCCTGGCAGCATTAGATCAAGTACCATTAGGTGGAAAGACTCACGGGTCAGCAAGCGATCCATCTGTTCAGCATTGGCGACACTGCGCACCTGGAAACCTTGCTCTGTTAGGTAACGTTCCAACAGCGCACGCAGGCGCATATCGTCATCAACGACCAGAATCTTGTGATTCTCTTGCATTTTATTACTCCCAAAGGCCGTATTGCCCGAATCTGCACATTGTTAGAAATACTTACTCTAAGAGACAGCTATTTATGGTATAAATTCTAGTCGAAATTGTTACAAAGCTTATTGTTGTGCCTAATTATCAACACTTTCGTCGAATGGGCGATAGCGAATCTCTAAAATCCAGTAGGTCGCCTCACCATTGGGTGTCTGAACCGTCACCTCATCATCCACCTGTTTGCCAATCAGAGCGCGGGCCACTGGTGAGTCGATAGAAATCCATTTTTTCGCGGGATCGAACTCATCCGGCCCGACCAAACGGAAGATACGCTGCTCTTCGGCTTCATTCTCTACCCGTACCCAAGCGCCAAAAAAGACTTTGCCCTCCTGACGCGGGTCCGGATCGACCACTTTCAGCACCTCCAGGCGCTTGGTAAGAAAGCGCACCCGGCGATCAATCTCCCGCAGCCGCTTCTTACCATAAATATATTCGGCATTTTCCGAGCGGTCACCCATCGCCGCCGCTTCAGATACCGCCTGCGTGACCACCGGACGCTCTTCTCGCCACAGATAATGCAGCTCACGATCCAGCGCCTGCCAGCCCTCACGGGTAATATAGTTGCTTTTAGCCATAAAATTATCCAATCAATCTCGGTTGGGTTCCCTACCACCGCAATATAGCGCAACTTTCTGCCAATAAGTTGATTTCATTACTCTCCAGTGAGTTGCCCCCGCTATCAACCCATACCGCTTCACGAGCAGAGATTCTGTTGATGATTGCCGACCTTGGTGAATGGCATTGTGGTGGCCAGCTTAAGTTGACCACCTCACATAGTATGCTGGGGATAGCTCTCCTGCTACAAAGTGGTGAGATACAACAATACTTTCTCTGGCTCGCAGGTCTCACCGCAGCACTGGCAATTTTTTGCCGCAATCCGTATAACTATCCCTGTGATTTTTCCCCTACTCCTCTATCAGAATCGATATTAGACTTATGAATGAACAACTGAGCCGCATTATTGCAAGCGAAATACAGGCCCGACCGGAGCAAGTTAGCTCCGCCATCAGCCTGTTAGATGAAGGTAATACCGTGCCCTTTATTGCGCGGTATCGTAAGGAAGTTACCGGCGGGTTGGATGATACCCAGTTGCGCCAGTTGGAAAGCCGTTTGGGTTATCTACGTGAACTCGAAGATCGCCGCCAAACCATTCTTAAATCCATTGACGATCAGGGCAAGCTCACCGAACAGCTCGCCGGGGCCATCAACGGCACCATGAGTAAAACCGAGCTGGAAGACCTTTATCTTCCTTATAAGCCGAAACGTCGCACCCGTGGGCAGATTGCCATTGAGGCGGGTCTGGAACCCCTGGCGGACAGCTTATGGAGCGACCCGCAGCAAGAGCCAGAACAGGTGGCGCTGGCTTATGTCGATGCTGATAAAGGCGTCGCGGACACCAAAGCCGCACTGGATGGCGCGCGCTATATCCTAATGGAGCGCTTTGCTGAAGACGCCACTTTGCTGGCGAAAGTGCGCCAATATTTGTGGAAAAACGCGCATCTGGTGGCGAAAGTGGTAGAGGGTAAGGAGCAGGAGGGCGCTAAATTCCGCGACTACTTTGATCACCATGAGCCTATCTCCCAAGTACCTTCTCACCGCGCATTGGCAATGTTCCGTGGCCGTAATGAGGGCGTGTTGCAGTTAGCATTGAACCCTGATCCGCAGTTTGACGAACCCCCACGCGAGAGTCAGGGCGAGCAGATCATCATCAATCATCTGGATCTGCGGTTAAATAGCGCCCCCGCCGACACCTGGCGCAAAGCAGTGGTTAACTGGACATGGCGCATCAAGGTGCTGATGCATCTGGAAACCGAGTTGATGAGCACCCTGCGCGAGCGGGCCGAAGACGAAGCCATCAACGTGTTTGCCCGTAACATGCAAGATCTACTGATGGCCGCACCGGCTGGGATGCGCGCCACCATGGGCCTCGATCCGGGGTTGCGTACTGGGGTGAAAGTGGCCGTGGTGGACGCCACCGGCAAGCTGGTCGCCTACGATACCATCTACCCTCACACCGGGCAGGCCGCCAAAGCCGCCGCCACTGTGGCCGCCCTGTGCATGAAGCATCAGGTTGAACTGGTGGCTATCGGCAACGGCACAGCATCGCGGGAAACCGAGCGCTTCTTTACTGAGCTGCAACAGCAGTATCCGGCGGTCACCGCGCAAAAAGTGATTGTCAGCGAAGCGGGTGCCTCGGTTTACTCCGCCTCTGAATTAGCGGCGCTGGAGTTCCCGGATCTGGACGTCTCCATCCGTGGCGCTGTTTCGATTGCCCGCCGGTTACAAGATCCACTGGCTGAACTGGTCAAAATTGATCCGAAATCCATCGGGGTCGGTCAGTATCAGCACGATGTCAGCCAAAGCCAACTGGCGAAAAAGCTGGACGTGGTGGTGGAGGACTGCGTAAACGCCGTGGGGGTGGACTTAAATACCGCGTCGGTGCCATTACTGACCCGCGTTGCCGGCCTGACCCGCATGATGGCGCAAAATATCGTTAACTGGCGTGATGAGAATGGCCGCTTCCATAACCGTGAGCAATTACTAAAAGTCAGCCGCCTTGGGCCAAAAGCCTTCGAGCAGTGTGCCGGCTTCCTACGTATCAATCACGGCGATAACCCGCTGGACGCATCCACTGTGCATCCGGAAGCTTACCCAGTGGTTGAGCGCATTTTGGCCGCCACCGAGCAAGCCTTGCAGGATTTAATGGGGAATGCCGCCGCACTGCGCAATCTCAACGCCCGTGATTTCACCACCGAACGTTTTGGTGTCCCGACGGTCACCGATATCCTGCGCGAGCTGGAAAAACCGGGCCGTGACCCGCGCCCGGAATTTAAAACGGCGACCTTTGCCGAAGGCGTGGAAACGATGAATGATCTGACTCCCGGGATGATCCTCGAAGGCTCGGTCACTAACGTGACCAATTTTGGTGCCTTTGTGGATATCGGTGTTCATCAGGATGGTTTGGTGCATATCTCGTCACTGGCAGATAAGTTTGTCGATGATCCGCATAAAGTGGTGAAAGCGGGTGATATCGTCAAAGTGAAAGTGATGGAAGTGGATTTGCAGCGTAAACGTATTGCCCTGACCATGCGTCTTGATGAGCAGCCGGGTGAGAGTGGTTCGCGCCGTGGTAATAGTGGTGAAAGCCGCGCCACCACCAATAGTGATAACCGTGGTGCCAGCCGCCCACGGAGTAGTAATGAACCCAATAATCGCCCACCAGCTAAAGGGCGCGCCGAGAGTAGCTCAAGCGGCAACAGCGCGATGAGCGATGCACTGGCGGCGGCATTTAAAAAACGCTGATTTGTCTACTCAGGGTCACATGGGTGGCCCTCAGACTACTGACAAACTCTGATGACTTGATCGATAACGGTGAGGATAGGCAGAAGAGTAAAGCGTCCGCGCCAGGGAGGGCGCGGCTCGAGCCTCCAGGGAGGGATTTACGGCGTCTTTACGATCTGCCTGTTCTCTCCGCTCAGGCGGCTTTGTTAATGACCTCAGGGTCACATCGGTGGCCCTTTCTCTCACTCCCGATGGGTGCCCACTCGGTGGTAGCCGCCTATTCTCATATTATTTTCTTCTATAACACCGTGGACTTATCTTTTAAATTAATTAGCAGGCCATTCATCTTGCTACATGTTACCTGCTTGAATCACCAATTAACCGAACTTATTTAACAACCCACTTAACATGACACTTAATTCCATCCGGTATTACCCTCAAATTATCAATAATTACCATGGCATTCTGTAGGTTAATTAAAATGAAAATATTATTCAGTTAAAAATAGAGCGGACTAATTATGTTACGCAGCGGTAGCGCCAGTGCGGGAGAGAACATTTAGTTAACTGATTTAACTCATCATTCGCATTTGCGATCACGGCGGTTTGATGGTAAAACAGGCACAAATAGAAATCAGACTAATTAATTCTAAAAATAGAATCGTAACGAATATTTACTTTTGATTATTTGCTGTTAGTTGAATATGAAAACGATTATTACTATCATTATTCTATCAATTAGTTTTTAGATCACCATTACTCTGAACTCTGGTAAGCCAATAACGATATATCAAGAGGCTCCTATGCATCTTATTCCGCAGCGTTCCTACAAAATAGTCGGCTTCTCACCTGAAATCAGCCCGGCTTACCGGCAGAAATTGTTATCACTGGGTATGTTACCCGGCTCCTCATTTAATGTTGTTCGTCTCGCGCCCTTAGGTGACCCCATCCAGATAGAGACCCGTCGGGTCAGTCTGGTGGTCCGCAAAAAAGATTTAGACCTGCTAACACTGGATCTACAACCCTAGAGCTCAGGTCACCTGCTTATTTTTCTGCCTTGTGGCGGGTGAAAATGCCTTGCTGCCGCTCAATTTAAATTTACTGATACACGTTGGATCATGAAAGCACTCACAATCGGCCTGATCGGCAATCCCAATGCGGGTAAAACCACCCTTTTCAACCAGTTAACCGGCGCCCGTCAACGGGTAGGTAACTGGGCCGGGGTCACTGTCGAGCGCAAAGAGGGCCACTTCACCACCCCGCAACATCAGGTGACCTTGGTTGACCTGCCGGGGACTTACTCTCTGACGACCATCTCCGAGCAAACCTCGCTGGATGAGCAAATTGCCTGCCACTACATCCTGAGCGGCGAAGCTGACCTGCTGATTAATGTGATTGACGCGGCGAATCTGGAGCGCAATCTCTATCTCACACTGCAATTGGTCGAGTTGGGTATCCCCTGCATTGTGGCACTCAATATGCTGGATATTGCCAAAAGCCAGCATATCGAGATTGATATCAATGCGTTATCGCAGCAATTAGGCTGCCCAGTCATTCCACTGGTATCCACCCGTGGGCATGGCATCAATGAATTAAAAAGTAGTATTGATGAGTTTCAGCCCGCCACCTTCAAGGCACTGGTTAACTATCCAGCCGTGCTACTCAATGAGGTGGATAAGCTGGTACAGGCCATGCCTGAATCCTGGCCCGAGCAGCAGCGCCGCTGGCTCGCGCTGCAAATATTGGAAGGTGATATCTACAGTTTAGCCCGCGCGAATATTGCCCCCTCGATGGTTGAGCAGGCGCGTAATAATCTGCGAGAGCAGCAGCACGAAGACCCGGAATTGGTGATTGCCGATGCCCGCTATCAAAGCATTGCCCGCATCTGCGATATGGTCGGCAACTCGCAACAGGCGGAACCCAATCGCCTGACGCAAGCGCTGGATAAGGTGATCCTTAACCGCTGGTTAGGTGTCCCGATATTTCTGTTTGTGATGTATCTAATGTTCGTATTGGCCATCAATATCGGTGGCGCATTGCAGCCAATATTTGATATCGGCTCGGCGGCTATCTTTATTCAGGGGCTGCAATGGGTCGGTTATACTCTGCATTTCCCGCAGTGGCTCACTATCTTCCTCGCCCAAGGCGTGGGGGGTGGGATTAATACCGTGCTGCCGTTAGTACCGCAAATTGGCATGATGTATCTGTTTCTCTCCTTTTTGGAAGACTCCGGCTATATGGCCCGCGCCGCCTTTGTGATGGACCGCTTAATGCAAGCGCTGGGATTACCGGGTAAATCCTTCGTGCCACTGATTGTCGGCTTCGGCTGCAACGTGCCCTCCATTATGGGCGCACGCACACTGGATGCACAACGTGAGCGCCTGATTACCATCATGATGGCACCCTTTATGTCCTGTGGGGCGCGGCTGGCGATTTTTGCCGTCTTCGCTGCCGCCTTCTTCGGGCAGGAGGGGGCTAGCATTGTCTTCTCTCTCTACCTGTTGGGTATCGCGGTCGCCATTCTCACCGGGCTGGTGCTGAAATACACCATTATGCGCGGTGAAGCTTCCCCCTTTGTCATGGAGCTGCCGGTTTACCATGTCCCGCATCTGAAAAGCTTGTTATTGCAAACCTGGCAGCGGCTGAAAGGTTTTGTCCTGCGGGCGGGGAAAGTCATTGTTATCGCCAGTATCTTCATTGGCGGCCTGAATAGCTTCTCCTTCAGCGGCAAAGCGGTGGATAGCATCAATGACTCGGCGCTGGCCTCGGTCAGTAAAGTGCTAACGCCCTTGCTCACGCCAATGGGGGTGCATAGTGATAACTGGCAAGCCACCGTCGGGCTAGTGACAGGTGCGATGGCCAAAGAGGTGGTGGTGGGGACACTCAATACCCTCTACACCGCTGAGCAGATCAAGAATCAGCCTTTTGACGCAGAGAACTTCAACCTGCTGGCTGCACTGGGTGGCGCAGCGCAAACCACCTGGCAGGGGTTAAAAGATACCTTTAGTCTCAGTGTGTTATCTAACCCGATTGAAGCCAGCAAAGGTGATGGCGAAATGGCGGCCGGTTCAATGGGCATGATGAGCAGCAAATTTGGCTCCAGTATTGCCGCCTATAGCTACCTGATATTTGTGCTGCTGTATGTGCCTTGTGTCTCGGTGATGGGAGCGATTGCGCGTGAAACCAGCCGTGGCTGGATGACCTTCTCGATTCTGTGGGGGCTGAATGTGGCTTACTCACTGGCAACCCTGTTCTATCAGGCAGCCACTTTCCGCGAACATCCACAGCAGAGCCTAACTATCATTACATTAGTGATTGTGGTTAATGCGCTGATTCTATTTGGCTTACGGCGGGCGCGCAGTCGAGTCACCATGAGATTACAGAGCAGCACCCCGGCCAGTTGTTGCCAAAGCTCAGGCAGTGACTGCCATTAACCGATGATCACCATTAACGGCTATTTGGCCTAAAAGAGGAGGTGCTATGGCAAGCTTACTGCAACTACGCGATGCAATCGCCCTCAGTGGCAGCGCGGACGCCCATCAGCTCAGCCAACAATTGGCAGCGCCGTTACCGCTGGTTGAGGCGATGCTGGAGAGATTGACGGCGATGGGCAAAATTGAACGTATTGAGCAAGATAATAGCGGGTGTCTGACCGGCAGTTGCAAAAGTTGCCCTGAGGGGCAGAATCAATGTCATACCGTGATTTATCAGTTAAAAGATCAGCATTAATCTTGGGAAAAGATGCCCAGACGGGCATCTCAGCCAACTGACAAACCCCGATGATGCGACCTTGAACAGTGAGCCAAGATACTACTCGCCGTTTTAGCACTGATGTTGTTGTGCGAACTCCAAAATTAAATTTGAAAAATCATCAGGATGAGAGACAAATGGCGCATGTGCGGCCCCTTTCATCACCACAGATTGCGTGCGCGGCCATGCGCTATCTAACAACAACGCCACTTTGCGCGGCACCAGCCCATCCAGATAACCATAAATACGCAAAAATGGCAGACTGCACGCGCTCAGCGCTTCCCGCAAATCAGTGGTGCGCAAAATTTCCAACCCGCCGGTCAGCACCTCCACCTCCGGCATCTGGTGTTGCAGCACCACCGCTTTCAATAAGCGGGCATCCTGCCGCGCACTTTCCGTTCCCAAAGTCTGCAACGCCAAAAAGCGCTCAACCGTGCGCTGAAAATCCTCGCTAAGTTGCTGCTCGAAGCCAGCCAACACTTCTGGCCTGATACCCGGCCATTCATTATCGGCGGTAAAACAGGGTGAGGAAGAGACCGTGATCAGCCCACCAACGCGCTCTGGATGGCTCAACGCTATCTGGCTGGCAACCAGCCCGCCCATTGACCAACCCAGCCACAAGGCCTGTTGTGGCGCTTGCTGTAAAACAGTAGCGGCCATCTCAGGCAATGACATCGCCCCAAACTCTTTGCTGCGCCCATAACCGGGAAGGTCCACTAAGTGCAGTCGAAAATGCGGGGAGAGTCGATCAATGATGCAATGCCACACTCCCGCGTTCAGCCCCCATCCGTGCAACAGCACAAGATCGCGATCGCCTTCACCGCAGATGTTCCAATAAAGTTGTTTCATACGCTAATATCCTATCGCCTCAATCCTGTCAGGCATCTTGCCTGATTCAATGACTTAACGAAAATAGAGCAATGCCCCGGCCGAAGACTATCCCCAAGGTCATTGATGTTACAGGTAGGCAGCAAGTGAACACATCCCGATGAGCTTACATCAGTAAGTGATTCGGATAAGTGAGTGTAGCTAACACCCCTGCAGCTTCAAGGCCGAAGACTATCCCCAAGGTCATTGATGTTGCAGGTAGGCAGCAAGTGAACGCATCCCGATGAGCTTACATCAGTAAGTGATTCGGGTAAGTGAGTGTAGCTAACACCCCTGCAGCTTCAAGGCCGAACACTATCCCCAAGGTCATTGATGTTGCAGGTAGGCAGCAAGTGAACGCATCCCGATGAGCTTACATCAGTAAGTGATTCGGGTGAGTGAGTGTAACTAACACCCCTGCAGCTTCAAGGCCGAAGACTATCCCCAAGGTCATTGATGTTGCAGGTAGGCAGCAAGTGAACGCATCCCGATGAGCTTACATCAGTAAGTGATTCGGGTGAGTGAGTGTAGCTAACACCCCTGCAGCTTCAAGGACGAAGGGGATAAGGAGATGGATATGCTAACAATCATTAGCCAATGCTGGCTATGCCAACAACGATTATACCATCCATGGCACGGCATCTGCTGCTACTGCCGTCGCCATCTGCCCAAGTTACCACCCTGTTGCCCACGTTGTGGTTTGCCCTGCACCAACACTGAGCTCCCCTGTGGCCGCTGCCTGCGCGCACCACCAGAGTGGGGGAGCCTCACTTTTGTCAGTGATTATGCCCCGCCGTTGAATGGGCTGATAAAAAAACTCAAATTTAATGGCGCCACACAACTGGCCCCAGCATTAGCGCGCCTACTACTACTACACTGGCTCGATGCGTGGCGTCAGGGCAAGGTTATCAAACCAGAAAGAGTGATCAGTGTACCGCTACACCGCTGGCGTCATTGGCGGCGTGGCTATAACCAAACGGACCTGTTAGCCCAGCCATTAGCCCGCTGGCTTAACTGCCACTACAGTAATATGACCTTACAGCGCATTCGTGCCACGTCACCCCAGCGGCAACTCAACGCCACAGCGCGGCGTGAAAATATACGGGGAATATTTCGCTGTATGGAGCCTATTCGTGGTCAACATATTGCCCTGCTGGATGATGTAGTGACGACAGGCAGTACGCTGAATGAGATTGCCAAGCTATTATGGGCGGAGGGGATTGCCTCATTGCAGGTTTGGTGTATTTGCCGAACCTTGTAGTCACCCTAACAATGGGCGTATTATAGCCGACAAGAGTAGTCAACTATTGAGCAGATGCCATGATCACAATAACAGACGCAGCACAATCTCATTTTGCCAAACTGTTGGCAAATCAAGAAGAAGGCACCCAAATCCGTGTATTTGTTATCAACCCCGGTACGCCAACCGCTGAGTGCGGTGTCTCCTACTGCCCACCGGATGCGGTTGAAGCAACAGATACTGAACTGAAATTCGAGCAGATATCAGCCTATGTTGATGAACTGAGCAAACCCTATCTGGAAGACGCGGAAATCGACTTCGTCACCGACCAGCTAGGTTCACAGCTCACACTGAAAGCCCCAAATGCCAAAATGCGCAAAGTGGATGACACTGCGCCGCTGATGGAACGGGTCGAGTATGTCCTACAATCGCAGATTAACCCGCAACTGGCCGGTCATGGTGGTCGAGTCACCTTGATGGAAATCACGCCAGATGCATTGGCTATCCTGCAATTTGGCGGCGGCTGTAACGGGTGTTCTATGGTCGATGTCACCCTGAAAGAGGGTATCGAGAAAGAACTGTTGCAGAAATTCCCAGAATTGAAGGGCGTGAGGGATTTGACCGAGCATCAGCGCGGCGAGCACTCTTACTACTAATTATCCTGCGTCCTTGGCGCTACAGCGGTGTTAGCTTCGCTCTCTCACCCGAATCACTGACTCAAGTCAGCTCATCGGGATTTGTTCGCTTGCTGCCTTGCTGTAACACCAATGACTTTGGCTAATATTAGACGGTTAACAGGCCTTATCCTGCGCCCTTGCCGCTACAGCGGTGTTAGCTTCGCTCTCTCACCCGAATCACTGACTCAAGTCAGCTCATCGGGATTTGTTCGCTTGCTGCCTTGCTGTAACACCAATGACTTTGGCTAATATTAGACGGTTAACAGACCTTATCCTGCGCCCTTGCCGCTACAGCGGTGTTAGCTTCGCTCGAATGCATGCACTTGAAGCATGTGACGAGTTTATCTTCTGACGTTGAGCGCAATCAGAAATATTGCCGACAAAGACGATGGCCCGACAAGGCTAGCGGCGGCTGGAGGGAATGGCGCAGCCACAATATTTCGCGCAAGGCGCGGGATTGTTAAGGGTGTGCGCCCATACACCCTTAATCGGTTGAGGCATCAAGGGTTCGGTGGACGATAATCTCATGTCAACCGAACCCATCACCTAATCATCCTTTTTGCGACCTAAAAAATCACCCCGCAGAAACACTCTTACGGCGCTTATCCAAATCCTTCAATAGGCGATTCACCTGGCTGTCAGCAAACATCTCTTCCAGCGTAACCGTCAACTTGCGCCGCCAGTTTGGATACTCATCGCTAGTGCCGGGAATGTTGACCGGTGTCGCCATATCCAGCCAATCTTCTGGCTGCAAGCCCAATAACGCGCTGGCACTATCAGCAACATAGCGCTGCAACCCACGATTGAGTACCGGGCTCATCGCCAGTAACGAAGCTTTATGACCCACCTTCTTAGGCACGCAATCATAATGATGCAGCCCTTCCAACAACCCTTGCTTGGCACGCTCCCTATCGAGATAGAGCTGCTTCAATATCTGTTGGTCCGGATATAACCCCAGCTTATTGCCCAGTGTCAGATCATCTGCTTGCCAATAGCCTCGCAGTGTCGGCAGGTCATGAGTGGTAATGGTCGCCATCGCCTGAACCGGATAAGACTGCGGTGCACGGAAAGTATTCTCGCTGTCATGCTCAAAATAGAGCACCTTATAGGAGTACACGCCGCTATCACGCAACTTACCGATAATCTCAACCGGCACTGTGCCCAAATCCTCGCCAATCACCATACAGTGATGACGCTGACTCTCCAGCGCCAATATCGCCAGCAGATCATCGACCGGGTATTTAACGTATGCCCCTTGATCCGCCGTGTGACCGTAAGGGATCCACCACAAACGCAATAGCGCCATCACATGGTCAATACGCAGCGCGCCACAACTGGTCATATTGGCGCGCAGCAGGTCAATAAACGGCTGATAGGCGCGAGCCACCATCACGTGCGGGTCCATCGGCGGCAAGCCCCAGTTCTGACCGAGCGGCCCTAAAATATCAGGCGGTGCGCCCACCGAGGCTTTCAGGCAATATAACTCGCGATCACACCAAGTTTCAGCCCCACCTTCAGCCACACCCACCGCTAAATCACGGTACAGACCCAGCGGCATTTTACGCGCCTGGCTGTCACGGAAGCAGTCATCAAACTGGCTGGCGGCTAGCCACTGTAGCCACAGATAGAAGTTCACGTCATCCGCGTGCTTACGGCAAAAATCAGCCACGGCGGGGCTATGCCCATCACGATATTCGGCAGGCCACACCGGCCAGCCCCACATCATGGGGTCATTTTCACTCAAATGGGCATGAAGGGCATCAAAGGTAGCCTGTTGATGCAGGCTAGCACCACCCTGCTCAACAAACTGATGGAATGCCTGCACCCGCGTATCTTTTGCTTTCCGCGCGGTAAACAGTGGAAACGCCAAACGCAAAGCGGTCAGTTTAAGCTGCATCGCCTGCGGATAATCAACCCATTCACTGGCGCGAATCTCAGCCAAAGTGCGTTGCGTCTCGGGCTGACGCCACCAAATTTGTGCCGCTTCGCTGTGCTTAAATTCATCCACGCTGTTGACGTCGATATAAATCACATTCAGCCAGCGTCTGGATGAGGGGCTGTAAGGGCTGACACTTTGTGGATTCGCCGGATAGAGCGCATGAATCGGATTTAAGCCAATAAAAGCGCCGCCCCGCTCCCCAACTTGCCCTAACATCTGGGCTAAATCGCCAAAGTCGCCGATACCCCAATTGCGCTCAGAGCGCAGGGTATAGAGCTGCACACAAGCTCCCCACAGTTTTTTCCCGGCCAGTAATGCATCCGGTTCATAGCAGCGCTTCGGCGCGACGATAACCGAGCACTGCCACTGCTGTAAACCTTGCTCCAGCATCAACCGGTGATAACCCTGTGGTAGGGCCGTGGGCAGGGTCAGTGTTTTATTCGCACTGATACGCCCTTGATATAAATCACCTTTCTCTGTCTGCAACTGCCAATGATAATCGCCTGACCCCGCCATTGGCAGCTGCATCGGGCTACCAAAAATAAATACTTTTACCACCGGTAATGGTGCTTTTTCTGTCTGGGTAACATGGGATACATTCATACGCCCCATGGCCGCCAACAACTGCTGCTTGGTTTCCGGCAAAGTGGCTTGCGGCTTACCATGAGCATTAATATAGCTGGCGGCGATCCCTGCCAGTGTCGCTGCTTGATCGAGCGATTTACGATCCATGCAGTCTTCTCCTTAACGTTTGGCTTGCCAGATCCGCGATTGGTAATCGCGAATTGAACGGTCAGAACTGAACATCCCCACCCGCGAAGTGTTAAGAATGGTACGGCGGGTCCATTCATCCTTATCGCGGTACAGGGCATCAATTTGCTGCTGTGCCTGACAATATGAGGCAAAGTCAGCCAGCACCAGATAAGGGTCACCCCCTTCCAGCAGGCTGTGTAGCATCATGTCAAAGGCGTGTTTATCACCCTGGCTGAATGCCCCACTGGCCAGTTCATCCAGAATACTTTTCAGGTGTGCATCGGTTTTCAGGTATTTTTGTGGCTGATAGCCTTTCGCCAAAATGGCTTTTACCTGCTCCACGGTGTTACCGAAAATAAAGATATTTTCGTCGCCCACCTGTTCGGCAATTTCGACGTTAGCACCATCGAGCGTGCCTACCGTCAAGGCACCATTCAGCGCCAATTTCATGTTGCCGGTGCCGGAGGCTTCCTTACCCGCAGTTGAAATCTGCTCAGATACATCCGCCGCTGGAATCATCAATTCCGCGACTGATACACGATAATCGGGGATAAACACCACTTTTAGGCGATCTTTGACGATCGGATCGTTATTGATCTTATCGGCGGCCTGATTTATCGCATAAATGATATTTTTGGCCAAATAGTAACCGGGCGCAGCTTTGGCCCCAAACAGAAACACGCGCGGCGCAATATCCAAATTCGGGTTATCGCGAATCTGGCGATACAGAGAGAGAATATGCAACAGATTCAAATGCTGGCGCTTATATTCATGCAGCCGCTTAATCTGTACATCAAAGATGGCGTCTGGGTTGATGGTCAGCCCCATCACGCGCTTAACATATTCAGCTAGTTTAACTTTGTTGTCATATTTGATCTGCTGATAGCGTTCACAAAAAGCTTTATCGTCGGCATAAGACTCAAGACCGGCTAATGCATCCAGATTATTTGCCCACTCCACTTTCAGCGTTTCATCAATCAGGCCAGACAGCGCCGGATTACACTGCTTCAACCAACGGCGCGGCGTAATACCATTAGTCACATTGTGGAATTTATTTGGCCATAATTCATAGTATTCAGGGAACAAATCTTTGATAACCAGATCTGAGTGCAATTGCGCGACACCATTGACAGCGAAGCCACTGACGACACACAGATTGGCCATGCGCACCTGCTTATTATGATGCACCGCCAGTTTGGCCCAAATCTCATCATTGCCCGGCCACTGCTTATCAACCAGCTTTTTAAACTGCGCATTGATCTGCTTGATGATGACAAAATGGCGCGGCAACAAGCTGCGAACCAACTTTTCATCCCAGCACTCAAGGGCTTCTGGCATCAAGGTGTGGTTGGTGTAGGCAAAGGTTTTGCTGGTAATCGCCCAGGCAGCATCCCAGCTTAGCTGATGCTCATCGAGCAGTACGCGCAGCATTTCAGGAATAGCGATCGTCGGGTGAGTATCATTGAGCTGAATGACTTCATAATCCGGCAGTTCAGCCAATTTACGGCCCGCCAGATGGTGCTTGCGCAGGATATCGGCCACCGAACAGGCGCACTGGAAGTATTGTTGCATCAGTCGCAAGCGCTTGCCGGCCAGGTGGTTATCATTGGGATACAGCACCTTGGTCAGCTTTTCAGCTTCAACGCCATTTTGTTCTGCCAGCAAAAACTTGCCGTCGTTAAAATTAGTTAAATCAAATGGATGCTGATGAGTCGCCTGCCATAAGCGCAGTGGCTGGGTGACACCATTGCGATAGCCCAACACCGGTAAATCCCAGGCCTCGCCGCGCAAAGTCAACGCCGGACGCCATAACTGACGGCCATCCGCCTGTTTTTCCAGCTTGCCGCCAAAACCAACATCCACCGCCAGTGCGGCATTGTGGCGGAACCACGGATAGCTCTCGCGCTGCCAATTATCTGGCGCTTCCTGCTGCTTACATTCACTGAAAGACTGACGGAACAGGCCATATTGATAATTCAGGCCATAGCCGGTGGCAGGTTGTTCAACCGTCGCCATCGAATCAAGGAAACAGGCCGCTAAACGCCCCAGTCCACCATTGCCCAGTGCCGGGTCGGTTTCCTGCTCCAGCAGATCACTCAAGTTAATCTGCTGTTCAGCCAACACGGCTTCCACCTGGTCGTACCAACCCAAGTTAATCAGGTTATTTGCCGTCAAACGACCAATTAAAAACTCCATCGAAATGTAGTTAACATGGCGCTGTACTTTTTTGGCTTTCACTGGCGCAGGTTGGGCAGATAACTGTTCGGCTAACGCCGCACTGACCGCTTCCCACCATTGGTGTTGGGTCATTTGCTGAGCGGAGGTTAAGCCAAAGCGCTGCCACTGGCGGGTCAGTGCAGCCAGGAAATCATCCTTTTTAAGCATAGGCTGTGACATAGGGAGGTCTCTATCCTGTGGGTTGGGTAATTTTACCCTTATCCTGCCAAGGAGAAGCGGCAAGGGCATCATCCTGCCGGAGGATTAGCTGGGGATGAGTCGCAGGGCGTAGCTAAAATTGTGATCCGGTGCAACTTACAGCCATAGGAAACATTAACTCTATTGCAATACGATGGCTGTTATCAGACCTTAGCAGTGCTGATTAATTACGAGGCTAAAAATAATTACTCTTATGAATGCCTGTAACAACTCATTACAAATGGACATATCAATCACCAGGACGTCTTCTCACCGGATCTCTTTAAAACCGGATACAGTATGCTGATCCCATCAAAACTGAGCCGCCCGGTACGGCTACAAAATACCGTGATACGTGACCGCCTATTGGTTAAGTTATCAGGTGTGGCGAACTATCGCCTGACCTTAATAAATTGCCCGGCGGGGTACGGTAAAACCACGCTAATTGCTCAATGGGCAGCTGACCAATCCTGTCTCGGTTGGTACTCTCTGGATGAAAGTGACAATCAGCCGGAACGCTTCGCCACCTATCTTGTCGCCGCAGTGCAGCTAGCGACTGGCGGCCATTGCAGCAAAAGTGAAGCCCTCAGCCAGAAGCATCAATATGCCAGCCTCTCCGCACTATTTGCTCAATTATTCATCGAATTATCCGATTGGGATGGCCCACTTTATCTGGTCATCGATGACTATCATCTGATCACTAATGACGCCATTCATGAGGCCATGCGCTTCTTCTTGCGCCATCAGCCAGAAAATCTGACATTGATTTTACTCTCCCGCACCTTGCCGCCACTGGGTATTGCTAACCTGCGGGTGCGCGATCAACTGCTGGAGTTGGGGATGCAGCAGCTCGCGTTTAATCATCAGGAAGCACAGCAATTTTTCGATTGCCGCCTGTCCACGCCACTGGAGCAGGGTGATAGCAGCCGCCTGTGTGATGAAGTTGAAGGTTGGGCCACGGCGCTGCAACTGATTGCGCTATCATCACGTCAACCCAACTCCTCGGCGCAAAAATCGGCCAAGCGCCTCGCGGGGCTGAATGCCAGCCATCTGTCAGACTATCTGGTCGATGAAGTACTGGATCAGGTTGATAGCAATGCCCGTGCTTTCCTGCTGCGGTGCTCGGTATTACGCTCCATGAATGATGCCCTGATTGTGCGCCTGACCGGAGAAGACAATGGTCAGCAGCGGCTGGAAGAGCTAGAGCGTCAGGGATTATTCATTCATCGCATGGATGACAGCGGCGAATGGTTCTGCTTCCACCCCCTATTTGCCACCTTCCTGCGTCAGCGCTGTCAATGGGAATTGGCGCTAGAGCTGCCGGAGCTACATCACGCGGCAGCGGAGGGGTGGATGGCGCTGGGCTACCCCGCAGAGGCGATTCACCACGCGCTGGCGGCCGGTGATGTCGGCATGTTACGCGATATTTTGCTGCAACACGCCTGGACCTTATTTAACCACAGTGAGCTGGCGCTACTGGAGCAGTGTCTGGTCGCCCTGCCTTACTCGTTATTGGTACAAAATCCAGAACTGGCGCTGCTGCAAGCCTGGCTGGCCCAGAGCCAGCACCGCTACGGCGAGGTCAATACTCTGCTTGAGCGCGCAGAGGCGGCAATGCAGGAGCGTAAAATTCCGATTGATGAAATTTTACGTGCTGAATTTGATGCGCTGCGTGCTCAGGTGGCAATCAATGCCGGTAAACCGGACGAAGCCGAAAAACTGGCTACCGAGGCCCTGAAATATCTGCCGATGGCGAATTTTTACAGCCGGATCGTCGCCACCTCCGTCACCGGAGAGGTGCATCACTGCAAGGGGGAGCTGAGCCGTGCACTGCCGATGATGCAGCAAACCGAGCAGATGGCGCGCCGCCATGAGGCTTATCACTACGCTCTATGGGCGCTGCTGCAACAGAGCGAAATTCTGATTGCTCAGGGCTTCCTACAGGCGGCCTATGAGACTCAGGATAAAGCCTTTGAGCTGATTCATGAGCAGCATCTTGAGCAACTGCCGATGCATGAATTCCTGCTGCGTATTCGCTCTCAGGTATTGTGGTCATGGTCACGGCTGGATGAGGCAGAGGAGGCTGCGCGTAAAGGCATCGAAATCCTGGTGAACTACCAGCCACAACAGCAGCTGCAGTGTTTGGCGATGCTGGCGAAGTGTTCATTGGCTCGTGGGGATCTGGATAACGCCAATATGTATATCCAGCGCTGCGAGGCGTTGCAACATGGCAGCCAGTATCATCTCGACTGGGTAACCAATGCCGATAAACCACGAGTGATCCACTGGCAGATGACCGGAGATAAAGTCGCGGCAGCGAATTGGCTGCGTCAGGCGGAAAAACCGGGCATGGCCGATAACCACTTTTTACAGGGTCAATGGCGCAATATTGCCCGAATTCAGATTATGTTGGGGCGCTTTAATGAAGCTGAAGTGGTGTTGGACGAGCTAAATGAGAATGCTCGCCGCCTGCGCCTAACCAGCGATCTCAACCGTAATTTATTGTTAAGCAACACCTTATACTGGCAAACCGAACGTAAAGGTGAAGCACAGAAAGCGCTGATTGAATCACTGTCGCTGGCCAATCGCACTGGCTTTATCAGCCATTTTGTGATTGAAGGTGAAGCCATGGCACAACAGCTGCGCCAACTGATTCAGCTTAATGCCCTGCCCGAATTAGAACAGTTCCGCGCCCAACGAATTCTGAAAGACCTTAACCAGCACCATCGACATAAGTTCGCCCATTTTGATGAGATCTTCGTCGATAAGTTGCTTACTCACCCGCAAGTACCGGAATTGATTCGTACCAGCCCGCTGACCCAACGTGAATGGCAGGTGTTGGGGCTGATCTATTCTGGCTACAGTAATGACCAAATAGCCGGTGAGCTGGAGGTGGCGGCCACCACCATTAAAACCCATATCCGTAATTTGTATCAAAAGCTGGGTGTCGCCCACCGACAGGAAGCAGTACAGCAAGCGCAGCGGTTATTACAGATGATGGGGTATATTTAAGCCGCAGGGCGAATATGCCCTGCTATTTCATTATTTCGGTATAGTGGTGCTTGCCTCTATTTGGCGGTTGACTTCATCCAGTAATCATTTATTAGCCCGTAAAAGCCATGTGTATTTTTTATCCTCATCGATAGCCTTGTTCTGTTTGATTCGACTTAGAATAGACTTAAACATCGTTAACCCATCCTGGCTTTCACTCATTCGTTCGGCATCAAAGTATTTCATATAATCACCTAAAAACTCTGATTTCATTGTATATATTTCATCCAAGATGGACATAACCTCAGTTTTAAATAGTTCCGGTTCGTTGCGTGACAAGCTTAGCTTGGTTTTAATTTTTTCGACCAATGTTTTATTAGCACATAAATACTCATTATAAAAATCCCCTGGAATAAATAACTTGGGATTAAAAACCCAAAGCTCATCGACTAATTTTGATACCTTTTTCTTTTCATTATTAATAAAATCAGGTTGCTGGCATACTAATAATAAATCTTCAATTTCACAATTTGTGATAATGGTCGAACTTTTGCCATCATTCGAAGCGAAATAATACAGCCTATTAAACGCTTTATACATATCTATTTTACGTTCAAGATTAGATAATCTGCTGAATGTTAACGATGTCTTTTTCATTGGCAATGTTCTTAGTATTCTGCACGGTAGGTTTTAAGTTTAGACTTTTCTTACAATATTTAACAAACTTCTCCATATTAGGTATGTCTAAATCAGTATCAGTTAAGCCTACTTTATTTTCATCAGGTGTTAACTTTTTCTTCGCAGATTCAATAATATTTTCAGCATAATTAATGCTTAACGTTTTGTCATTCGAATCAAGATAACTTTGAAATACTATGTTATTTTTAAAGAAAAATATTTTTTTCTTTATATTTTCAATGTTATTACTGACTGCTTCACGTTCTAACTTATTTTTCTTAATGTCTTTAACTGCATCTAAAGCAGTGGAAATAAGATTTCCACATTTCATTTTCTCAACATTAGTATGAATATCTATCTGTCTAACTATTTCATTAAGCTGAATTAACCCTTTTAAATTTTCTATTATATTGATAGCATCATCAATTAATTTATAGTCCGCAACTATTTTATCATAATCTAAACATGCCAATATCTTGTCAAGAGACTTTAATTCATCAATTGTTTTTACATATGGCGAAGTCGTGTATTTTTTTACTATCCTGATACCAGAATCATTACAAAATTCTTGTATTCCTCCTTCTTCTCCTGGCTTGAGTTGTATTGCCAAATGAGGATAGCCATCAGCCATCAGGACAACCCGCTCTAGCTTAACTAGCTTATCATCATTATTGTAGATTATTCTAACGAAACAGTTTTTTTTCTCCGTTGAGGAGTTAATGACTCCGTTACTTATCGTGTTGTAAATGAAATCCTCTCTGCTGTTTACTCCATTGCTATTTTTATTCCAGTCAATTTCATTGATTTCATCATTATTACTTTCATCACCATATTTCTCAAAACCATTTAACCTTAATCTTTCTATTATCTCTTCATCATAATCTGTTAACCAACATTGCTCGGGATTTATCGTTATAGACTTGTCATTGTACTTTATATCTATAGCTTTAATTTTTTTCCCACCCTTGATTTTAAGTTTTTCCTCATCCCACTCAACCTCGCAGTGAAAACAATACTTAACTTTTTCTCTTATCTCATCTGGTAGTATTTCTTCTAATACAGTCAACATTTCAACCGGGCTGTTTGTCAAATGGTTTTCATGTGTAAGGCTATTTAACTTAGCTAGCGCACAACCTTTCGTTTCTTGGCAAGTTATCAATCTAATAAAATCTATAAATTTTTCCCACAGTGTTAATTGAGCTTTAAACTCATGAGGTTTTACTTGAAGAGAATATAAATCATTTTCACTTAATTTATTACTGGAAAAATACCCTGCCGTAATATCGCCCATAGAGATCCTCCTATACAATTTTGTATAACTCTACCTCCTGCAATAAAAATTTCTTTTATATAACACCCTATTTTATAAAGTATGCCCTTTTAAAAGAGCAGCTATACCCCTATATAAGTTGTTGGTTTTTGTCTGGCGAAAATCGCTTACAATAGTGCGTTAACATCACTCATCTGCATCAGGGCTTAATAGCAATATGGAACAGTTTGAAACAATCAGTGTTGAGCAGGCGTACAGCCGTTTGAAAGAAAATAACGCGGTATTGGTGGATATTCGTGACCCACAAAGTTATGAAGCAGGTCATGCGCCAAGCGCATTCCACCTGACCAATAGCAGCCTGCATACCTTTATGCAGCAGACCGATTTTGAACAACCGGTGATGGTGATGTGCTACCACGGCAACAGCAGCAAGGGTGCTGCGCAGTATTTGCTCCAGCAAGGTTTTGATGCGGTTTACAGCATTGACGGTGGTTTTGAAGCCTGGGCCAGAAGCTATCCGCAAGAGGTGGTGTCTGCCGTTAGCTAATACTCGCCCAATTGTGATATTTTTAAGCGCCTTAATCGCATTTATAAGATTTATAACTTCACGTTAGAATGAAAAAAATATGATCCGTGTGATAGCAATCTCTAATCTACGTCTGGCGCAGGCCTTTGTTGATTATATGGCCACCCGCAATGTGCCGCTGGAACTCCGGCCCGAGACTCAGGGCGCTGAGATCTGGTTAGCTGATGATGAGCAACTCCCCCTGGTGCAGCATGAGCTGGAGCAGTTTTTGCTTGATCCGCTGAATCCGCGCTATCAAGCCGCCAGTTGGCAATCGGGGAATTTGCACTCTAATTTGCCCTATCAGCGGTTCTCCTACCTCCAGACACTGCGCAGCCAGGCCGGGCCACTGACTCTCAGCCTGATGGTGCTGTGTATCGCCGTCTATATATTGATGCAGATCTTCGGCGATTATGCCGTGATGTCCTACCTTGCCTGGCCCCGCGATAGTAGCCAATATCTGCAAATCTGGCGTTGGGTCAGCCATGCCTTCCTACACTTTTCACTGCTGCATATCCTGTTTAACCTGATGTGGTGGTGGTATCTCGGTGGGCAGATGGAAAAACGACTTGGCACCAGCAAGTTGCTGGTATTAACTATCGTTTCCGCCCTGTTCAGTGGTTGGGGGCAGTCGCTGTTTAGTGGCGTGAACTTTGGTGGTCTTTCTGGTGTGGTCTATGCCTTAATGGGCTATGTCTGGCTGACTGGCGAGCGCGCACCCGAGCGTGGTATCTCGCTACCCCGCGGCTTGATGGCTTTTTCTGTTCTCTGGCTGGTTGCCGGATATTTCGACATTTTAGGTTTATCGATTGCCAACGCCGCTCATGTCTCAGGTTTGATTATTGGCTTATTAATGGCATTCTGGGATACGCGCAGCAGCGTAAGAACCGCACAATAACTGCCTGGAATAACTAGGCGCATTAGGGGATTATCGTGAAGCAAACGCAGCGGCATGATGCGATTATTGAACTGGTACGCCAGCAAGGTTACGTCAGTACTGAAGAGTTAGTGGAGCATTTTACCGTTAGCCCGCAAACCATCCGCCGCGACTTGAATGATTTGGCGGACCAAAACAAGATCCACCGCCATCACGGTGGTGCGGCGCTACCGTCCAGTTCGGTTAACGCCGCTTATAACGATCGCAAAGTGATGTGGTCGGAAGAGAAAGCCCGCATTGCGCAACGTGTTGCCAGCCAGATCCCCGATGGAGCGACACTCTTTATTGATATCGGCACCACACCTGAAGCGGTTGCTCACGCGCTGATGAACCATAAAGGTCTGCGGGTGGTGACCAACAATCTTAACGTGGCCACCTTGCTGACTGCCAAAGAGGATTTTCGCCTGATTTTGGCTGGCGGTGAAGTCCGCACCCGCGACGGCGGGATTATTGGCGAAGCCACACTGGATTTCATCTCTCAGTTCCGCCTTGATTACGGCATCCTTGGTATCAGCGGCATCGATATGGACGGCTCGCTGTTAGAGTTTGATTACCATGAGGTGCGCACTAAGCGGGCGATTATCGAAAACTCCCGTTGTGTGATGTTGGTGACTGACCACTCTAAATTTGGCCGTAACGCGATGGTGAATTTGGGGAATATGAATTTGATTGATTATCTGTTCACGGATCAAATGCCCCCCGCCAGTGTGATGAAGATTATTGAGCAGCATGATGTTCAATTGGAGTTATGTTAGCGGTTGATATTCGGTTGGTGATCACCTGACCCTCGCCGCCTCAACCGAGCAGGAGGGCAGGCCGGCCCTCCTGCACCTGCGGCTTGCGCGAAATATTGCCCTGCGGGTAAACCTCCCACGTCTTTCGGGCTGACGAGCCAGCGCGATGGGCATCCCTGCCCAAGCGCGCTTTTCTCGGGCGTCCTGCCCGCTCACTCTACCCTCTATCCTCGTCGGCAATATTCCTGATTGCGCTCAAGGTCAAAAGAGAAAGTCAAAATCAAAACCCTGTTTTTAGGTTTTGAAGTTAAAAGCACATTTGAGCTGCCGAGCGAAGAGTGGAGCAAGGGAAATCCGCCATGGACGGCGGATTTAGGCGTCATGAGCAGGGATGCGAATAAAGCCGTCCCGCCAGCGAAAGGATGAGTCGAGGGAACCTGCGAAGCAGGCAAGCGATACGTGCGCTAGCGCAGGGGTTCCAAGGGGGTTACGCGCTTGTAACCCCATTGGCGGTTGAGGCGCTGGAGGCCAAGTGAACGCCGATCTATTGCGCAGGCAAGGTGAGCCGTGAAGCTATAACAACCGAACCAATCACCAAGCCAAACTTCAACTCAACCGATCAAAACCCACTTCCCCCCCACATCCTGATAACAAAACTGTTACCTCCATCACGGGTGAATGTTTTTTTTTGGTTAACTCTTGGCTTGTTTGTTGGTTTTTGATTACAATCGTGAGCGAAAACGAACATTAAAGAGCTGTTTCGAACATCTGGAGGAAGGAAGCATGGAAACCAAAGACTTGATCGTGATCGGTGGCGGCATTAATGGTGCCGGTATCGCTGCTGACGCTGCAGGGCGTGGCCTGTCCGTTCTGCTGCTGGAAGCACAAGATTTGGCCTGTGCGACCTCTTCCGCCAGCTCCAAACTTATCCACGGTGGCCTACGCTATCTGGAACATTATGAGTTCCGTTTGGTGAGTGAAGCGCTGGCCGAGCGTGAAGTGCTGCTGAGACTGGCCCCCCATATCGCCTTCCCAATGCGCTTTCGCCTGCCGCATCAGCCCCATCTGCGCCCCGCCTGGATGATTCGCGCGGGCCTGTTCCTGTACGACCATTTGGGTAAACGCACCACTTTACCCGCCAGTAAAGGGCTGCGTTTTGGGCCAGAATCAGTATTGAAGCCCGAGCTGGTGCGCGGTTTCGAATATTCTGACTGCTGGGTAGATGATGCCCGTTTGGTGGTGCTAAATGCGCAGGAAGTGGTCGAGCGTGGTGGTGAAGTTCGTACCCGCACCAAAGTGACCCGCGCATGGCGCGAGCAAGGTTTATGGATGGTTGAAGCCGTCGACGTGAACAGCGGTAAAACCTTTACCTGGCGCGCTAAAGGCTTGGTGAATGCGACCGGCCCATGGGTTAAGCAGTTCTTCGACGATGGCCTGAAGCTCAAATCGCCTTATGGTATCCGCTTGATCAAAGGTAGCCATATTGTGGTGCCACGGGTTCATAACCAGCCGCAAGCCTATATTCTGCAAAACGAAGATAATCGCATTGTCTTCGTGATCCCCTGGTTGGACGAATACTCCATCATCGGCACCACTGATGTCGAGTACCACGGCGATCCGAAAGATGTGAAGATCGACGATCAGGAGATTGATTACCTGCTTAAAGTCTATAACGACCACTTTAAGAAGCCGTTGGGCCGCGACGATATCGTCTGGACTTACTCAGGTGTGCGCCCGCTGTGTGACGATGAATCAGATGCGCCGCAAGCGGTTACCCGCGATTACACCTTGGATGTGGCGGACGAAAATGGCAAAGCACCACTGCTGTCAGTATTCGGCGGCAAACTGACCACCTATCGCAAACTGGCAGAGCACGCGTTGGAAAAACTATCGGCCTATTATCCGAATGTTGGCCCCGCGTGGACTAAAACTGGCGCGTTACCGGGCGGCGATATTGGCGGTAATCGTGATACCTACACCGTGCATTTGCGCCACCGTTACAATTGGTTGCCCGAAGCGCTAGCCCGCCGCTATATCCGCACCTATGGCAGCCACAGCGAGCTGATTTTGGCAGATGCCACCAGCATCGAAAATCTGGGTGAACACTTCGGCCATGGTTTGTACGAAGCTGAGTTGCGCTATTTGGTCGAGAAAGAGTGGGTAGTCGAACTGGATGATGCTATCTGGCGTCGCACTAAGCTGGGCATGACCCTGGATGAAGCACAAAAACAGCGCGTTGCTGAGTGGTTAGCCGCAGAGCAAGGGAAGAAACAGCAGACTCTTTCGCTGGTTTCCTGATAGCGAATTCAAATAGTTAAGCTTTATTTAGGCTCAAAAAAACCCTCTTCACCGTTTATGGCTGAAGAGGGTTTTTGTTATTGGGCAAGTGAACAGCCTACCGCTTCAAGCAGCAAGGGTATCGCTACAGGCGGATAGGCTTAATATGCCAAATCTCATCGGCGTACTCTTGAATGGTCCGATCGGAAGAGAAATAGCCCATATTGGCAATGTTGAGTAAGGCTTTGCGCGTCCACTCATCAGGGTGGCGATAGAGCGCATCGACTTTATCCTGCGTGTCGACATAGCTGCGATAATCCGCCAGCAATTGATAGTGATCACCCAAGTTCACCAGCGAATCAAACAGGCTGGTGTAGCGTTGAGGCTCTTCTGGGCTGAAGGTGCCGGTGGCAATCTGCGTCAGAGCCAGATGTAACTCCGGGTCTTCATCATAATATTTCCGTGGGTTATAGCCGCTATTGCGCAGCGCCTCCACCTGCTCAGTCGTGTTGCCAAAGATAAAGATATTATCCGCGCCGACATGTTCGCGTATCTCGACGTTCGCCCCATCCAGTGTGCCGATGGTCAGCGCCCCGTTCAGGGCAAATTTCATGTTACTGGTCCCCGATGCCTCAGTGCCCGCCAGCGAAATCTGCTCAGAGAGATCAGCCGCCGGAATAATCAGCTGTGCCAGACTGACACTGTAGTTCGGGATAAATACCACTTTCAGCAGATTATTGATCCGCTGATCACTGTTGATCACCTTCGCGACATCATTGATCAGACGGATAATTTGCTTCGCGTTGTAGTACGCCGATGCCGCTTTACCGGCAAAAATCACCACCCGTGGCACCCACTTTTCGTCAGGCGCTTCGAGAATACGGTTATAACGGGTGATCACATGTAGCACATTCAATAATTGCCGTTTGTACTCATGGATTCGCTTGATTTGGACATCAAACAACGCCGCCGGGTCCACCACAATATTCAATTTTTGAGCGATATAGATCGCCAGCCGTTTTTTGTTCTCCAGCTTGGCTTTGCGTAACGCCAGCAGAAAACTGGGGTAATCGAGGTTCTTTTCCAGCTCGCTAAGTTGGCTCAAATCCGTGCGCCAGTTGTGGCCGATACTGTCATCCAGTACCGCCGCCAGTGGTCGGTTAGCCAGCCCCAGCCAGCGCCGTGGCGTGACGCCATTGGTTTTATTGCAGAAGCGGTTAGGGAAGATGCGGGCAAAATCAGCAAACAGTGACTGCACCATCAACTCCGAATGCAGGGCTGATACGCCATTCACTTTATGGCTGGCGATCACCGCAAGCCAGGCCATGCGTACTTGTCGACCATGGGTTTCATCAATAATGGATACCCGCGCTAACAGTTCGGGTTCGTCCGGATGCTGCTCCTGCACCAGCTTGAGGAAATGATCATTGATATCAAAGATAATTTGCAAATGCCGTGGCAGGATCTTGCCGATCATGTCGATTGGCCAGGTTTCCAGCGCCTCAGTCATTAAAGTGTGGTTGGTGTAGGAGAAGACTTGTTGCACCACATCCCACGCATCCATCCAGCTAAATTTGTGCTCGTCGATCAACAGACGCATCATTTCAGGGATAGAAAGCACTGGGTGAGTATCATTCAGGTGAATGGCAATCTTATCCGCCAGATTGTCGAATGTCTGGTGCATGGTCCAGTGGCGGTTGAGGATATCCTGCACCGTCGCTGACACTAAAAAGTACTCTTGCCGCAGGCGCAGTTCGCGTCCGGAATAGGTTGAGTCATCGGGGTAGAGCACCCGCGATACGTTTTCTGAATGGTTTTTATCTTCAACTGCCGCAAAGTAATCGCCCTGATTAAATTTACCCAGATTGATCTCATTACTGGCCTGCGCAGACCATAAACGCAGGGTATTGGTTGCATCAGTATCAAAACCGGGGATGATTTGATCATAAGCGCAGGCGAGAATCTCTTCCGTTTCCAGCCAGCGGGTTTTGCTGCCCTCTTGCTGAATTCGGCCACCAAATCGCACTTTATAGCGGGTATTGTGCCGTGGGAACTCCCAGGCATTGCCATACTCCAGCCAGTTATCCGGCGACTCCATCTGTTGGCCATTCACTATTTTCTGGCTGAACATGCCATATTCATAGCGGATACCATAACCGCGCCCCGGCAGTGCCAATGTGGCCAGCGAATCCAGGAAGCAGGCCGCCAGACGGCCCAAGCCCCCATTACCTAAACCGGGGTCATTCTCTTCCTGTAACAGTTCGGAGAGATTGAGGCCCATCTCATCTAGTGCCTGCTCGATATCTTCATAAATCCCCATCGATAACAGTGCATTAGAGAGTGTTCTACCCAATAAAAACTCCATCGACAGATAATAAACCTGCCGGACGTCTTGTGATAACTGTGCGCGGTTAGACCGGAGCCAGCGCTCAACCATCCGGTCACGTACTGCAAATAGAGTGGCATTCAGCCAGTCGTGCTGAGTCGCAATGGTGGGGTCTTTACCCACAATAAACATCAATTTATAGGCAATGGAGTGTTTCAGTGCATCCACACTGACAACGGGTGAGGTATAACTGAACGGTGATGTCATAGCGGTTTTCCCCATTCGTGGTGATAACAAATCGTGGTGACGACAAATCGGCCATCAGAGACGCCGATAAAGTGACAGATATTCTGCCGCTGCTACTTGCCAACCAAAGTCTAACCCCATGGCGTGGCGCTGGACATGACGCCAATGTTTTGGCCGGCTCCACAAGACAAAAGCACGGCGTATTGCCCGAACTAATGCCTGCGCATCGCATTCATCAAACACAAATCCCGAGGCGCTGCCATCGGCTAGATTTTCCAGCGCGCAATCCACCACGGTATCTGCCAACCCGCCCGTGTGCCGGACCAGTGGCAAAGTGCCATATTTCAAACCATACAGCTGCGTTAGCCCACATGGCTCAAAACGGCTCGGCACCAGAATCACATCTGCACCGGCAATTATTCGGTGAGAAAATGCCTCGTGATAACCAATTTGTACCCCAACCTGGCCGGAGTAGTCTGCTGCGGCCGCCAAAAATGCCTCTTGTAAAATTGCATCCCCTGCACCAAGAACCGCCAACTGTCCCCCCAGTTGCAGTAGTTCGGGCAAGGCTTCCAACACTAAATCCAACCCTTTTTGCGCGGTCAATCTGCTGACCACCGCAAAAATAGGCCTCTTTTCCGTCACCTCTAACCCCATCGTGGTTTGCAGGTGTACCTTGTTCACCGCTTTCTCTTGCAGGTTCTCCGCGTCATAACATGCATGTAGCAAGGTATCAGTCTGTGGATCCCAAATACCACTGTCTACCCCATTGAGTATCCCAGTCAATCTCCCTTGACTGGCGCGCTCTTGTAATAATCCTTCCATCCCATAGCCAAACGCAGGCTGGGTAATCTCTTTGGCGTAGGTCGGGCTGACAGTGGTGACATGATCAGCAAAGAACAACCCCGCTTTCAGATAGGAAATTTGGCCGTAGAACTCTAGCCCATACATGTGGAAAAATGCAGCAGGCAGCTGTAACTCAGCCAAGTGGTGTGGTGAAAATAGCCCTTGATAGGCTAAATTATGGACGGTAAATACCGAACGTGCCGGGCGACCCCGCGCCGCCAGATAAGCGCAGGCCAATCCGGCATGCCAATCGTGGGCATGCACCACCTCCGGACGCCAGTAGCCATCCAGTCCGCACGCCAGCTCACAAGCCATCCATCCCAGCAATGCAAAACGGCGATAGTTATCGGAATAAGCATGCAACGATTGATCGTGATAAGGGCTACCGGCCCGATCATAGAGACCGGGGGCATCAATCAGATAGATCCCAATACCCTGGAACTGGCCGTAACGTAATGAAACCCGGCCAGCAAAGGTATCAATCTCCCTCACTAACACGGTATCCGGAATGCCGCGGCGCAAGTCAGGAAAGGCGGGTAGCATGACCCGCACATCCGCCCCCTCAGCAATTTCGGCGGCAGGTAAAGCACCAACCACGTCCGCCAATCCCCCTGTTTTTAATAAAGGAAATAGCTCAGAACATACGTGTAGTACCCGCATTTTCACTCCCACTAATCGGATAAAA
Source organism: Yersinia bercovieri ATCC 43970 (assembly GCF_013282745.1). Lineage (NCBI taxonomy): Bacteria > Pseudomonadati > Pseudomonadota > Gammaproteobacteria > Enterobacterales > Yersiniaceae > Yersinia > Yersinia bercovieri. The sequence goes on from NZ_CP054044.1 coordinate 1,194,268, forward strand.
AATAGCCCTATTTGGCGGCTAACTTGGCGAGCATCGCCCGAGTCACTAACACCACCCCCCCCTCTGAACGGTAAAAACGGGCGCTATCTTCATCGGCGTTTTCCCCGATCACCATCCCTTCGGGAATGTGACACGCCCGGTCAATAATGCAACGGCGCAAGCGGCACGAGCGCCCGACATTGACATCCGGTAGCAGCACAGTGGAGTCGATAGTGCAAAATGAGTTCACCCGCACCCGAGGGAACAGCACCGAATGCACCACCACTGAGCCGGAGACAATACAGCCGCCGGAGACCAGTGAGTTCATCGTCATGCCATGGCTACCAGAGCGGTCTTGCACAAATTTGGCGGGCGGCAGGGGTTCCATATGGGTGCGGATTGGCCAGGCACGGTCATACATATCCAGCTCAGGAGTGACCGAAGCCAAATCGAGGTTAGCCCGCCAATAGGCATCCAGGGTGCCGACATCACGCCAGTAAGGGGGCATATCCGCATTGGAGGTGACGCAGGAGAGATCAAACGGATGCGCCCACGCGGCTTTTTGCGCCGTGATTTTCGGGATCAAGTCTTTGCCGAAATCATGGGTAGAACCGGGGGTATTCCGATCCTCTTCTAATAACTTAAACAGATAATCGGCATTGAAAATATAGATCCCCATGCTCGCCAGCGCCATATCAGGGCGACCGGGCATGGCGGGTGGATTAGCCGGTTTTTCATAAAAAGCGGTCACCTGAAAATCGTCAGCTACCTCCATCACCCCAAATTCAGAGGCCTCACTAATGGGAACCGGAATACAGGCGACGGTGCACTCTGAATCTTTCTCCACGTGATCTATCAACATGCGCGAGTAATCCATCTTGTAGATATGATCACCAGCCAGAATGACAATATATTCCGCATCATAGCGGCGAATAATATCCAGATTCTGGTAAACCGCATCTGCCGTGCCTTTGTACCACTGCTCGGTACTGAGGCGCTGTTGGGCGGGCAGGAGATCCACAAACTCGTTCATCTCCTCATTGAGGAATGACCAACCGCGCTGAATATGCTGAACCAGTGTATGGGACTGATACTGGGTAATGACACCAATGCGGCGGATACCGGAGTTCAGGCAATTAGATAGTGCAAAGTCGATGATGCGGAATTTGCCGCCGAAATGTACCGCCGGCTTGGCACGAGTGGCGGTCAAATCTTTCAGCCGCGAACCACGACCACCAGCTAAAATCAGCGCCACCGTTTTATTCGGTAATTGTCTGGCTAACATCAACGGGTCTTTATTTTCGAATTTAACCATGGCTGACTCCTTAAGATTTCTGTACGAGCACGCAAATGTCATGCGCGGCTCCACTCCATACGGTTAATGGCCCCTCATGCTCTGATGGCCCAAAAGGAGGAATCGCCTCCCACTCTCCCGCAGGTAAGTGCATGTCACAGGGTTGGTCAGTGGCGTTAATCACCACCAGCCAGCGCTGAGACAGCAAGATTTGCAGCTGTTTCTGACGACCCTGCTCCCAAGCGGCATCACTCAACTCTTGCCCCTGACTATCCAGCCACTGCACATTGCCATCACCCTCCTGCCACCATGAATCTTTGATCAAGGCCGGAATTTGCTGGCGTAGCCGAATAAGCTCAGCGGTAAATGCCGTTAATGCTTTATCCGCACTGCCCCAATCGAGCCAGGTGAGGATGTTGTTTTGGCAATACGCATTATTATTACCTTGCTGGCTATGACCATGCTCATCACCGGCCAGCAACATCGGCGTTCCCTGCGACAGCAACAAGGTGGTGAGTAAAGCCCTCTGGCACGATTGACGCCGTTGCCAAATAGCCTCGTCAGCCACTAAACCTTCGCTGCCAAAATTATTGCTAAGATTGTTATCACTGCCATCACGGTTCTCTTCGCCATTGATCTCATTGTGCTTTTGGTTAAAACACAGCAAATCCTGCAAGGTGAAACCATCATGGGCGGTAATTTGATTGATGCTGGCGGAGGGCAAGCGCGCCCGCTGTTCGAACAGCGCACTGGAGGCGGCAAAATGCTGGGCAAACAGCCCTAGTGGCAAGTCATCGCGCAACCAAAAACGGCGCATCGCGTCGCGATATTGGTCATTCCACTCGCTAAAACCGGTGGGGAACTGCCCCAATTGATAGCCACCCAAGCCGATATCCCAAGGCTCGGCAATCATCTTGCAGCCACTAAGCCGCTCATCGGCGGCTAATGCAGCAAACAGCGGCGCGTGGGGATCAAACGCCGGAGTACGGCCCAAAACCGTCCCTAAATCAAAACGAAAGCCATCAACGTGGCAGCTATCGACCCAATAGCGCAGACACTCCACCACCCACTGCGTCACATAAGGGTGATTAAGGCACAGCGCATTGCCGCAACCGGTCATATTGTCGTACTCGCCCTCAGGGGTGAGCCAGTAGTAGCTGGCGTTGTCGATACCGCGTTGACACAGCGTGGGGCCGAAAACGTCTAACTCAGCGGTGTGGTTGAACACCACATCGAGAATCACCTCAATACCGGCGTTGTGTAGCGCTTTGACGGCATCTCGCAGCTCTTGTAGCGGAGAGACGCCCTCACGGCCCGAGGCATAATCAGGGTCTACGGCAAAGGGGGCCAGCACGTTGTAGCCCCAGTAATTACTCAGCCCCATTTTCTGCAACCGTGGTTCATCGACGTGGAATTGCACCGGCAGCAGTTCCAACGTGGTAATACCCAGTTTTTTCAAATAGTTAATCATAGCCGGATGGGCCAAACCGGCATAAGTCCCGCGCAGGTCACTGGGGATATCGGGATGCAGTCGGGTTAAGCCGCGCACATGGGCTTCATAAATCACCGTATTGCCCCAAGGAATGGTTGGAGACCTATCCCCCTGCCAGTCATATTCTTCATGCACCACAATACATTTAGGCACTGCGGCCGCACTCTCCCGCTCATCAGGTTGATTGACTCCACCACTTAAGCGCGGGTCATCAGCCACTTTATGATCTAAGGCGTGGGCGCAGGGGTCTATCAATAGTTTATGCGGATTAAAACGGTGGCCTCGCTGTGGATCAAATGGCCCGCTGACTCGATAACCGTAGCGCTGCCCCGGCCTCCCTCCGGGGAGATAACCATGCCAAATATCACCGGTGCGAGCGGGTAATGGGATGCGCAGCTCCTGATTATTATCATCAAATAGGCACAGCTCTACCTGTTCAGCATTAGCTGAAAACAGGGTGAAATTTATCCCCGCCCCATCAAAATGTGCGCCCATTGGGGTCGGGAAACCTTGAGTCAGATTGACCATCCTACCCCTCCCGCAACAGATAAATCGTCGACAGTGGTGGCAGGGTTAGCAGCAGTGAGTGCGCGTGGTTATGGCTACGCACATCATGGCTATGAATCCCACCCTGATTACCTATATTGCTGCCACGGTAAAATTCAGAGTCAGAATTCAGCACTTCACGATAATGGCCACCCTGCGGAATGCCCACGCGGTAGTTATAGCGCGGCACCGGGGTGAAATTACTGATGGCAATCAATTCACCGCCGTTTGCATCGCGGCGCAGGAAGGCAAACACGGAGTTTTCATGGTCATCCACCACCAGCCATTCAAAACCTGCGGGTTGATAATCTAGCTCATAGAGTGGCGCATGTTGTTGATAGCAATGGTTTAGATCACGAACGAAGCGCTGCACCCCTGCATGCCAGCCGTTTTCATCATCCAGCAGATGCCAGTCCAAACTGGTATCGAAATTCCACTCGCGCCCCTGCGCAAACTCGCACCCCATAAACAGCAATTTTTTGCCGGGATGCGCCCACATAAAGGCGTAATAGGCGCGCAGGTTAGCAAATTTCTGCCATGCATCTCCCGGCATACGATCCAGCACAGAGCGCTTACCGTGCACCACCTCATCATGAGAAATAGGCAAGATGAAATTCTCGGTATAGGCATACAACATCCCGAAAGTCATCAAATTATGGTGGTATTTGCGGTGAACCGGATCGCACTGCATGTAATTGAGCGTATCGTGCATCCAGCCCATATTCCATTTGTAGTTAAAACCTAATCCACCGGCATCCGGCGGCAATGTCACCCCAGGGAAGTCCGTCGACTCCTCAGCCATGGTTACGCCACCGGGGCGCTCAACACCAATGGTGTGATTGGTGTAGCGCAGGAAAGCAATCGCCTCCAGATTCTCCCGCCCGCCATAATAGTTAGGCACCCACTGCCCTTCGGCCCGGCTATAATCGCGGTAAATCATTGAGGCCACGGCATCAATGCGCAGTGCATCAATGCCAAAACGCTCCATCCAGTAAAATGCATTACCCGCCAGATAGTTACGGACTTCATTGCGGCCATAGTTATAAATCAGGGTATTCCAATCCTGATGATAGCCCTCACGCGGATCGGCATATTCATACAGCGAAGTGCCATCAAACTGGGCTAAACCGTGTTCGTCGCTGGGGAAGTGACCGGGAACCCAATCCAGAATGACGTTAATCCCCGCCGCATGGAATTTGGCGACGAAATCTTTGAAATCCTGCGGCGTACCAAAGCGGCGGGTCGGGGCATACAGCCCTAATGGCTGATAACCCCAGCTGCCATCAAAAGGGTGCTCGTTTATCGGCAGCAGTTCGACATGGGTAAACCCCATATATTTGACATATTCGACCAGTTGATCGGCCAATTCGCCGTAACTGAGCCAAAAGTTATTATCAGTATGGCGACGCCATGAACCAAGGTGCACTTCATAGATAGAGAGCGGTGAGCGCAAATCATTGGCTTTTTGCCGTCTGGCGGTATTGGGCACCACCTCAGGCAATGGGCTGATTATCGACGCGGTTTCTGGGCGCATCTGTGCTTTAAACGCATAAGGGTCCGCTTTCAGCCGCATCTGATCATTGCTGTCAATGATTTCAAATTTATACAGTTGCCCGACCTCTACACCGGGTAGGAATAGCTCCCAAATGCCATTTTCTCGGCGTAACCGCATCGGATGGCGGCGACCATCCCAAAAGTTAAACTCACCCACCACCGAGACCCGTTTGGCATTAGGTGCCCAAACCGCAAAGCTGACACCGGCCACGCCATCAAGAGTCATCAGATGCGCGCCCAATCGCTCATAAGGACGTAAATGAGTGCCCTCGGCTAACAGCCAACTATCAATATCCTGCAATAATGTGCCGAAACGGTAGGGATCTTCGATGATCTGTGGAGTTTCTTGCCAGGTCACGGCAAGCTGGTAACGAAACGGACTTTTACGGCGAGGAAGTTTGGCGATAAAAAAACCGCGTGGGTCTTCACGGGTCAGTTGAACAAGGTTGCGCCCAGTTTCCGTTTCGACCAACCAGACTTCTTTAGCATCTGGCAGCAGTGCGCAAATCTGTAACCCCTGCGCAGTTTGATGCATTCCCAATATGGAAAAAGGATCGGCATAGTGGCCGGAAATAATTTGATTAATCACCTGACGATCGGGAAGTACTGGCATGGCATTCTTCCTATGATTAATGGCATGATATTTGGACAAATTCTGAACAATTCAATTCGAAAATGCCCTTTTCATCATGCAATCCATTTAATGTTTAAAGCGTGATTAAGGTCAATGATCAACCAATAAGTTGATTTAATGTCCAAATACGTTTTTTCTCTAAGGTTAATGCGCAATCAACCGCGTTTTCTTACCCAAACTCTAAGCATAGTCAAAGGACGCTAAAAAAATTGGCGAATGCCTAATGAAATTTTTTCTCACGTCAATCAGGCATAAAAACGACGTTTACACTCCGTAGGAAGTGGGCCGCTAACATAAAAATCCTAAGTCATGACATAAAAATAGCGGGGTCAGCATTCGTCCTAAGAAATAGTGGAAATAGGGAACTGGACTAATGTTTGGCGAGATAAGGTCTTTTTTTACTTAAAAAGGGTGGCAGTTAAAATTTTCCACACCAAAATGTGGGTATAATCGCGCCCAAAATAACCCATCCCAGACAATATTGTGGTCATCTAACATGGGCGTCAGCCAGGTCGAACTGATTTTTTCCCTTCTGCAACAGATGTGTGTCTATCTGGTTATTGCCTATCTGTTGAGTAAAACGCCGCTGTTTATCCCTTTAATGCAGGTGACTATCCGGTTGCCCCACAAACTGGTGTGCTACCTCACCTTCTCCATGTTTTGCATCATGGGCACCTACTTTGGCTTGCATATTGAGGACTCAATCGCCAACACCCGTGCCATTGGTGCGGTGTTGGGGGGTGTTCTGGGAGGGCCGTCGGTCGGGTTTCTGGTGGGGTTGACTGGCGGGTTACACCGCTACTCCATGGGCGGGATGACGGCCAGCGCCTGTATGCTATCCACCGTCGCCGAAGGGCTATTAGGCGGCTTGCTTCACAGCTATCTGATCCGTAAAAACCGCCTTGATCTGCTGTTCCAACCACTGGTAGTTGCTGGGGTGACACTGGTGGCTGAAGTCCTGCAAATGCTGATTATTCTGGCCGTTGCCCGCCCATTCAATGAGGCCGTCGAACTGGTCGAGAACATTGCCCTGCCGATGATGATCACCAATACCATTGGTGCTGCCATGTTTATGCGCATCTTATTGGATAGGCGAGCTATTTTCGAAAAATATACCACCGCATTTTCAGCCAAAGCCTTGCAAATAGCTGCGCGGGCGGAGGGGTTACTACGTCATGGTTTTGACCAGCAAAACAGTATGCGGGTGGCGCGTATTTTGTATGAGGAGCTGGGTGTTGGCGCAGTTGCCATCACTGACCGTGAGAAGCTGCTGGCTTTTATCGGCACCGGTTCTGACCATCATCAGGTCGGCAGTGCTATCACCTCAGACCACACCCACCGGGCGATTGAGCTGAATCAGGTGGTCTATGCCGATGGCAACGCGGTGCCCTATACCTGCTCCATCTCCCCCAGTTGCAAGCTTGGCTCCACACTGGTTATCCCCTTGCGGGGCGAAGAGCATCGGGTGATTGGCAGCATCAAGCTGTATGAGCCAAAAAGTAAATTGTTCTCCAGTATTAACCGCACACTGGGCGAAGGCATTGCTCACCTGCTATCGGCACAGATTCTGGCCGGTGAATTTGAACAGCAGAAACAGCTACTGGCGCAATCCGAAATAAAATTGCTCCACGCGCAGGTCAATCCTCATTTTCTGTTTAATGCATTAAATACTTTGTCAGTGGTAATCCGCCGTAATCCAGACCATGCCCGCAAGCTGGTGCTCTCACTGTCGACATTCTTTCGCAAGAATCTTAAACGCAGCCACGATGTGGTGACGCTGAGTGATGAAATTGAACATGTGAAGGCGTATCTGGAAATAGAAAAGGCGCGCTTTGCTGATCGTCTGAGTGTTGAAATAGCATTGCCGGATGAATTAATGGAGGCCCGCTTACCCGCATTCTCCCTGCAACCGGTGGTCGAAAATGCGATTAAGCACGGGACATCACAGATGTTCAGCCATGGGCGAATTACCTTGCACGGTAAACTGGATAACAGCGTACTTATATTGGCGGTGGAAGATAATGCCGGATTGTATCAACCGCGCCCTAATGGTGATGGTTTGGGGATGAATCTGGTCGATCGGCGAATTAAAGTCCGCTATGGCAAGGAGTATGGCGTCACTGTTATTAGTGAGGTGGAAAAATTCACTCGGATTATTATTAAATTACCCTTTATTACGGCGAGTGAGTGACCTCTCCCACTCAAGCCAAGGTAATAACACGATCAACTGAAGCAATGGTTGATGAGCAGTGATCACTCGGGTTATTGCTGATAATAATCGGGTTGTTTTACCGTGCCTGGATTCAAAATATTATAATTCTGTGGTGGAATAATTATTTTGGGTGATGACTTAATCAAATAGATAACACATATTACTATTGCAATGAATGTGTAATAGATTTTTTTCATGGTGACATCCTATATCATAAACATCTTCTTCCCTATATTTCGAGATAATACCACCATATCTAATCACACATGATTTAAATATATATATTCAATGCAAAAATCAAATGCCAGCTATATATTCATACCATCAATTAAGTTAAAAAAACCCTGACCATTGGATCAGGGCTTTTGGGTGATTTCTTGCTATCCGATCACGCTGAACAACTGATTACAGCAAAATCCGCAGCATACGGCGCAGTGGTTCTGCAGCGCCCCATAGCAACTGGTCACCGACGGTAAAGGCGGAGAGATATTCCGGCCCCATATTCAGTTTACGCAGGCGGCCAACTGGGGTGTTCAGTGTACCGGTGACGGCCGCAGGGGTCAGTTCACGCATACTCAGCTCGCGGTCGTTCGGAATAACGCGAACCCAATCATTGTGTGTCGCTAGCAGTTGCTCGATTTCCGGCAATGGTACATCTTTTTTCAGTTTCAGGGTGAATGCCTGGCTATGACAGCGCAGTGCGCCGATGCGAACACACAGCCCATCAACCGGGATCACGCTGCCAGTATTCAGAATTTTATTTGTCTCAGCCTGGCCTTTCCACTCTTCGCGGCTCTGACCATTATCTAGCGCTTTGTCGATCCATGGGATCAAGCTGCCAGCCAGCGGCACACCAAAGTTATCCGTCGGCAAAGTACCACTGCGGGTGGCGGCGGTCACTTTACGTTCAATATCCAAAATGGCCGATGCAGGGTCCTGCAACTCTTTTGCCACCCCAGCATGCAACATACCCATTTGCGTCAGCAACTCGCGCATATGACGCGCGCCGCCGCCGGATGCCGCCTGGTAAGTGGCAACCGATGCCCACTCAACCAAATTATTCGCAAACAGCCCCCCCAGAGACATCAGCATCAGGCTGACAGTACAGTTACCACCAGCAAAAGTCTTGATGCCTTTATCCAGACCCTGCTTAATTACATCGTGGTTAACCGGGTCAAGAATGATGATCGCGTCATCTTGCATCCGCAGTGAAGAAGCCGCATCAATCCAATAACCCTGCCAGCCCGCTTTACGCAGCTTTGGATAAACTTCGTTGGTATAATCCCCCCCTGGCAGGTGATAATAATATCCAATGCACTCAATGCATCAATATCAAAAGCATCTTGCAACGTGCCCTGCTGGCCGGTGAATGTCGGCGCAACCTGACCGTGTTGAGAGGTAGAGAAAAAGACCGGGCGGATACCGTCAAAGTCGCGTTCTTCAATCATGCGTTGCATGAGGACTGAGCCGACCATACCGCGCCAGCCGATAAAACCAACGTTTTTCATGTTTACTGTCCTGCCTTGGAGGGTGACACCGATTAATGGATAGCTCTCTTGTCATCTACACGTTGTATAGGGTATAGCAGACTGACTAAGATAGACGTCATACCACCTTACAAAATATGGACAAAGTGGCAAGTTAAATTATTCGATACCAGAATGATTCAAAGCAATCTTCCTAATATGTGACTTTGACTGGCTGGAAACGCCAGTCGTTTTGATTATTTTGAGGTAATAATGACAGAGATGATTGCAGCAACTGTATTGCTGTTTTTGATTATGGACCCACTAGGAAACTTACCGATTTTTATGTCGGTGCTCAAGCATCTGGAGCCGAAACGGCGGCGAGTGGTATTGATCCGCGAATTGCTAATCGCACTCGTATTGATGCTGATTTTCCTGTTTGCGGGTGAGAAGATTCTGGCGTTCCTGAATCTGCGAACCGAAACTGTGTCGATATCTGGCGGTATCATTTTGTTTTTAATCGCCATTAAGATGATTTTCCCTTCACCCGAAAGCAGTGTCACCGGGCTATCGGCTGGGGAGGAACCCTTCCTGGTGCCGCTGGCCATTCCCTTAGTCGCAGGCCCATCCATTTTGGCGACGCTGATGCTGTTATCGCATCAATATCCTAATCAACTCAGCCACTTGGTGCTGGCATTGATGATTGCCTGGGGTTTATCCGCTGCGATTTTATTGATGTCGAATCTGTTCCTGCGCTTGCTCGGGAATAAAGGGGTCAGTGCGCTGGAGCGGCTGATGGGGTTAATTTTGGTGATGCTATCGACGCAGATGTTTTTAGATGGCGTGCGGGCGTATTTGAGCAAATAAGCTCTACCCACCAATGTGATAACCAAAGCGGGGCGCACTGCCCGCTTTGAATTTTCAGCCGTTGACGGTGAGAGTGGTTCAGTTCCGCCCTTCCAATGCTGACACACAGCGCCGCACCACCTCATCAATATCTGCATCAATATCCACGCAAACCACATCCGGCTCCTCTGCACCTGGCTCTTCCAGTGCTTCAAACTGACTTTTCAGTAGGTCGGTTGGCATAAAGTGGCCGGACCGTGCTTTGAGCCGCTCCATGATGACGTCAAAACTGCCTTTTAGGTATAAAAATACCATTCCCTGATTACCCTCCCGCAGGCGATTGCGATAGCGGCGTTTCAGTGCTGAGCAGACAATAATGCCAGTTTCATTTTTATGGTTCAGGCTATAGGCCGCATCACTCAGGCGCTCCAGCCACGGCATACGATCCTCATCATTGAGAGGATGCCCACTGCCCATTTTCTGAATATTGGCGCGAGGATGCAGGTCGTCGCCATCAATAAATTTGGCATCAATTTGGCGGGCCACAGCTTCTCCCACCGTGGTTTTACCGCTGCCCGATACGCCCATCACGATAATGCTATGTCCTGCCATAATTTTGATCTCTATCTCAGAATGGGAATTTTACCGCTCTCTATGGTTCCGTACTTTACCATGTTACCGGTATCATGATACCGGTAACAAATGGCGGTGTGACTTTTATCACATAGAACTTTTATCACACCGAATAGAGCATCGTTATTAAACTCAATCGCACCATCACGCAGGCCAAAAAGGCTGAGTGTAAATAATAAAACAAGGGTCACCTTCCTTCCCCTACTACCTGTGAAGATGGCTAAAAACGATAACTAAAATAGATACCTATCTAACGTAAGTGGAGAAATACCATGCCATTAGTCATTGTTGCGGTTGGCGTTGCCATGCTGCTGTTACTGATGATCCGTTTCAAGCTCAACGGATTTATCTCCCTGATACTGGTCGCGCTGGCGGTAGGTGTCATGCAAGGGATGCCCGTCGATAAAGTGGTCAGCTCAATCAAAGCTGGGGTGGGCGGAACACTAGGCAGTCTGGCGCTGATTATGGGCTTCGGTGCCATGCTCGGCAAATTACTGGCCGACTGCGGCGGCGCTCAACGAATTGCGACCACCCTGATTGATAAATTCGGTAAGAAACACATTCAGTGGGCTGTGGTACTGACCGGTTTCACCGTGGGTTTTGCCCTGTTCTATGAAGTCGGCTTCGTATTGTTGCTGCCATTAGTATTCAGTATCGCAGCCTCAGCACGTATTCCGCTACTGTATGTAGGCGTGCCAATGGCCGCAGCACTATCAGTGACGCACGGTTTCCTGCCACCTCACCCAGGCCCCACCGCCATTGCCACCATTTTCCACGCCGATATGGGTAAAACCCTGCTGTACGGGACATTACTGGCCATCCCAACGGTGATTCTGGCCGGCCCGGTATTTGCGCGTTTTCTGAAAGGGATTGATAAGCCGGTTCCTGAGGGGCTGTATAACCCGAAAACCTTCACCGACGCAGAGATGCCGAGCTTTGGTGTCAGTGTCAGTACCGCGCTGGTTCCCGTCATTCTGATGGCGCTGCGGGCAGTGGCAGAGATGATTTTGCCAAAAGGCCACCCAATTCTCTCTTATGCAGAGTTCTTCGGTGACCCGGTCATCGCCACACTGATTGCTGTGCTGATCGCAATTTTCACCTTTGGCTTAAACCGTGGCCGCTCAATGGAATCAGTGATGGATACCGTCAGCGACTCCATTAAAATCATCGCGATGATGCTATTGGTGATTGGCGGGGGCGGAGCTTTCAAGCAGGTTTTAGTCGACAGCGGCGTTGACCATTACATTGCTGGCATGATGAATAGCAGCGGCTTATCACCAATTCTGATGGCATGGACCATTGCGGCAGTTCTGCGTATCGCGCTGGGTTCGGCGACAGTTGCGGCTATTACCGCAGGCGGTATCGTAGCACCTTTAATCGCCACCACCGGCGCCAGCCCTGAGCTAATGGTGATTGCCGTCGGTTCCGGCAGTGTAATTTTCTCTCACGTAAACGATCCGGGTTTCTGGCTATTCAAGGAGTACTTCAACCTGACCATCGTCGAAACCTTTAAATCGTGGTCGGTGCTGGAAACCATTATTTCAGTCTGTGGTCTGGTCGGTTGCCTGCTGTTGTCGATGGTGATCTAGGCAATAATAGCTTAGCAAATAGTGAGTTAAATACTGCCGCCGGGGAGGATGGTGAAACCTACGTCAACCATCTTGGGTGTGACCACCTCTCCGCGCAGCCGTGCCAACAAACGCTCGGCACCGATTTGCCCCATTCTTTCGCGCGGGGTCAGCACACTGGCGAGCTTCGGCACCATCGACTGCCCAATATCATGACCATGGAAACCGGCTATCGCCATATCACGGGGGATAGATAAACCCTGGCGCTGGCACTCAAATACCGCACCAATTGCCAAGTCATCATTGGTACAGAAAATACTGTCAATCTGCGGATAACTCGCCTGTGCCTCAATCAATAGCTCAGCCCCGGCGGAATAGGATGAGGATCGGCTGGTCATAACACTCATCGGCACCAGACCTGACTCACGCATCGCCTGCTCATAACCTTGCTGTTTAATCACCGTCCGCTCATCCTGACGCGCACCAAAATAGACCACGTATTGATGGCCTTTGGCGATAATTTGCTGCGTCATCTGTCTCGCGGCTTCAAAGTTATTAAACCCCACAGCCAAATCAATGCACGGCGAAGAACAATCCATCAGCTCAATAACAGGAATGCCCGCAACCTCAATCATTTTCAATGTGCGGGCAGTATGGTGGCGCTCGGAGAGAATCAGCCCATCAATATTATAGGAGAGCAGTGAGGTCAGCCGCTGCTCCTCACGCTCTTTCTGATAGCCATAATGTGCCAGCATGGTTTGGTAACCATGGGCATCCGTCACACTCTCAATACCGCGCAACACCTCGGCAAAAACCTGATTAGTTAATGACGGCAGCAACACACCAATGGCATGGCTGGTCGCGTTTGAAAGGATATCGGGGGCGCGGTTGGGGATATAGCCCAGTTCATCTAGTGCTAGCGCGATTTTTTCCTGCAAGAGTGCGGAAACCTGTTCTGGATTACGCAAATAGCGGCTGACAGTCATTTTAGTGACTCCCACCATATCAGCGACATCTTGTAGCACTGGCCTTTTTTTCTTCATTATCAATGAACTGAGGCAGAGTAAACGGGATGTCATTCTAGCAAAGAATAAGGGTATATACCCAAAGTAATTGGCGTTACCGCTAGGCAGCAAACGAGTAAATCGCGATGAGCTACGTCAGTAAGTGATTCGGGTGACAAATCTGCTGGGAGCAGATTTGAACGCTGCTTGCAGCGGCCTCGCAGCCAAGGATGGGCCAAGTAGCGAGAGCCGCTAACAACGCTGTAGCGCCGATTAAAAAGGGTATAGCGCGATGCGCATACCCTTTATTAATTAGGCGAAAAACTTATACCGGTGGCAGATCAAACAGCAAGATCTCGCTATCTTCATCTGCATGAATAGACAGTGCTGTTTCATCCCAGATAGCGAATGCATCGCTGGTACTGGCATGGTGACCATTGATGGAGACTTTACCACGCACCACCTGTATCCAAATGCGGCGCTCTGCCTGAATCTGGTAAATTGACTGCTCTTCGCGCTTCAGTGCCCAGCGCCACAATGTCATATCCTGGAACACTTTCAGCGAACCATCACGGGCATCCGGTGACAGCACGAGCTGCCGCCCTTGTGGGATGTCGAACATCTGCTGCTCATAACGCGGCGCTAAACCTGTTTTATTTGGAATAATCCAAATCTGGTATAGGTGCAGTGGCTGGTCATCCCGACCATTATATTCTGAATGGCGGATACCAGTACCGGCGCTCATAATCTGGAACTCACCCGCATGAATTTGTTCTTTGTTACCCATGCTATCCTGGTGCTCTACAGTACCGGACAGCACATAAGTCAGGATTTCCATATCTTTATGTGGATGAGTGCCAAATCCCTGACCGGCGTCGATAACATCTTCGTTAATCACCCGCAGTGCTGAAAAACCCATAAATTCCGGATCGTAATAGTCGGCGAATGAGAAGGTATGCCAGCTGTCCAGCCAACCGTGATTAGCATGGCCACGCTCTTCTGCTTTGCGTAAAAAAATCATATTCAGTTCTCCTCAACGTTTTCTTTAGTCTAGATGTCGCGGGAGAATATGAAAGCGCAAAAAACTCACTCCTCTGTTCAAAAAATTCGACTGATTAGTCAGCTGAAACATAAATGATTTGAATTTGCAGTCATTAGAGGGAGGGGACGTCGAGATAACTTGAGCATGGTAGTTTGCAGGCTCATGATTCACAGAGCAAATAGCGAAAAACAGCAAAAAAAAAGCCAGCACCCGGCTGGCTAAGTAAACACTGGAAGCAATGTGAGCAATGTCGTGCCTTCGTAATGAGAACACCTAAACTTTGGTGGCCTCATCTGAAAGCACGACAATGATAATCATTATCACTCTCACTTGTAAAGTGTTTTTTTTAGCCAATGGCAATATTATTTAACCGGGCCAGTAATCCGACTTTTTATCAAATTATTCAAACACTAAGAGTAAGGATATGCTTATGGAGAATGTGCAGATACGCCATGTCGAATCCACTGACTATCAAGCCTTGCAGCAGCTGTTTTCTCATCCACAGGTTTATCGTGACACGTTACAACTTCCCCTGCCGCCACAAGAGATGTGGGCTAAAAAGATCAAAGATATTCCGACAGGAGTTCATAATCTGGTGGCATGTATTGATGGGACAATTGTCGGGCAACTTACTGTTGATGCAAATCAACGGGCGCGCCGCCGCCATGTCGCTACCTTCGGTATTGCTGTTGACGCGAATTTTTGCGGGCATTTCTTGATATTATGCGCCAAGCCATGCCGGGTCTGACCGGAACACAAAGCCCCACCAAACCGCGGCGATTGAAACGGAATTAAGTGACGACTATCGGGCTGCATATTTTTGCTTTGGGAGCCTCAACCGCGCGACTCAGGCTCCTTCTACAATAATGGCTAATTCATCCTGATCTATTGATAAGAGAATGTAATGCTGGCAAGCGCATTTGCAGTGCCAGGTTGTAAACTCCCCGTCCGAATATACCGCGCCTGGAAAGGCAGTGTCAGTGTTTGTGCCTGACTGGTGGTTTGAACAAAAAATTGATTAAGTGTTGCTGAAGCCGAACTGTCCGGACCTAGCATCAGCGGGCCATTACCGTTATAGAAGAACTCCACACCGACACCGGCGGCAGTTGAGTCGCTGGTTAATGACACCACTGAGGAGCTGTTCGCCGGCTTAGCCTGATCTGTCATCACTGCGTTCACGGCAATATTTTCATCACAGCCCAGTGTGATGTTGAAATTGCCAAAAGCGGATGTGCTGCCGACTGAAGGTAGCGTGCGGACATCAATCGTCCCAAGATCCACATCTGCGGCCTTGGTCATGACAGTACATCCTGATGCTTGCACCGTGATGTTGACAGGATTGATGATCACACGTGCAGTTTTCACCTCATTGTTATAGGCCGTCAACACGGCAGCATCAATAGTACTTGTCTGGTAGACACCAGATGTGAGTGTATGACCCGTTTTGATAAACGTCACTTTCGCCGCCCAACCCAAATCCGGCGTGGAGCTGCTGGTGCCGGGTGCCGGGTATGTCTGGGTCAGACCATCCTGCAGCGGTATATAGACGGAGCTGTTGAAATCTTTCACTCCAATAATAAATCCCACCCCCGTCACTCCAGTTTCAAAAATGGTGTAATTGACACCATCGACATTTACCGACGCCCCCGTAGAGATGGCACCGCTGCCCGGCATCATGGTGCCTTTTGTACAGTTGAAGATATAACCGCACCAGAATACCTGCTGAACGGATGCCGTAGCACTCCAGGTGGAACCGATAATATTGCCGGGCTTCACCGAATCAGCTGGACCTGAATAGCTCATCGGCTGTGGCGATAGCGTAATATTTGATTTCCACTCCAAGGCATAAGCCTTATTTATGCAGCAAAGCGAAAAAATAATAGTGAGAAATAATCTTATCATTGATACTCCAATACCCAAGTGGCAGTGGCTGAGACGGGGCCAGGAGTGACCGGTGAGCCAGTTGCAGTAAGGCGTGCGTGGAATTTCATCTGCACACTCTCCGCACCGGGGGCGCCCAGAACATCTGTTTGCATATTTAGCGCCAGAGGCTCTTCGGCCCTATTCAGTAACTCAACAGCAACGCCGGTGGCCCCTCCCTCCTCAACTTTAATAAGATGGGCTATATTGCTATCCGGCGTGCCGATAAAACGAACCTTGACCCCAGTAAACGTCGGCCCACACTCTTCCAGATTGATGAAAAAGGGGGTTTTAATATTGCTAACCCCTTGTTTTACACCGAACTGTTGTGTGCCAATATTTCCCAAAGGAACCGTCTGCATTTTCGAATTCGTTGAAACAGTACAGGTGTTACCAATCAGTTTTCCCGTCACCGATACCAGCACATCGTAGGCCGGCACTGGAGAAGGTAGAAACGAAAGTGCCACTATTGCCAGTAATGGCACTCTTGAAATTATTGACATACCAACTCCTGCGAATAGAGGCCAGTCTTAGGGTTGTAATATTTCTTATCCAACTGATAACTTGCAGTGCAGGTTTTATCATTACCTGTTCCCCAAGCCGCCCGTAGCATCCCCTGCGGTGGCAACCCAGACAAATAAAGGCTCCCTTCATCACCAACGATACCGGTGTTAGTGCCCTTGCCACTTAGCGAAACAAGAGTGCCAAATGGAAGAACATCGTTTTTATGGCGCACAAAGAACATCCCTTTCATGCCCACTTTTGTGGGAATTGTTGCTCTAACCAGAGCACCTTCGGTCGGTGTTTTACTAATAATGGTATTGTCCAGTTCAACACCGTCACCAGCTGTCGTCACATCCATTTCGACCCGATTGACACGATAAGGGGTTGCATACGGAATCACTGCATAGCCACGACTGTCGGTTTTAACTCCCCGATGACTACGGATGGCGACATCACTTGCGCCCTCCGCTTTAATCAGAATATTTGTATTGCCCAGTGGCTGGCTTAATGTCAGGCCATCTTCATGCAACACGGCGCCACCACTCATGCCGTAACTGAGATTGCGAGCGCTCTTGGAATAACCGTAACCGAGGTTGTAATCGCCTCTTCCCCCTTGGTAACGCAGGGCAAGATCACCGCCATTTTGTTGCTGGGTGCTGTAACGTTGGTTAGCACTATAAAATAAATTTTCCTGCCCTGGGACATAGCCATTAAGGCCCACATTGCTGATGGAACCTGATGAATCAGAGTTTGTCAGCGCGTAGTTGGCGCGAGTTGATAGCGCGGGGTCCCCTAACGGTAATGAGAGAGATAACGAGAAAATATTATCTATTTTACTGTCATGCAGACTGGTACTACGCTGGTAGCTGGCCCCGAGAGCAACACGACCAAATGTGTTGTTCCACGCAAATTGCGCACTCTCAACGGATTTGTCTGATTTCCAGTAAGTCTGCTTATCCCACGACAACGACAGCGCGCCGGCATCACCCATACTTTGTGACAAAACGACCTGATTTCTGGATTTACGTGATAGCGCCAGATCGTAGACATTCTCATAATTGGTGCTGATTGAACCATCAGCCTCCTTTATGAAATCCACATTTCCACCTTGCATCCTTTTGTAGGTGGTATCACTTAGCTCATAGAAGCCATCAGACGAAAAGAACCATGAATTTAGATTGATCCTCGTCCCATAATCGTTAAGGGATTTGTTGTAACGCAGACGTAAAGCATCACCACTGT
The DNA here is from genome assembly GCF_013282745.1 of Yersinia bercovieri ATCC 43970. Classification (NCBI taxonomy): domain Bacteria; kingdom Pseudomonadati; phylum Pseudomonadota; class Gammaproteobacteria; order Enterobacterales; family Yersiniaceae; genus Yersinia; species Yersinia bercovieri. The sequence goes on from NZ_CP054044.1 coordinate 1,212,204, forward strand.
AACTATTGCGGTCTGCCAGTACACTTTGAGCATGAATAACATCCATTGAATATGCGCCCAAGCGCCCAACGTTTTGTCCGATCCCCATCGCCAGACCGGTGTAATTCTCTGAAAGCTGTGCACCGCCATAGAGCGTCAAACCATATTTCCAGCCCCAGAAAACTTCAGTCTGCATAATAAGAGGGGAGTCCTGGTTTTCATTCGAACGAAAATAGCCGACCCCAGTGGCATATTTAAATTGTCCTGGGCGTACCAGATTCGGCACGCTGGCAAAGGGCACGGTATAATACGTTTCACTACCATTGGCCTCTTGGATCGTAACGGATAAATCACCGCCAGAGGAGGTCGGATACAAGTCGTTTAATACAAACTCCCCTGGGGATACGGGGGTCTGATAAATAATGTTGCCATTCTGACGTACAGTTACAGTGGCGTTGCTGCGAGCAATACCACGGACTTCAGGGGCGTAGCCACTCAGGCTAGTTGGCAGCATATTATCATCGGTATTCATTGCCACACCTCTCAGCCCTACAGAACCAAAAATCTGTGCGGAGGTGTGAGTCTCCCCCAAATAGAGCTGAGACTGCAATGCAGGCAAATCACGCTGTACCCAGGTTTGGACATGCATCAGGCCATCATCCCTGTTTTTCGTCCATGTTGAATAATCACGAAATCGCCACGGACCAAAATTCACTCCGCTGTTCAAACCAATAAACATCTGATTGTCTATTTCCCGTGTCTCATGATGATATTCATTGCGAGATCCATTAACGACGTAATTTAGCCAGGCTGAAGAAATACCATACTCCCAACTCTTTGGGTTGATATAACCACGTGGTACATTCAACATATATCGCTGCGGAAGATTAAAATAAAGCGACAACTTATTTTGGTCAAAAGAGAACTCAGTGTCTGGGAAATAGTCACCTAGGAAATAACACTGTTCATCGGATAGAGAGAAATCCACCTGAGCTTGAGTGACATCAATGAGCATTGATTTCATCTGGTCCAGAGTTAAACAAGGCTCAAGCAAAGAATTACCTTTCTTATTGTTAATGCTAAACTTCACATTCCCGGTAAATAGGTAATCTTCGTTTACGTATATACTGACATTATACTCACCGACAGGTAACTCACGCCCATCATTAACCCAAGATAGATCTGCAACGCTATCACTTTCGCCATTAAGAAATGCGGGATTAAAATGAATATCATTCTGTGCGTGAACTATACTTCCAAATAGACACAGGGATGGCAGAACGCGATTTATTTTCATCCTCACCTACATAATCTTATTTATGTTGTATTGTTTTATAGTAAAAATAACTTAACTAACTGTTAAAACCAGAGAACTCTCCGGCGTCCAGGCACCATAGTCGTTGATTGTTTGGTAACTAATCTGACGAGCATTGCTAAATGATTCTTCAAGTGTCACTGCATTTTTGGGTGGAATCATTATTGGCTTAACATTTTTTCCGTCCACTTTCATGTTAATAGTCGTAATATAAAAAGGCGTCGGATTGATTATTTTTATTTTACCGTTATGAAATTCACCACGCAGGTTTTTCCACTCTTCATTATTGGTTTTCGTTGTCAGTGCATCTGGTCGGTAAAACAACTTTATACGACTCGCAGAGGCAAACTGTAGGGTATTAGAACTACTTTTCTTATCAGATTGAGGGATCGCCTTGACGGTTATCCAATAAAGTGTCTCACGGTCTTGAGCTGGTGGCTGTCCATTAAACATCACCTTAACTGCATTTTCCATTTCTGGCTTAAGAACAAATAGAGGCGGTGTGATAACAAAATCACTAGAGCGCTGCCCTTCAGCATTTTCAACCCAAGATTGAATAAGAAATGATAATTCTTTATCAGTATTTCTGACGTCTAATAAAGATTGTGAAGTTGATCCTGAATAAACCATTCGAGTTACACCTAACCCGACTCCGCCGGCATATACTACAGATGTGCACAGAGAAGTGATCAACAAGATAAATGTAGTCAGAATACGCATAATAAACACCTGGATGTTGGAATAAAGTTTAAGGTCTGGCCATCCCTGCCAGACCTATCAATTAGGAGTAAGTCAGAGTGTAAGTAGCTACAGTGCTGGCATCACCGGCAGTAGCACCACCTTTAGGTGAATAATATTTCGCACCAAAGTTTAATGTATTAATGCCATCGCGTAAGTTTACAGCGCCAGAGGCTTCACCCAATTTAACGACCGAACCCTCCTCGCTATAAAGACGAACAGCGACGTTTTGTGCAGTGCCAGTTCCGCCATTTGAACCTACCGCCAGGCTGTCAGGATCATCATTATCTGGGGTGCCACTAAAGGTTACCGCAACATCCTGAGATACTGAGGAGTCACAATCTTCCAAAACAATAGAGAATTTCTTCATCGTTGGCGCTTCGCTAGCAGCAGCACTCAACGTAGCAGCTCTCACCTGCCCCATATCCACGTTAATATTAGCGCTATCGCTGCTCACCGCGCAGGCGGTAGTCACGACAGAACCATTAAAATTAATGGTTCCACCTGCAACTTCGGCAGCCCACGATGAAGTTGCCAGCGGAAACAATGCTAATAAACTGAATGGTAATAACTTTTGTGTTAGCGATTTATTATGTACTGTCATGTTAATGCCTCCTATATAGGCGAGTTAGTAAAATAAGATAAAATTATCTCTAAACAAGACAGTAATCTGTTTTGTTTTTGATCTTCCATTATATTATGCAAGCATAATCAGCTTGCACTTATAATACACTTCGATATAAACCTACCAGTAACCTCTGTTTGTTTATATCTGAAAAATACAAAGTTATAATTAAAGATCTCTTAAGCAACTGAAAGCATCATAGGTACGACAAGATTAGCGATAAAATAGTGGTGTAATGGTATGGATATTTAATGCGTAACCAACCTTCCCAACATTAATAATGAAATCCTGGCTCAACCCAATAGAGGTAAGCTTAAATTTTAATTCCCGTATCGTCTTCCATAATTGCTGGCTAGATGCAACGAGATTATAGTCTTCCCAAACTTCCTTTAGGAAAATTTCCTTTGAAACCGTATGTTCGCCCTTCGCGACTCGCGTTAAAAGGCATTTCAAAAATCTTACCATTACATCATTGAGAGCAACGGCACCCACAATCATTGAGCGCTCAGGGAACACTGCTGAGATTCGTGTTAATCTTTTATTGGAAATATCAAACTGAATATCATCATCAATAATAAAACCAAAAAGTCCGTTTTCCATAAATCACAGCCCTATTCAAATGCGTATATCTTTCAATTTTTCTACCGATTGGTTATTGATGGTGATCATATAGGTTATCCTCATCTCAAAGCAATCACATACACATGGCAAAGTATTTTATTGCCAGTTTGTTAGTTTTAGTGTTTTTTATTATCATTCTGCATATTGCAGTTAATTTATTCAGTTATATGTTAATTATTGGTTTTTTCATCTTAAAACCTCTCCACTCTCGCTGCTAGCATAAAAAGTTATTTTAATGTATATTCACAGAGTTAACACCTAGTAGATTTTGTTAACAACATGATAGGAGCAGCACACCATGAGGCTAAAAATCCATAGATGACTCGATATAACAAACAGCTTCATTTATATGACACATGTTATTCAGCGGTAGCATTTATCCTATCTCCTGGCTGTCATACAACAGTGCTTATGTCCGTTGTGTTGGGTGAGATGAATACTATGGGACAATCCCGTATTATCGTAATTAACTTTTTTTATTTAAGTTTATTAAGGCTTCTGTACAGTCAATTTTGGGTAGAAAGAGCCAGTCAGCAAGAGATGAGTTGGTTGTTGAGAAACATAGAGTAAAGCAGTTGACTGAATCTAGTTAAACACTTGTTTTTATTGGATTAACATTCATTTTTACTAAATTTATATTTATCATTAAATATTGAATCACACTAGAATTAGGCAGTGCTTATGTACAGAAGAGTGGTTTGTTTTTAATCAGGGCATTAGAAATGCATACTAAATTTATTATTAATGGAAAGGTTTGCTTTTTGTCTGATGAGCATCGTTTGCAGCCAATAGGAGAACAAGGATCTGCCATTTCCTTGAACGTGCCTGTTAGCCGATGCTTATTATTGCTACTGCAACGCCAAGGAACTGTCATCAGTCAAAGTGACTTTGTTTATGAAGTTTGGGAAAGTAAAGGGCAGTTTGCTAATGCCAACACCTATTTTCAAAATATACACTTATTACGTAAGGCATTGAAAAATTCGGGCATTGAAGAAAACATCATTAAAACGGTGCCAAAGGAAGGAATTCGATTTACCGGTACAGTGAGCTACCCCGATGAAAGCAACTCCGGATCTGCTGCTGAGTCGGCGCAGGACAATGTCAAAAAAGCATCGACGGATAAACTTGCTCCCGATACGGTTGATGTAGAAATATTGCCGCCATCCAAGCCACTATTTTCCAGTCAAAAAAATTTATATGTGAAGCTTTTTTTCATATTCACTCTATTGGGTGTGTTCACTCTTCTGCTATTAAATTTCCATGAAGACACCAGCAAGAATACAGACTTTTTTTCCGACTATCAGCACATAGGCGAAGTGAACCAGTGTCAGATTTATGCTAGCAGTACATCTATTTTGTGGCCACGTAGTGAGTATCTAGATTTCATCCAAAACAAAAAAATCCACTGTCAACCAGAGCAGTTAGCCTATATTGCGATCAATATATTCAGAACACGCGCAGTCATCCATATTTGTGATAAAAGCGCGAACAATACTGCGTCCTGCTTAACTAAGTTGTATATTATAGAGAATAAAAATGAACGGTAAAAAAACGCTCATGTTTTTTGTCTTTTTAACAGCACTCGCCTTTTCTCCTTATATTGCTAAGATGGTCTATGACTATCACTCAGATCACTTTTCTTGTCGAGGGAGAATGAACTTCATCTATAATGAGGTAAACTTCAATGTACAAGTTAAATACACTTTTAATGGTAATGAGGGCGAAGTCGCTGTAGTCGGTGAACTCAGTAAGCCAGGAGAGAGGCCCCAGAGAATATCGCAGCAATTATCATTTAATTACACTCATAATGGTAATGAGATAGTCATGTTATCTACCCATTCAGCGTTGAGCGACGATCAGGCTAGAATGTTAGTTTCATTTGTTCCTGACTTTTATCTGTTTAAGGATCGAGGATTTCGGATCCGGATTTATCAGCAAGGGGATGGATATGTATTTACGACTTTCAATATCCCAGTATTTATCTGTACTAAAATATAAGACACTATCATAACCCTATAACATTAATGCCACTTATAAATCGTAGTAATATCTAAAAGCTCGCTAAAAATAATTGGTTGTTTTAAAAAAATATAAGTAAAGAGACGATCCCTGTTAGCATCGCCTATATTTTTTGCAAGCCAATAAGAAGTTGCTACCAACTCACCCGAACACCAACTGGCGCTCATCTTACTGTACAGATATAAATAAACTCTATTTTTACTTCACAGCAGCCACTGCCTGCGCACAAGCCCAAGCTGAACTCCAGGCCCATTGGAAGTTGTATCCCCCTAACCAGCCCGTGACGTCGACCACTTCACCAATAAAGTATAATCCTGGCACTTTATGAGCCTCCATCGTCTTAGAAGATAGCTCCTGAGTGTCTACGCCGCCAATGGTGACCTCAGCGGTTCGGTAGCCTTCCGTTCCATTAGGTTGTACCCGCCATTGCTGAAGATGGGTTACCAGCGCAGCCTGCTGCGGTGCATTTAACTGTTTCAGGGTGACATCCGGCAGTTGTTCCAACGTCTGCAGGCACTCCACCAAGCGCTTGGGTAATAGTTGAGCCAAGGTATTTTTCAGGGTCTGATTGGGGTGTGCTTGCCGTTCGTTGTTCAGGAAAGCCTCCAGATCAGTGTCAGGAAGTAAGTTAATACTCACATACTCCCCAGGCTGCCAATAGCTTGATAGCTGCAAAATGGCCGGGCCAGAAAGTCCACGATGGGTAAATAAAATGCTCTCGCGGAAGCTAACCCCATTTTCTGCCGTGACGACGGCCGGAACTGAAACACCGGATAGTGTTTGCAGGTGTTCCAGCAAGGGTTTATGCAAGGTAAAAGGCACCAATGCCGCGCGGGTGGGCAACACTTTCAAACCAAACTGCTCTGCCAGCTTATAGCCGAATGGGGAAGCGCCAAGACCGGGCATTGATAGCCCACCAGAAGCGACAACAAGTGAGTGAGCGCTCACTTTTTCATCATTAATCTGGAGCAAAAAGCCAGTTTCACTTTTTTCAACTGACAGCACATCACTGCGCAACCGGATCACTACCTGCCCCAATTCACACTCTTTCAGCAAAAGCTCCACCACCTGCTGCGCGGAATCATCGCAAAAAAGTTGTCCCAGTGTCTTCTCGTGCCAGGCGATACCATGACGATTCATCAGATCGATAAAATCCCATTGGGTATAGCGCGCCAAGGCAGACTTACAGAAATGAGGATTCTGTGACAGGTAGGCGGCAGGTTCGGCATACATGTTGGTGAAATTACAGCGGCCACCACCGGACATCAATATTTTGCGCCCCGCTTTTTTGCCGTTATCGACCAATAGCACCCGACACCCTGCTTGTCCGGCCTGAGCGGCACAAAATAGCCCCGCAGCACCTGCACCTATCACTACCACATCAAACTGTTCCACACTGGGCCTCACTGAATAAAAACATCATTGCTGCAAAATTGCCCATATTGCCTACTTATTATCTTATTTAGGGCATTCAACCGACAAATTAGCGGCGGGGGATTGTAAGTCGCTCACCGAAAGATCGCTATAGTAAGAAAATGTCTCATACGGTAAAATTAAGTAACCTGCTGATATAACATGCATATGTTGTTCAAAAAGTGCAGTTCGTCTGCGGTCATGTCAAAAAAAGGTCATATTTTCCTTTTCCCCACCCCCCATTGTCACTGATAATGCGCCGCGTTCATGTCCACAAACTGGCGTAACGCTTATGCTACATCTTTTCGCTGGCCTGGATTTCCATACCGGCCTAATGTTAGTTCTTGCTTTGATGTTCGTGCTGTTTTACGAAGCCATTAATGGTTTTCATGATACAGCCAATGCGGTTGCGACCGTAATCTATACCCGCGCCATGCGTTCACAAGTTGCTGTTGTGATGGCAGGGGTGTTTAACTTCCTCGGCGTGATGCTGGGCGGTTTGAGCGTGGCTTACGCCATTGTTCACTTATTGCCTACTGATCTGCTGTTGAACGTCAGTTCGGCACATGGGTTGGCTATGGTCTTCTCCATGCTACTGGCGGCGATTATCTGGAATTTGGGCACCTGGTACTTCGGTATCCCAGCCTCCAGTTCTCATACGCTGATTGGTGCAATCATCGGTATTGGTTTAACCAATGCATTAATGACCAGTACATCCATTGTCGATGCGCTGAACGTTCCTAAGATGATTCAAATCTTCCTGTCATTAATCTTATCCCCAATTGTGGGTCTGGTTATTGCCGGCTTGATGGTGTTCCTGCTACGTCGTTACTGGAACGGAACCAAGAAGCAGCAACGTATTCATCTGACACCCGCTGAACGTGAAAAGAAAGACGGTAAACGTAAACCGCCATTCTGGACCCGTACTGCGCTGATCATATCGGCTATCGGCGTGAGTTTCTCTCATGGCGCTAACGATGGTCAGAAAGGGATTGGCTTGATCATGCTGGTATTAATCGGTGTGGCTCCGGCTGGCTTTGTCGTGAATATGAATGCGACCGGTTATGATATTGCCCGCACCCGCGATGCAGTGACTCATCTGCAACAATATTATCAGCAACATGTTGAGGCATTGCCTCATGCCGTGGCGCTGAAACCACTGGTGCCGACACCAGAAACCTTGCCGAATACACCCGCACAGTTCCACTGTGATAGCTCACGCGCCATGATAGCCATTGATCATGCACAGGTGCTGCTGGCTAATCTGCAAAGCTACGACGACCTGACGGTTGATCAACGCAGCCATATGCGTCGCTTGCTGATGTGTGTTGCAGAAACCGCCGGGACTGTTGCCAAGCTGCCAGAAACCAGTGCTGAAGACCGCCGTTTCCTCAACAATCTACGTACTGATTTGTTGGAAACTGTGGAGTACGCACCAACCTGGATTATCGTTGCCGTCGCTCTGGCCCTCTCTTTGGGGACTATGATTGGCTGGAAACGTGTTGCTGTAACAATTGGTGAAAAAATTGGTAAGAAAGGCATGACCTATGCGCAAGGGGTTTCTGCCCAGATGACTGCGGCGGTTTCCATCGGGATTGCAAGTTATACCGGTATGCCAGTATCGACAACTCAAGTGCTCTCTTCAGCGGTTGCCGGGACCATGTTGGTTGATGGCGGTGGGGTGCAGAGTAAGACGGTTAAGAACATTATGTTGGCATGGGTATTAACCCTACCAATCTCTATTCTTCTTTCCGGTGGGCTGTACTGGGTCGCATTGAAGTTTATTTAACCCAGCGAAACCTTTTACTATCACCGTGTGTCTGCATGCAACACGATGATAATATCGAACGGTACAGTGTACTGAACGGTGATAATAAACAAAAAGGCGGCCTTAACAGGTCGCCTTTTTAAATACTACTCTGCCCATCATTGATGCTAATACCACAAGATTAACCCCATCAAACTCACCACGACCAAACCACACAATGCACTAGTCAGTATAAATTGCCCACGTAACCGCTCACAGCGGCGGATAAACTCGGGATCATGATGGTCAAGATAGCGTTGAGTAAAAATGTAACCCACTAATCTAATCTGTTTGCTCGGCTGACCGTGGGAGGTAAAAAATCCACCGCCATCAACATATTGATACAGCAACGGGTCGCAGCCACGTAATACCACCAACAGAGCACGTAATGATGAATAATAACGTGCCATATTAATCACACATACCACACACAAAGCCCAAAAAAGCGCGACGGTACTGATCATAATCATCCTCCCAGCGATATTTCACACATTGGATCAGTGACCTGAACCTTTGCGCCATCGCTCACTCTAGCCGATACAAACACCCCCAGGGCTTAAAAAGCCACCCCCTATCGTTCGCTTTCTCATGGTGGTTCGACCTGTTATTTGCTCGACACAACATCCGAACGTGTAGGACTCCCTTTATGAGTGTAGGAAATGAAATGGAAAATAGCCTGATAATCTCTAAATTATGCCGTTTTGGCCGTTATTAAGTATCGATTAGCCTTAACTTAAGTCGAATCTTACTTGCTGGTAAACGCGCTGAATTCATACAAAAATCGCTCAGACATTAATCTTGCTTAACTGAATTAGATAAACTTGACCACTGCTTTCACTCAATTATATTTGCATCACAAATATGAAATTCCGTTCATTGGGGTGCTTTATCAGCGCTATACTTTAGATAATGATCTGCTCTAAATTCGAGTGACCGGATAATGTCCCGAGGCTATAAACGGCAGAATTGAGTTACACCTCGGCACAAATAGATGTAAAACGATATAGGGTTACTTTAGTGATCATCGTCAAAACAGTGTGTTGTGATCCGTGAAACACTTCAGTTAGGGGTCATAATGCTACTATGTCGATATCGCGTTAGCACCCGTTCAACAGGTTGAATGTTTGCTTACCCATTAATTAACATTATGGAAGGAGTTTACTTATGGCTTACAAACACATTCTGATTGCGGTTGACCTATCTCCGGAAAGCAAGGTGTTGGTGGAAAAAGCGGTCTCTATGGCCAAACCGTACAATGCCAAAGTTTCCCTGATCCATGTTGATGTTAACTACTCAGATCTCTATACCGGCCTGATCGACGTTAATCTTGGCGATATGCAAAAGCGCATCTCTGAAGAGACTCACAATGCACTAACTGAACTTTCGCAGAATGCGGGCTACCCGATTGAGCAAACCCTGAGTGGTAGCGGCGACTTGGGCCAAGTACTGGTTGATGCCATTAAGAAATATGATATGGACTTGGTGCTATGTGGCCATCATCAGGACTTCTGGAGTAAGTTGATGTCTTCAGCGCGTCAGCTGATCAACACCGTGCATGTCGATATGCTAATCGTGCCTCTGCGCGATGACGAAAATGGCGAAGACGATTAAGCGTTCATTCAATCTAGCTTAACGTTATCACCGCTCACGCCCGCCTTTCGCGGGCGTTTTTTATGGTGCTTTTGGTGACATCACCCCCACCGCCACTCATTGATAACCCTGCTAACTTTTCTCAAAATCCCTTGCTGTATGAATATAAACCAATGATATAGTCGATGATGCACAACATCGTCTCCCTACTATTTTTATAAAAATAATAGTTAGAAATAATTGTCGGGAGAGTCTTAATTGGTACAAGGAATGATTAGTAATGAATGATTTAATCTCTCTGGAGTCGTTTTTAGGGTCGTTACAACAACGTGATGCCAACCAACCAGAATATCTCCAAGCCGTGCGTGAAGTCTTCACCTCGCTTTGGCCCTTTCTGGAACAGAACCCACACTACCGTGAACAAAGCCTACTGGAGCGCTTAGTCGAGCCAGAACGGGTGATTCAATTCCGAGTGGCCTGGAGTGACGATCAGGGTAAGGTACAAGTTAACCGTGCCTGGCGTGTTCAGTTTAGCTCAGCGATTGGTCCTTATAAGGGCGGAATGCGCTTCCACCCATCAGTCAACTTATCAATTCTTAAATTCCTTGGTTTTGAGCAAACCTTCAAAAATGCCCTGACAACCTTGCCTATGGGTGGCGGTAAAGGCGGTTCTGATTTTAATCCGAAAGGGAAAAGCCAGGCTGAAGTCATGCGTTTTTGTCAGGCGTTGATGACTGAGCTGTATCGCCACCTTGGCCCAGATACAGATGTTCCGGCAGGTGATATTGGCGTCGGTGGCCGTGAAGTGGCATTTATGTCTGGCATGATGAAAAAGCTGTCGAATAACACCGCTTGTGTCTTCACCGGTAAAGGGTTGTCCTTCGGCGGTAGCCTGATTCGCCCAGAAGCGACCGGCTACGGTTTAGTCTATTTCACCGATGCCATGTTAAAACGCCACGGTTTAGGTTTTGAAGGTCGGAGAGTGTCAGTTTCCGGTGCCGGAAACGTGGCGCAATACACCATTGAAAAAGCGATGGAGCTGGGTGCCAGAGTCATTACGGCCTCTGATTCAGGCGGCACAGTGGTGGATGAAGAGGGCTTCACACCGGAAAAACTGGCCCATTTGGCTGAGATTAAAAACAAACGTTATGGCCGCATTGAAGACTATGCCCGTGAACGTAATCTGGTTTATCTGGCGGATCAACAGCCATGGAGTGTGCCGGTTGATATCGCCTTACCTTGCGCGACACAGAATGAACTGGACCTGCCGGCTGCACTTCAGCTGATTGCCAATGGGGTTAAAGCTGTGGCCGAAGGGGCAAATATGCCAACCACTATTCAGGCAACAGATGCTTTCCTGGAAGCGGGTGTCCTGTTCGCGCCGGGCAAAGCCGCCAATGCGGGGGGTGTGGCCACATCTGGCCTGGAGATGGCGCAAAATGCCGCCCGCTTAAGCTGGAAATCAGAAAAAGTAGACGTTCGGTTGCATCACATTATGCTGGATATTCATCACTCCTGTGTTGAATATGGCGGTGACGGCAAGCAAACCCACTATGTACATGGCGCGAACATTGCTGGCTTTGTCAAAGTAGCGGATGCCATGTTGGCCCAAGGCGTGCTGTAAATAAGATATGACTCCCCCCATACTCTTTATAACGACATAAATAAAGAGTATGGGGAGGTAACCTATATAATGACTTATAGTTTTATTGATAATGATTAAACAAACAATTTAAGATTATCCGAGTTTTAAAAACAATATTCATTGTTAATATACCGCCCTATTTTTAACCAGGTCACATATAGTATTGTTTATAAGTCAAGGATAATCATGCCATTCATAAATAGATATAATAAGTCAACAACCAAACAAGAGTATATAAGTTACAAAAATGAAATAAAGACAATAATAGCACCAAGAATAGTCCATGATTGCAGTCTGAATGGTGAGGGTAAATATGGATACGGCATTAGCCTGAACTACTCATTTAATCTGCCCCCAAGAGCAGATGAATTCCTTGAAGTTAGCGCTGATGACGTTTTCTCCTTTAATAAAATGCAGGTTATTCAAGCAAAGAAAAGTATGCAGTCTTGGGCTGATGTAGCTAATATTTATTTTACTGAAGCTGCTGGAGATGAGAGTGCTTATCTCGGTTTTTATAGTTATTTGCAAGATAACAATAGACATGGAGCCGCCTATCATCCAAATAACTTAATACTCTCTCCGATATATCTTAACTCTTTTTCCAGTGATGGAAAAAAACCTACTCAATCAAACTATGGCGCTCATATACTGACTCATGAGATTGGGCATACCCTTGGCTTAAAACACACCCACGGTGCAAAAAATTGGCCTGAAGAGCAGCAACACACGCAGCAGGTCAGCATCATGAGCTACCAGTCAGAGCAGGCATCCGGGGCTGATTATGGTGGTAACTCTCTGTCTACGCCGCAATTATATGATATTGCCGCTGTCCAATATCTCTATGGGCCAAATTTAACCACCCGCACCGGTAATACCGCTTATGGTTTTAACTCCAATAGTGATAGAGATTTTCTTACGGCCAACACGCCCACAGATAAGCTAATATTCTGTGTTTGGGATGCAGGTGGTATTGATACTTTCGATTTCTCCGGTTATACCGAAAACCAAAATATTTATCTTAATGAACTCAGTTTTTCTGACGTCGGTGGCTTAGTGGCGAATATCTCTATTGCTGCCGATGTAGTAATAGAGAATGCCATCGGCGGTAGTGGCAATGACAAATTAGTTGGCAACGATGTTGATAATATTCTGACTGGTGGTGCAGGTGCTGATCATCTATGGGGTGACGAAGGGAACAATATCTTCCGCTATAATAGAACCAGTGACTCCACCTCAACATCTAGTGATACCATTCACGATTTCAAATCAGATAAAGATAAGATCGATTTGTCGCCACTCTTATTTGGCGATCGGAATATTGCCATGGTAAATAGGTTCAGTTTTAGCGGGCAAACGGAAATACAGCAAAAATATGATGCAGTGAGAGATATCACTTATCTAATGATTGATTTTGATAATAACGTGTATGAAACCGATATGATGATAAGACTCATCGGTTGGCATCAGCTCACCTTAAATAACTTTATTACCAGCCCACAACTCACCGCGTAGTAACTTATCAAGCATAAAAAGCAGGCTGCCAGCCCTATTTCGCCACAGCCTGAATTTAAACTAAGGGTAGCTAAGGCAAATAGAGATCAAAACGGTGGCTTTTAGTGGTCACCGCCGCCTGCGCAGCTATACCGGCCAGCGGCTCGGCATAGTCCGGGCGCTTAACCACCACCCGCTTGGTTGCCAGCGCACGGGCCGGAGCCAGTAAGCCATCGGCATCTTCATCAGCGCCCACCAGCGATTGAAATACCCGCATCTCCTTTTTGACCAGCGCACTTTTCTGCCGATGCGGGTACATTGGATCGAGATACACCACTTCCGGCCGTGGCTCAATTGCCGCCAACGCCGTCAGGCTGGAGGCATGTAGCAGCGTCAAACGCTCACGCAACCAAGGGCCAATCTCAGCATCCTGATACCCACGGCGCAAACCATCATCCAGCAAAGCCGCCACCACCGGATTACGTTCCAGCATCTGCACCTGGCAACCTAGCGCCGCCAGAACAAAAGCATCGCGCCCCAAACCTGCGGTAGCATCAACCACGCGCGGAAGATAACCTTTTTTGATGCCAACCGCTTTGGCGACGGCTTCACCCCGCCCGCCACCAAATTTGCGGCGATGGGCCAACGTGCCGGAGACGAAATCAACATAAATGCCGCCGAGTTTTGGCTCATCTCGCTTGCGCAACTCAAGGCGCTCGGGGGTCAACACCAGCGCCATAACCGCCTGCTCGTCAGACACCAATCCCCAGCGCTCAGCCAGAATCGACAAGGCGCCGGGATCGGCGCCTGCTTCAGACAATAAACAAATACTTACCTGTGACACATTCTAGCCCTTAATACCGTAATGGCGCAGCATAGCATCCAACTGCGGCTCACGACCACGGAAGCGCTTGAACAGTGTCATTGGCTCTTCTGAACCGCCACGGGACAAGATATTGTCGAGGAAAGATTGGCCGGTAGCGGCATTGAAAATCCCCTCCTCCTCAAAGCGCGAGAAGGCATCAGCAGAGAGCACTTCCGCCCACAGATAGCTGTAGTAACCCGCGGCATAGCCACCGGCAAAGATATGGCTAAAGGCATGTGGGAAGCGGCCCCATGTTGGTGACGGCACCACCGCGACCTGTTTTTTCACCTCATACAGGATCGGCAGGATCTGCGCGCCGGTCAGCGGATCGAACTCATAATGCATGCGGAAATCAAATAGCCCGAACTCCAGTTGACGCAAAATAAACAGCGCGGCCTGATAGTTTTTCGCCGCCAGCAGCTTATCCAGCATCTCTTGCGGTAGCGGCTCATTGGTTTGGTAATGGCCGGAAATAAACGCCAGCGCCTCCGGCTCCCAGCACCAGTTCTCCATAAACTGACTTGGCAATTCGACCGCATCCCACGGCACGCCATTGATACCCGAGACGCCCGCAGTATCAATTTTGGTCAGCATATGATGCAAACCATGGCCGAACTCATGGAACAAAGTGGTCACTTCATTATGGGTAAATAGCGCCGGTTTGCCGCCAACTGGGCCGTTAAAGTTGCAAGTGAGGTACGCCACCGGTTTTTGCAGTTGGCCGTTCGCCAAGCGCAAGCTACCGACACAGTCATCCATCCACGCCCCGCCACGCTTATGTTCACGGGCATACAGGTCAAGGTAGAAGCTGCCGCGCAGCTCACCACTGGCATCATAGAGTTCGAAGAAACGCACATCCGGATGCCAGGTATCCACATCATGGCGCTCTTTGGCGGTGATACCATAAATGCGCTTCACCACCTCAAACAGCCCTTCGACGACACGCTGTTCAGGGAAGTAAGGGCGCAACTGTTCATCACTGATAGAGAATAGATGCTGCTTCTGTTTTTCGGAGTAGTAGGTGATGTCCCACGCGGCTAACTCATTGACACCATAATGCTTTTCCGCAAATGCTCGTAGCTGTGCCAGCTCCTCTTCCGCCTGTGGACGCGCGCGTTTGGCCAGATCATTTAAGAAGCCCAGCACCTGCTGCGGGCTTTCCGCCATCTTGGTCGCCAGCGATTTATCCGCATAGCTGTTAAAGCCCAGTAACTGCGCCAGTTCATGACGCAACGTGAGGATCTCAGCCATGATTTCGCTGTTATCCCACTTGCCCGCATTCGGCCCCTGATCAGAAGCGCGGGTCGCAAAGGCGCGGTACATCTCTTCGCGCAATTCAGCGCTATCAGCATAGGTCAGCACGGGCAGGTAACTTGGCATATCCAGCGTCAGCAACCAGCCATCTTGCTGTTTGGCTTCCGCCATAGCTTTAGCCGCCGCCAATGCGCTTTCCGGTAACCCTTTTAGCTGTTCGACATCAGTAATCAGCTTGCTCCAGCCCATGGTGGCATCAAGCACATTGTTGCTGTAAGTCGAACCCAGTTCAGACAGGCGGGCCACGATTTCGCCATAGCGCTTTTGCTGCTCAGGCGCCAGACCAATACCGGATAACTGGAAATCACGCAGGGCATTTTCTACCGCTTTGCGCTGTGGGGCGGTCAACGCCTCAAAACCCGGCCCCTCTTTTAAGCTGACATAAGCCTGATACAAGCCCTTGTGCTGCCCGACCCAGGTGCCATATTCCGACAGCAATGGCAGACTTTGCTCATAAGCGGCGCGTAATTCCGGGCTGTTTTTCACCGAGTTTAAGTGCCCGACCGGTGACCAGATACGTGATAAGCGGTCATCCGATTCAGCTAGTGGTTGGCACAGATTATCCCAGGTGAAAGGCCCCGGCTGGGCAACAACCCGCTCCACCGCTTGACGGCATTCATCCAAAGCGGATTTTACCGCAGGCACGATATCTTCAGGGCGAATAGCAGAAAATGGCGGCAGGGAGAACGGGGTCAACAGCGGATTTGTCATAGGGCAGTCCTGATTATGATTTTGAATTCCAGCGCCAGAGCGGGCCGAGCGGTGGAGAATAAGTGATGATTGAACAATTAACATGAGGTCTGCGGGCACGAAAATCAATGGCAGGCGACCTTAATCCTTTTGATTTCACTTTTTATCCACCAGACAGTTTATACTAGTTGCCATAATGTGCTGGCTGCGCTTTCTGACTGTGATGTTTTGTTGCATTCACAAAGATAGACCGCAAAAAGCACTGCCACAATGTACAGCATATATTTTCGGTGAAGTTAATATTCACCATAAATATCAATTGGTTAATATAAAATGTTAAGTTATCGCCATAGTTTTCACGCCGGCAACCATGCCGACGTCCTTAAACACACGGTTCAGAGCTTGATTATCGAGTCGCTGAAAGAGAAAGAGAAACCCTTCCTGTATCTGGATACCCACGCCGGTGCCGGCCGCTACCAGTTAAGCGGTGAGCATGCCGAGCGCACAGGTGAATATCTCGAAGGTATCGGGAAACTGTGGCAACGCGATGATTTACCTGATGATTTAGCCCCATACATGAGTGCTATCCACTACTTTAACCGCGCCGAGAAGTTGCGTTACTACCCCGGTTCGCCGTTGATCGCGCGTCATTTATTGCGTGAAGATGACAAAATCCATCTGACCGAATTGCACCCTAGCGATTACCCGCTGCTGCGCAATGAATTTGCCAAAGATGAGCGGGCTAAAGTCCAGCGTGCCGATGGTTATCAACAGCTTAAGTCACAGCTGCCCCCCGCATCTCGCCGCGGTTTCATTCTGATTGACCCACCCTATGAAATGAAAACCGATTATCAGGATGTGGTGAAAGGCATTCAGGAAGGTTATAAACGCTTTGCAACTGGCACCTATGCATTATGGTATCCGGTGGTTTTACGTCAGCAAATCAAGCGCATGTTACGGGATCTGGAAGCCACAGGTATCCGCCGTATCTTGCAAATTGAACTGGCAGTTCGCCCAGACAGCGACCAGCACGGCATGACAGCTTCTGGCATGATTGTGATTAATCCACCGTGGAAACTGGAACAGCAAATGAACACGCTGTTGCCGTGGCTGCACAAAGCGCTCGTGCCATCAGGCCATGGTCATACACTGGTGAAATGGGTAGTGCCGGAATAATGCCAATTGCCTATCGGAGCCATTGATCCAACCTTTGCGACAAAATGCGAGCAAAGGTTAAACTCTTAGGCCATTTTTAAACGACTTGGAAACGACCCTGATGACCAAACATTACGATTATCTAGCAATTGGCGGTGGCAGTGGCGGGATCGCGTCGATCAACCGGGCTGCCATGTATGGCAAAAAATGTGCGCTGATCGAAGCTAAACAGCTCGGCGGCACCTGTGTGAATGTTGGTTGTGTGCCGAAAAAAGTGATGTGGCATGCCGCGCAAATTGCGGAAGCAATTCATTTGTATGGCCCAGACTACGGCTTCGACACCACAGTGAATCATTTCGATTGGAAAAAGCTAATTGCCAATCGTACTGCTTACATCGATCGTATCCATCAATCTTATGAGCGCGGCTTAGGTAATAATAAAGTTGATGTGATTCATGGCTATGCACGTTTTGTTGATGCACATACCGTGGAAGTTAACGGTGAAAAAATCACCGCTGACCACATCCTGATCGCCACCGGGGGCCGTCCGAGCCATCCGGATATTCCAGGCGCTGAATATGGTATTGATTCCGATGGTTTCTTTGAATTGGACGAAATGCCAAAGCGCGTTGCCGTGGTGGGTGCCGGCTATATCGCGGTAGAGATCGCGGGCGTACTCAATGGGTTAGGCACCGAGACCCATCTGTTTGTGCGCAAACATGCGCCACTGCGGACTTTTGATCCGCTGATTGTGGAAACCCTGCTGGAAGTGATGAACAGCGAAGGGCCGAAGCTCCATACCGAAGCGGTGCCAAAAGCGGTTATTAAAAATGCAGATGGCAGCCTGACACTACAACTGGAAAACGGCACTGCAGTGACTGTTGATCACCTGATTTGGGCGATTGGCCGTGAACCTGCAACCGACAACCTGAATCTGGCCGCCAGCGGCGTCAAAACCAATGAGAAAGGCTACATTGAGGTTGATAAGTTCCAAAATACTAACGTCCCAGGGGTCTATGCCGTCGGTGATAATACCGGGGCGGTTGAACTGACACCGGTGGCCGTCGCGGCGGGCCGCCGTCTGTCTGAGCGCCTGTTCAATAACAAGCCGGATGAGCACCTGGATTACAGCAATATTCCGACCGTGGTATTCAGCCACCCCCCTATCGGCACTATTGGTCTGACTGAACCACAAGCGCGCGAGAAGTTTGGCGACGACCAAGTGAAAGTGTACAAATCGTCATTCACCGCGATGTACAGCGCTGTCACTCAGCACCGCCAACCCTGCCGGATGAAGTTAGTCTGCGTTGGTGCGCAAGAGAAGATTGTCGGCATCCATGGTATCGGCTTCGGTATGGATGAGATCCTGCAAGGCTTTGCCGTGGCAGTGAAGATGGGCGCAACCAAGAAAGATTTCGACAACACTGTCGCTATCCACCCAACGGCCGCCGAAGAGTTTGTCACAATGCGCTAAGCAGACTGACAAAAGATCGTTAAAGGCTATAAACCCAGGGTTTGTAGCCTTTTTTATTGTCTTAAAGCGCGAAGGCCACCGCGTGAAAATGGCCTGAAAATCAATAGCTAACTCGCTCTTATCACTTAGAAACTGACGTTAATACCCAAATTACCGGCGTAACCGTCCATCTTGCCATCAAAAGCTCTTTGGTATTTAACATCCGCATAGATATCAACGTTGCTATTCACTTTAGCATTAATACCCGCCGCCCCTTGCCAGTAGGTTTTACTGAATTCAGGGCGAAGAGTCGTGGTATCAATAGTCACTTCTGGGTTATCACCGAGCTGATAGATCACATCCGTAGATAAGTAGGGCTTAATCGCTTGCTGTTTAGTCGCCTCACTGAATACTCGTACACCCGCGCGGGCTTGCCCGACAGAATAGGAGGTGCCATTGACCCCAGAAATATCATCAGCAAAACTATTCAAATTCAGATATTGATATTGCAACTGCCCCTGGGGTTCCACTTTCCAGTTACCAACAACAGGGTATGCTTGACCGACTTCGGCTGACATCGCCACACCATAACCATTCTGTCTGGCATCATGCTGGCTTTGATAGCTGTTGCGGTATAGCGTCCCCTGACCGACGAGATCGATATATCCCCCCTGCCGTGTCATCAACGTGTAATACCCCCCCAAACCATAGGCATCAGTTTTGATTTTGCCGGTATTGATTGATAACCCCGCACGCACCGCGCGCGCCTTATCCTGCGTCTCAGTCTCCTGCTTACCGAGTGTTATCATCCCCCCGGCCGTGGCCTGCGTTCCGGCCGCATTTTCGCCCTGATAAAAATCATGGCCCAACTGAGCGAACCAGATATCGGAGTCATAACTAAAACGCCCTGCTTCGAAGGTATTTCGCTGCCCGCTGATCCGGCCCCAAGAGTCTTGATTAAAGCCATTGTTAGCCCCAGCGGCCGATCCACGGCGCTCGTGTAAGCGGCCCAGTGTGCTGAAGCCGTAAAAGGCATTGAGCCAAGGCGCAGCAATGTAGCCCGGCACTTCATTACGATAAGCGATCGCCGGTTGTATCGGGCGATTTGGGTCAACAACTGTCGGTTTACCCGGATCGGTGGGGCCAACCGGTGCCAGATAGGATTGTAAATTCCAGTTATGTCCATCAACCTGATATAGGTAATACTGGTAAGCTCCGGCGGTAACCATGTCACTCATCAAAAATTGACCATAGAGGGCATCGCCATCAACCTGAATCAGATTAATTCCTGCGCCGGTGGTTAACGCGCCTAATCCCCCTTGATTCACGACTTTAACGTAGTGCTCACCCGTTGCACTGCCCGTGATATGCAGCCTATCAGCCGGTGAATTGTCATCGTCTAATTGCGCATTAAAGACAAAACTGCCGTTGCCGGTTAAGTCGCCATTCACCGTTAAGGTTCTGAAATTGCCGCCCGGAATACTGGTACCAGGGAGGCGACTAACCGCTGGAATAAAGTTTATCTGACCCAGCACGTTCAGTGAGCCGACATCTGTATTGTTGGTCAAGTTCCAGATACTACTGCTGTCGATATCAATATTTTGGGCGTTACGCGCAGCACCGGTCCAAACTGAGCTATTTTTCAGCGCCAGACTGACACTGTTATTGGCATCGGCCTGAATATCACCCACCAGAATAGAGTGGTTATCGGCATGCAAATTGACGTTACTGATAATATCCAGTGGCGCGGTGGTGGTGCCAACATTGGTACTGGCATTTACCAGTAAGCCGTTGCCACCACTGAGCTGCGAACCATTTTTCACATCAATATTTATATTGGCGCCATAAGCTCGAACACCCGCCCCCTGTTGACTGATAATCTGAGTGTTATCCAACGTCACCTGGCTATAAATGGTGTCAGCGCCTGCGGCGTAAATACCGCCAGCATTCATACCGGTTGTGATGATGCGGCTGTCTTGCAGCAAAATAGAGCTGCTGGTTTGCGTCCACAGCGCATAGGCGCTGGCACCAGTAGAACTACCGTCCACATTTTTCGCACTGATTGATGAGCCAATGAAAGTGCCCAGCACCATACCGGAAGCACCGGTAGTCTCAATAGTCGCCCCATCAAGATTCAGGTTGCCACCTCTGGCGGCGGTAGCACCCACACTGCCAACACCCGTGGTCGAAATAGCCATATTGGTGGCGTTAAAGATCGATTGAGAGTAAATACCGTGGGAATTATCCCCGGTAGTTTTCACCGTGGTCTGGTCAACAATCGCGGTTCCCCGATTCTCGATGGCGGTCGCATTATTACCATCAGTCATCACTGTGGCGTTAGTGACTCTCACCGACGAGCTGTTATCCGGCACCCAAATCCCCATGGCATATGTGCCTTGGGAGTGGTAAGAACCGCCATTAATGGTGACATCGGCGTTCATATTCACGTTAACCAACGCGGAATTGCCACTACGAGAGAGGGCATTGACGTTATTTAACACGATGACCGCCTTGTTGGTCAGGCTGTTGCCCATCGCCCGCAATACCGAACCAGACGCCAAATCAATATTGGCGTTGCTGATATTGGCACTGCCATTGATATCGAATACGTTATTAATATTACCCGTGACGGTTAGACCATTCATCGTAATAGCCGAATCTTTACCCACACCGATCCCTGCATAAGCATTGGTCATATTAAGTGTCGTATTATTCAGTGTGGAATTTAAGCTACCATTAGTAATATAGACACCAGTACCACTATAAGAGCTAGTATTATTAATGACGTTATTTTCGCCAGTTAATAAGCTCCCGACACCACTTAGATAAATACCATATCCACCACTAATATTTATCGTTGCATTATTTACCGTCAATAAGGTGCCATCATAACCTGACACCGCGTTAGCAAGCCCGCCGAGAATATTAAACACGGTGCCATTAATATCAGCACGGTTTCCTGCACCAGAGGTGTAAATACCATTACCGCTTGAACCTGATGTAACTATTGTCCCATTCTGCAAATTAACCGTACCACTATTATTACGGATACCATAGGCAACCTCACCTTCGGTTTTGATGGTGGACCCATTCAAATTCAGTGCGCCACCATTAGACACCTCAACACCATTGCCCATCAGCCCCGTGGTATGAATACTAAGGTCGGAAGCCCCGATAATAGTGCTGCCAGGGCCTTTCACCACCACACTTGGTTGGTAGTTATCATCTGTGCCGTAATCGCCAGAGATAGAAACAGCGCTACCATCGGTGACACTAATAGTCTGTGCCGCCCAACTATAAAGAGGGCTAAAAAGAGGGAACAACAGACTGGCCAGTAGCGTTTTACGAAAACGAGCAGATGGCGCTATTCTATTTATTATCATATTAATCACCTGGTTTTTTGCAAAAAATAAGCAAATCAAAAATTGTTAATCTGTTTGTTTTTATTTATATTTCCACCAGATTTAATTATTGGATAACAATTAAATCTAACTATCACCTAATATAGGCCGCCAAAAATACATTTAACATAAGACCGCATGACCTGATCTGTAGGATGCTTCCTACAAAATATAAATTCAGATCTTAATCAAGACGTTAAGGCTATTTTTAATCGGGAAATTGAGGGTTAATCTTACTATTACTATCGTTAGAACTTACCCACGACTGTTGTGATAGCCATCGACTCTGCTATTATCAACAGATTACTCGCGATTTTATGTCACATTTTGTAGAAGAATCATCTGCATAAGGCATGGATTAATGCAATTAAGGAGAATTATGCCGAACGCACCGAAAAACAGCTCAGCGCCACTGGCAACGGGGATTGAAACCGGAAAGAGAGCTATCTCCTCGATGACGCGAATGAGTAACCGAGTGAAAGCTTATCCGCCAATCGCCCATATTATCCGCGCCACAGATCGTTTTAATGACCGCTTGGGCAGCCAGTTCGGGGCAGCCATTACCTATTTTTCATTTTTGTCGCTGATCCCTATTTTGATGGTCTCTTTTGCCGCCGTCGGTTTTGTTCTGGCCTCAAATCCGGACTTATTGGCTGAATTAATTAACAAAATTGTTAATACCATCAGCGACCCAGCATTAGCCGCCACACTTAAAAATACTGTGAATACCGCCATTCAGCAGCGCACGACTGTTGGGCTGACCGGTTTAGCGATTGCCCTTTACTCCGGTATTAGCTGGATGGGTAATCTGCGCGAAGCCATTCGTGCCCAGTCACGGGATGTGTGGGAGCGCAATCCGCAGGATCAGGAGAAGTTCTACTACCGCTATGCCCGTGATTTTATCTCGCTCATCGGGTTAGTTGTCGCGCTAATTATCACTCTGTCACTGACCTCGATCGCCGGCGCGGCGCAGTCTGCCATCGTCAACGCCTTAGGTCTGGGGGGAATTGAGTGGCTGCGACCCGCCATGACACTGATTGCAATGTCGATCTCTATCGCGGCTAACTATCTGCTATTTTTGTGGATATTTTGGATTCTGCCACGGCATAAGCCGAAGAAAAAAGCGCTGCTGCGCGGCACCCTAATTGCCGCCATCGGCTTTGAGATCATCAAGTTTGTCATGACCATGATGCTGCCACGCCTTGCCAGTTCGCCTTCCGGCGCGGCCTTTGGTTCGGTGATTGGTTTGATGGCCTTTTTCTACTTCTTCGCTCGCCTGACCCTCTTCTGCGCCGCCTGGATAGCCACCGCCCACTATGCGGAGGACGAAACCTTACCGCAAAATCCAGGCGGAAAAGCAGGGTAACCCGCCAAATCTATCTGCATCCGGATCAGGTGAATACCCCATAATGATAAATAAGGGTTATGGGGGTTTGCCCTGACTGCTGATTTGTCATTACACTGATGCTCCATCATCGGAAGTGAAGGATCACAGATGTCACGCTATATAAAAAAAGCTGGGTTTAGATGGATGATATTGGGGCTGCTGGTGGTAATCGCGGTGATCGTGGCGTATCAATCACGCTCCAGCCATGCCGACGCCTTGTGGAA
Organism: Yersinia bercovieri ATCC 43970; assembly: GCF_013282745.1. Taxonomy (NCBI): domain Bacteria; kingdom Pseudomonadati; phylum Pseudomonadota; class Gammaproteobacteria; order Enterobacterales; family Yersiniaceae; genus Yersinia; species Yersinia bercovieri. Next base: position 1,235,936 of record NZ_CP054044.1, read on the forward strand.
AATTGTTAGCCAACAGTGCGTGCCCAATATGGAAGCCAATCATGACCCGCAGCCCTGTATTGAGGTCAATACGCAGGCTGGTTTTGTGGTGTATAAGGACATACACGGGCCATTGCAATATTTACTCATGCCCACCGCGAAAATCAGCGGCATAGAAAGCCCGCAGATATTAGCGGCCAACAGCCCGAACTATTTTCTGGATGCCTGGCAGGCCCGCCACTTTATGGCCGATAAATATGGCGCACCCATTGATGATGCAAATATCTCGCTAACCATTAATTCAAAATATGGTCGCTCTCAAAATCAATTACATATTCATATCTCTTGCCTAAAACCTCAGGTAAAAGCGGCGCTGGCCGCACATGAGGCTGATTTCAGCCCACAATGGCAGCCCTTACCCGGCGGGTTACTGGGTCATG